>MKRK01000080.1:0-8324 GCA_001896915.1 Clostridiales bacterium 43-6
CCTGGGGATATGATTTTCTATTTCAATTAAATATTCTATTCTAAAAAGAAAACTGACGAACCCAAATTTGAAGCTTTTTACATACATGATCGCGATAGGGCGCAATAGATGGCCTGTAATTGCGAACCTTGTCAGCGATACGAATCCGAATCATACGCGATTATGGGCGACTATTTAAGATTACGATGGTTAGGACCAAAACGGTCAGTCAACTCCGAAGCTGAGGGCTAACGATTCTATTTATGGACGACTCCATCTTTCGTGCAGTTCCGGTTCTAATATCACCCGTAGAATCGTTCAAGCCATACTAATGTCTTTTGCGACGGTTAACCAACTGGATTCTTTAGGGATGTGTTGCAGGCTTTTCGCAAACTAATAGGCATCGCATGATGTGCATGAAAACAAAAACTTTATTGCGAATTTGTTCTTGTATGTATGCGTGATATTCTCCAGAAAAAGCAGTATTATTGCTTTAGGTGGTGGAAATATGACAGAAGCATCTGCTATGTTGATGGACGAGCTGAAGAGCTAAGAAACCCTATCTCAATAATACATCGTCTTGTTGAAAAGGGCCGCTATAGTTGTATTGATAAACGTTTAGCGGCAGCCCTGCAATGGTTTCTGACAGGATCACACACGAGTACCCCGCCGTCATCTGCACCGCGGTCGTTTCATTGACTTGTTTCCCGCTCGACGTCCCGCCGATGAAGAAACTGTAGCGGCTGCCGCAGAGAGAGTCTTTCGGCTTATCGCGGGAGCGAAACGGGTATCTGCGTGGATTCATGAGCTCACCTTGTTTGATTTGATATCGTTGCTTTGATACAATTTGCCTATCTAAACGCATGAGGTGATCACAATGGCCGTAATCCGTCCCAGTTCTGATCTGTGTAATCGGTATGGAGAAATCTCCGAGTTCTGCAATCAGCAGCAGGAACCGGTGTTCACCACAAGGAACGGTACGGGCGACCTTGTCGTCATGTCCAATGCCGAGTATGAACGACTCAGCGGCAAGTGTGAATTGTACCGTATGCTGGATGCTGGCCTCGCCGATGCAGAGTCTGGCAAAAGCCGCAAGACGAAAGACGTATTTTCCGATATAGAGAGGAAGTACGGTCTCGGAAAAGCATGAAATTTGGATTGTTG
The DNA here is from genome assembly GCA_001896915.1 of Clostridiales bacterium 43-6. Classification (GTDB taxonomy): domain Bacteria; phylum Bacillota; class Clostridia; order Oscillospirales; family Acutalibacteraceae; genus MKRK01. Next base: position 1,144 of record MKRK01000080.1, read on the forward strand.
CCGCAGCCGAAAAGGATCTGAATCAGATCTTCGGTTATATTGACGATGTGCTTCACGAACCCAAAGCCGCAGCGCGGTTGCCGCTTTTGTTTCGGGAAGCCATCGGTTCATTGAAATTATACATTGTTTTTTGTGATTTTATTTCACCTTCACGCTTGAAAATGAAATAGGATCGTTAATCGATGACGAACAACCCTCGCCCATTGTAATCACGTTCGTTTTATCTTGTTATGCGCACCAAAAAGCACCTGCCTTTTTGACAGATGCTATTCCTATATCTAGCTGTTATCTTTATTTGTTTCTGGTATAGTAGGTCGCTTTGCCCTGCCCATGAGGCGTTATAGAAGAATCTTCAACCAAGGCTTTTAGCGAATTTTCAACCGATGTTTTGCCTATCCCCGGGCATAGTTCCATGATCTCGCTCTTTGTAAACTTACCGATCTTCATCTTGACCGCCTGCCGCACCTGCTCGACCGCTGATAGTTTTTCATCGCCTAGGTTGACCCTGTCTTCAAAATCCCTGTAAGCGGAAAGAATGGTGCTAAGCAAGTATTTGATCAAAGGAGTTGGGTCATTCATCTCTTCGTGCCATCCGACGGATGTCGATTGTAAGACATCGTAGTACACATCTTTGGTCTTTTCAATCTTCGCTTCCAAACTGATATAGCGGCCGACTACAAAGCCGCTCTGATAAAGCAGCAATGTCGTCAGAAGGCGGCTCATTCTGCCGTTTCCATCGTTGAATGGGTGGATGCAGAGAAAATCATCGACAAATATTGGTATTAAGATCAACGGATCGACAACCCCGTCATCAATTGCCTTGCTGAAGCTCGCGCAGATTTCCGCCACCGCTTCAGGGGTCTCATATGGCGCAAGGGGTGTGAAACGGGTCCACGCGTTTCCGTCTGCACGAGTTTCGGTGATATAGTTCTGAACGTTTTTGAACCGACCACCGATCTCACGCCCCGAGTAGCGATAAAGCATGCCATGAAGCTGCAAAATATAGTTAGGCGTGATCGGGATGTACTCATAATTCTCATGAATGGTGTTTAACGCATCTCGATATCCGCTGATTTCCTCCTCATCACGATTGCGGGGCAATACCTTCTCTTCACAAAGCTGCTTCAAACGCGTGCTTGTGGTCACGATGCCCTCAATTTTATTGGATGCCTCTGTGCTTTGCACCCGCGCGATCTCCACCAGTTTTTTTAAGGCCGCTGGTTTCTGCGCAAGAAACATTTCCTGCCTTCCTTTACATTCACGTATTCTAGCGACCAGTTGCAAAGTTTCACTATCCCATGTTTTTTTCGCAATATTCTCATATTGAAACGCTCTCATTCGCCCAGCCCCTTTCATTACGCCCAATTATATGCATTATTTGGGCGAAAGTCAATTCGCTTGGGCGATAATACGCTCAATTAGTTCCATTTTCAGGCGAATCGTCACCTGTAATAATTGAAATGATAGTCGATCCTGGAATACTCTTGATGGAGATCGATGTTAAACCTTTAGCAGCAACATCTGCGAATTGTGTGTGGAGATCAGTTCGGTCAATTCACCGCCTTCCAGATTTGCCTTGTTTTATTAGCCATACAAAATCCTCTGTTGCAACGCAATGTCAAAGATTGTAACACCGGATAAATGAATAATATCAGCGGGAAAAACAACCCGGATCACTCCGTGCTGGCTTTCTTAGCATGTAAAGCTTAGTTTATTCCTTGGATGTCTGGTTGATATATCTCTTCCTGCTTTGCTGCTGCTATATGTGTGTAAATCTGAATTGTTGTGATAGAGCTGTGTCCCAATAGTCGTTGCATTTATCGAACGTCAACCTCTTCCTCTAGGGGAAGATAATGCTCTCAGGTTGCGCGTGAGGATTCCTATCTCATGTGACATCTCAAAGAGGTGTTTGAGATAGTTGCCGCAACTGACATGAAATGTGGCATCTTCGCAGCACTTTCTTGGCGGTTGTGAAACCGGCACGATCAAGGACAGCGAACTTAACGCAGATGAGTTTGCCCATATCTGCTTTGTAGGCTGTGATTACATGCGCGCCCAGCATTGTCAGTTGAACATCACCATCATGTGTACGGCGGAAGACGTTGGTAGTCGCACCTGACACGGCGACCACGGCGCCCGACACAAGAGCCGCAACTGCCAAGTGTCTTGAGGTATATCTACTTGACTGCACGGTGGAGGAGGTTGCCGAACGTGTCTCGAGTTAGCATGTGATCGTCTGCTGTGGAGACCACCGCGATGCGGTATGCAGTTTTTGCATGTTATTGAAGATTGACCGGCTATTACCGTGCCGGTAAAACCTCGCGGTCAAGGCTGTTTTTCTATGCCGATGTATCAGATACCGGCGTTTCTTGTATGAGATTTCAACTATTTTTCAGCAAATTTGCCGAGCTCCCTTATCTAGGTGAGCCTGCCAAGATACAGAACGCTCCGTTAAGCAGGAAATGGGCTAGATTAGGAAGAAAACCGAAGGGCGTCAAGGATACAATCTTCTGGAACGCTTACCTTAGGAGTTCTGATTTCTGATTGAAAATCGCAGCAAAATGGTTTTCGAGCACTGAAAGAACGTGCATAAATTCCTTCTTAAGAATATAGAGACAACAAAGCGCCAAAATATGGGCGTTTTTTGCGTTATAAGGCAAAGCCCCCATCGAAATTATATCTACTTCTGCGGGGTTACGTGGCAAAACCCGTTCGAAGCGATACAATTTCGCGAAACGCGGGGGCGAGTGCTACTTTCTTTACAGTGTGCATATAAAGCAGGCGTTCTTTGAATACATATGCTTGTATTTAGTATTTTAAACTTGAGCAATAGTAAACAACAATCTTTAGGTTCCGATTGCGCATTTGCATGCACTTTGATGATGCATAAAAGAAAAAGCGAAACGATCAAGGCCTTTATTGACATTCAGAAGAAATTCTAAGTCTTCTAATAAGCGGTAGAAATTTCTGTCGATAGTAAGTATAAGAAATATGTAGCCTTGTATGATAGCGTCGTTAACTTTTGTCAATAAAACTTCGAATCCCATTGATCATGGAGAGAAGTTTTTAATTTTAGTTACTGGCCAGCATCATGCATTTCAAGCAGATGCTCAATCTGTCCGGGTGTCACTAAAAGCTCGCGCGGCTTGCTGCTCTCGAGCGGGCTGATGATGCCAAGTGTTTCCAGCATGTCGATCAGTCGGGACGCGTGCGCGTAACCGATATGAAGATTTCGTTGCACATCGGTAATGGTGATATTCCCTTGAAGCGCGGCGATTCTAGCTGCTTCGATCAGCTTTGGGTCGTGAGCATCTTCCGGCTTTGGCTGAGGAGCATTTGTGATCTCGTCCGGCAGGGTGTATACAACAGGTTCTTCGCCGAAGCGCGAGAGAACAAAGCGCCTTGCCTCGTCAATGTCGCGTTCACTCGCACTGCATCCCTGAAGGCGTACAGGGCGCGATGCGCTGATCGGAAAATATAGCAGATCGCCCTTGCCAAGTAAATTTTCAGCGCCAGACTGATCGAGAATGATGCGCGAATCAACGACCGTATTAACCATAAACGCAATTCGTGTTGGAATATTTGCTTTGATGATGCCGGTAATGACTGAGATGGAAGGCCGTTGCGTCGCCAGAATCAGGTGAATTCCGACGGCTTTGCCCATCTGCGCGATTCGCATGATGGCTTCTTCCGTCTTGTCCGCTCTTTCCAGCATCAGATCCGAGAATTCATCGATGAACACCACAATGCGGGGTAATACTTCTTTTCCTGCGCTCTGCAGCGCCAGATAGCCGTCTAAACCGCGCACATTGAAATCATGAAAGAGGAGATAACGGCGCACCATTTCCTCCGTCAGCCAGGTCAAGCTGTTGCCAGCGTGACGTAAGCCGTGAACGACGGGAAACAGGAGATTTGGCAGGCCGTCAAACCGCGAAAGTTCCGTATTTTTCAGATCAATCAGAAGCAATTTCAATTCATCCGGCGTCGTTTTATATAGTAGGCTCACGATCATCGACTCGATTAAAGCGGTCTTGCCGGAGCCGGTGACCCCCGCGATCAGCACGTGCGGCAGCTTCGAAAGATCCACCAGATAGTGCTTGCCTGAAATATCATTTCCGAGCGCAACAGTAAGAAGAGACGGCGCATCGCGGAATTCGGCCGTTTTTAGAATCGTCTGCACGGGCGTAAAAAACTCGATTTTATTCGGCGCTTCAATAAAAACGCTATTTTTGCGTTCCATCGATCCGTCGATCAAAACGCTCGGAACATCAAGCGCGCGGGCAAGGTCTTTCGCAAGTTTTTTTATGCTTTCGAGTTTTGTTGCCTTCTCGAATTGGACCTCATAACGGCTGATGCGGGAGCCTCGAATGTACTCGGTCAGTTTTGCACTATGGCTATGTTCGTCAAAGAATTGCAGAATTCGATAAGCGCTTTCATCGGGTTCAGTCTTGCATGCCTGTTCGGTGCTTTCCGGCAGAGAGGAATCTAGCGTTTTCGCTGATTTCAAAGGTTTGCCGGATTCGGATGACTTCGGTTTTTCTTTTGTTGCGTCGGGAATGTATCTGCACTGCTCATATATACCTTTTTCGTAGTACTCGCAAAAGTCCTGCCAGGGATAACGAAAGCGATACAGCCGATGTGTCGTGCTCATGAGAAACTCGAGCCGTTCTGGCAGTTCCGTGTGCTCCAGATAGACCGGGAAAACCTTGAACCCAAGGAAGTTCGCGTAATCGAACTCGCGATTGACGTACTTGCTGATTACGGAATTCGGGCTGATATAGATGATAAATTGTGAGCAGTTTTTGATGGCGATTGCAAGTTCCGTCGGGAAGTCCTGACCGAATTCGATTCCCTCGTCGTACCAGACTCTATACCCAAGACCGACCATCCAGATAATGTCCTTGAGCACTTCTTCTCGGTCGACATGTGAGTAACTCACAAATATATATGGTTCTGATCCTTTGTACGCCGCAGGCAGTTTCATATGATCCGGAGCTCCTTTTTTATTGGCGGTCGTGATCTATTTTATCTATCTTACTCAATTTCAACTCGTTAGGCAATCGTAATTACCGATTCAGCAGCATAAGATCAAACAAGAAGCAATCTTTCATAGAGCTATAAAATCTATTGCTTGAAATCAAGAAAACAAGTGAAAGTTTGGTGTAATTTGAAGGATGATGGTGCGTTTTTTTCAAACAATCGCTGTTAGAGCGCGGCCTCAATCTTCTCATCGAACGATAGATTGGGGAGCGAAAACCGCTAAGCGCTTTTTTCGCCCCAACGACATTCTTGCTTGTTTACAAATGAACATGCAAATGCGTATTGAAAGTGAAGAGCGTTGGTGATACATTTTACATTGACAAGTACTTTTCACGCTTATTCTATGTTAAACATATGAGAAAGACGTATTCATATCAATTCAACAGAATTTTACAACAAATGCTGCTACTAAAAAGGAGTTTGCGATATGAGCTATCAGGCGCTACTCGAAATGCAGGTGCATAATCGTGATCGATATAGAATTTCGGACACGGTGCGAATCCCCGCATTACCGCAAACAAAACGGAATTACGGAAAGGAAGCGTTGTCTTTTATCCGCGACTGTTGCGAAAACCTGAAATTTGACAATAACACGCAGGCGCGTAGCACACTCTCCGACTCCGACGGAAGAAGCGCAGAGAAAAATCAAATTCCCTACAACATGGAACGTGACCTGGATCGCCTCGGCTTCGAAGTGGCGATCGGGCATTTTCTCGCTTCGGGCTCCAAAGAGGATGCGTTTGATATCTACTATTGTTATTGCGAGATATTCAAGCCTTTCGGCGCAGGATATGATTCCACGGGATTGCTTCTAGAGCTTCTATGTGAGCATGAGTCAAATGCGAGCTCTCTTTTGATGAAACACCGCGATCACTATTCTCATAGCGTCTATGTGTTTTTAATCGGCCTTGTGATCTACAAAAATCATTCGGTATTCAGAGCCACCTACAACGAGAAATATGGGTTATCGGACGGCAGGGATGCAGCCTGTCATTTTCTCGAATATTGGGGGCTTGCCTCTCTGTTTCACGATGTCGGCTATCCGTTTGAAATTGCTCATCAGCAAATGAAGTCTTATGTTTGCAAACTGGATCAAAGTAACAATGATGCCTATGGATTCTCGCCTTATGTGTCATACCAAAACATGGATGAATTTGTGGTGTCACGGCTCGGCAGCCTGAACGATCTTTACGCAAAAGCGGTCGTTGAACGTCTGAGCGAGAGCTACTTGGATCACACGGAAGTAGAGCCCTACTATGCCGAGCACCAGTTGAGAAAAGCCCTGCAGGATCGCGCGATTCACGAAAACCCCGCGGAGAAGGACTATCTCTATATGGATCACGCCTATTTCAGCGGGCTCATAATGGCAAAGACCTACCTGAACCGGCACAGAGAAATCGATCGCTATGAAAAAATGCCGCAGGCGGTGCTAGACGCGTTCTGCGCAATCCTCTTGCACAACAGCCTGTTTAAGTTTACCATGCGCTCTTTTCTGCACACGCAGGAGCCGCTGCATCTCTCCGACGGGCAGCCGCTGTGCTACCTTTTAATGCTCTGCGATGAGTTGCAATGCTGGGACAGAGCTTCCTACGGCCAAAACAGCCGTAGCGGCATATATGCGTTTGATTTCGATCTGATGTTTTCCGCGGAGGGTATGCGCTGGGTGTATTACTTTGATCAGTGCTACGAAACCAAGGTGCTGGCGGCAAAATCTTATCAAGACATGTTGTATCATGGATATAAGAAAAAATCCGGTGCGGTTCGGAATAACCGCAGCAAGTTTGCGGACGACATCGACGAGATTATCTGCTTAAGAGATATCGTACCCGCATTTGAGCCGAATGTGAATGCGCCAGATACAAGCGATATCGTGGAGGTGCGCATCGAGAAAAAACGAAAGCGGACGGGGCTTTATCTCTCCGAGAGCAACTATCTCAACCTCTATATCTTCGCGCTTGCGCTCAATGGACGTTATGCAGGGGCAAAAACCGCGGAAGAGATGAAGATCGCTTTTGAGGACAATCTGTCACTTGAATACAAACTTTCCAACATCGCGCAGGCGAAAGGGTTTGCTGCTCAATTGGAGTCGATCGGCTGTTTCTACACAGACCGCGCGGTAGACTATACCCCCGTTACCGACT
>MKRK01000080.1:8355-8597 GCA_001896915.1 Clostridiales bacterium 43-6
GAATGACCTGATGAAAATCGCCGTCGCGGAGCACGAACGCTGGTGCGTAGAAAAGCGCGCGATGGGCTGGGACTATGGCACGGCCCACGCTGGAGCGCTTCAGCTCGCCGACGGGCGAAGAAAAAACGACGGTGCTATGCGGGAGCGCACGCGGCTGCATCACGACCTTGTCGACTATTCCCGGTTGGAAGCGGAGGAGCGCTTTAAGGACTCGGCGCCAATGGAGCAAATGCTGAATCTGA
>MKRK01000081.1:0-8594 GCA_001896915.1 Clostridiales bacterium 43-6
TTGCTGTGGCACCTCTGGCGGAAGCAATGAGGATACCTACAAACACCGGCACAAAGGTCAACATAAAAATCCCGCAGGCATTCAAAGCACTTGCCGCATTTGTAATGACACTCATCAGAGGTACCGTGATGATAATAGCTGCTCCGATCATGCTGATGTAATAATACACGCCGGAGAGCTCCTTGTTTGACACACTGTTTCCCAAGCTTTCCGCCAGGGCACACAGCAAAATCAATGCCATTATCATAAAACCGGCTTTGATAGGCGCTGTGGCTTTCTCAGTTGCCATTTTCATCAGCTTGTCAAAAATATTGCCGGCGTTCAGATTTTTTAAGCTGGAGGGATCTGAGGGTTTTACATTCAAATCCCAATAAAACTGCTTGGCGTTATCCGGCATGCTGTCATAGGCTTTGTCCATGCCGCTGGAATCATACAGGGTATTATAATCCTCTGTGGTTTCTGCACAGACAGGATATGTAACAATCAATAGCAGTATTATAAACATCAGTATTTTTTTCACGTTCTCACCTTTTTCTATCCTACAAGCTTTGTTACAACACCCAGTACCTGATTGATCAGCGGCAGCGACAAAAGCATCACTGCAACCTTACCGGCAAGTTCAATTTTAGATGCCATAGAGCTTTCTCCGCTGTCCTTGCAGGTATCCGAGGCGAACTGGGTCAAATAGCATACCCCCAGGGATTTGATCAGGATCCCGATATAATCCCCGTTGATGGATGCTTTTGTGGCTGTTTCTTTGATCTTGTCCAATATCGGAAGCGATGCCGATATGGACAGCAGCAGAATGACGACCGCCGCCAGAACACCGGCAGGCATGGCAAACTCGGGCTTATATTGACGCAGCAGGACCACCAGCACGGCAGAAACCAAACCCAATCCAACAACCGATAAAATATCCATATTAAAGTCCGAACACAGATTTCAATGTGCTGAACAGGGTTCCGATCTGCTGCACCAGCATCACGATAACAACAACAATACCTGCCAGCGTAATCATCAGAGCCTGATCGTCCCTTCCCGAGCTTTTTAGAATCACATTCAATACTGCCACAATAATTCCCACTGCCGCTACTTTAAAAATCAGATCTATTTCCATATTGAAACCTCCATTGTTTTAAATCAGCATCACTGCTGAAAACAGTCCTGCTATAATGCCCAGAGAATAATAGAGCTTTTGTTTTTGGGCCGTAATTTTTAAGGCTTCGGATAAGCTTTTTTCGAATAAATTGATGTAAAGCCTGCAATTTTTGATTTGCCCGTCTACATCAGTGGTGCCCAGCACAGACGCAAATTGAGATAGCTGTTTTCTGTCCTCTGCCTTGAGCGCCATTTGCGGCTCAGCTTGTTTGAGCGCCTGCTCGAAGGCCAAAGGAAAAGGCAATTCCGGGTTATAATTTTCGATATAACAATGTAAAAATTTTAGTTTTTCATAATTTTTGTTTTCGGCTGTATACTGAAACAGTTCATAGATATTCAATGCTCTGTATGCAATGAGAGTTTCAAATTCGCATAGAAGCTTAACGATTGCCTGCAGCTGTAACACCCGTTCTCTCAGCCTGTTTCCAAAGGTCACTCCCGTCAAGGTGGTACAAAGGAAGATTGCCAAAATTCCGACCAGCTTCAAGGGCCAGCACCTCCCTCCCCACTATTTTTTGAACGACGGAGGGTTCATCCTTGCTTTTTAAAAACACAAAGTGTTCAAACGCACCGCTTTGTAACAATGCCAGACCCTGTGGCTTTTTTAAAAAATCTGCTTCATTGCCCGCATGGATGGAGGTGATAACAGTGACACCAGCGTTCAGGCTTTCGTTCACCGCTCCCATTTCTTCACTGGTCCCGATCTCGTCAAAGATAATGATGTCCGGTGAAAGGGTACGGATAGCAATGCCGATACCGACAGCCTTCGGGTATCCTGACAGGCAATCGCAGGAAGGACCGACGTCGTTTTGCGGAACACCCCCGGCTGTTGCCGAAAGCTCTCCCCTTTCGTCAATCAGTGCCACCTTTAAGGGATACCCGAGCACACCGCTGGAAAGCTGTCTGGTAAGGTCACGCAGAATGGTTGTTTTTCCGCTGGAGGGCGGGCCGATTAACACCGTACCCATTAACCCTTTTTGAAGCAACGCCACAACCTCATCGGCCGTTTTATAGACTTGCTTGGCGATTCTCACATTTAGTGATGAAATGTCCTTGATATTGATGATTTTCCCGTTCTCAATGACGGATGTGCCGCACAGCCCCACACGGTGTCCGCCCCGAAGGGTAATAAAACCGTTGTTGATTTCCTGCTGATGACTGTGAATGGAATATTCACAAATTGATTTAAAACACTCGCCAATATCATATTTATTGATGATGGTGAAACCATCTCTGTATAAACGGCTTGTTCCGCCGTTGCCTGTGACATAAACCTGACCGGTATTGAGCGTCAGCATCATGGGTGCGTTCACCCGGATCCGCACTTCAAAGCAGCTTTCCTTTACGACCTGGGGTAACTCGGACAGTGTTTTCTTTATTTTCATGCTCAGGCATGCAATTGCATTGTCAAATTCTTTGGTCATATCAACTATCCTTTCTTTCGTGCAGAAATATGCTCCCACACTTCATCCTATCTTGTCCCTTTGTAAGATATATGCTGCCTGTCCTGAAATATGACCGAAAACAGAAAAATCCCCTATGATTGCAGAAATTCATTCCGCAATCATAGGGGATATCGTTTATTTTTACAACAGGCTGTCTATTGCTGTTTTCAGACGAATCATAGCTTGTTCCAGATATGTTCTGGGGCATGCAATGTTAAGCCGCTGAAATCCAAGACCTTCTTTTCCGAATATTTCGCCGCTGTTGAGCCACAGCTTGGCTTTGTGCTTCATGAACTCGTCCAGCTCGGAAGGCTCGATTCCTGTCTCCCGAAAATCCAACCATAACAAATACGTTCCTTCCGGCTCAATGAGCTTGACTTGCGGCAGATGCTCTGCTAAGAAGTGTCTGATATATTTGAGATTTTCACCCAAGTACTCTTTCAGTTGGGACAGCCAGCCCTCGCCATATTCATAGGAGCTCTGGCACGCCGCCAATCCCACCGAATTCAGCTGACTGTATCCGGTTCTGGTCAATTCTTTGTACATTTGTTTTCGCAGCTCAGGATTGGTGATTACAATATTGGCGGCCTGCAATCCCGCCAGATTGAAGGTTTTGCTGGGCGCTGTGCACAAAATCGTATTGTCTGCGATTTCCTGTGACAGGGAAGATAAAATTCTGTGCTTATGACCGGACAAAACAAAATCGCAGTGAATTTCATCCGAGACGACAATACAGTGATGCTTTATGCATATTTCTGCAATTTTCGTCAGCTCTTCCGTTGTCCACACTCGCCCTACGGGGTTATGAGGACTGCAAAATATAAACAGCCGAATGTTGTTCTCAACAATTTTCTTCTCAAAATCATCAAAATCAATACAATACTTGCCGTCCTTAAGAACCAGTGGATTGTTGATTAGTTTACGATCGTTGTTAAGCACCACATGAGAAAAAGGATGGTAGACAGGCCGCTGAATCAAAACAGCGTCACCTTCCTTTGTAAAAGCACGGACAGCCAAGGAAAGGGCAAACACCACCCCCGGCGTTTTTAACACCCATTCCTGTCGGATGGGATAGTCAAAGTGTTTTTCAAACCAGCCGGAAAGTGCCCGGTAATAAGAATCCTTTGGCTCTGTATAACCATAAATACCGTGTTCGGCTGATTTTTTGATTGCTACTGCGGTTTCATGGGGAATTTTAAAATCCATATCGGCAACCCATAAGGGTAAAATGTCTGCGGGATATCCTCTTTCTTCAATGAAATCGTACTTTAAAGAATTCGTTTTACATCGATCGATTGCCTCTCCGAAATCATATTTCATTTTTTCATACTCCTTATCCTATTGCTTGTTTTAAATCCTCTGTCAAATCATCGGCATTTTCCACACCTACAGACAGTCGAAGCAGTCTATCATTGATTCCCAGACGCCGCTGTGTCTCTTTCTTTACGTCGGCATGGGTCTGCAAAATCGGATATGTGATCAAGGATTCCACTCCGCCCAGGCTTTCCGCAAATTGAATAAGATTGACCTGCTGCAGAATTTGGAGCGCTGTTTCTTTGGAATCGGTTTCAAAAGAAATCATAGCGCCAAATCCCCGTGACTGCTTCTTTGAAATTTCATATCCCGGATGATCGGGCAACCCTACATAATTCACAGAAACGATTTTCTTCTGCTCTCTTAACCATTGTGCTATTTTGAGTGCGTTTTCCTGTGCCCGTTCCATACGCAGTGCCAGTGTTTTGATACCGCGTATCATCAGATAGCTGTCAAAGGGGCTGAGAGAAGCACCTGTGGTTTTGTGAATAAAGCGAAGCTTTTCCGCCAGTTCATGGTTAGAAACCACAAGAAAACCTGCCAGTGTGTCATTGTGACCGCCCAAATATTTGGTACCGCTATGGACAACAATATCCGCACCCAATGACAGCGGGTTGCAAAAATAAGGGGATAAGAAGGTATTATCAACAATAAGATAGATGTCACGGCTTCCGATGATTTCTTTTACAAGACGAATGTCCGTTACGTGCATCATGGGATTGGTCGGGGTCTCAACAAAAACCGCTTTTGTTTTATCTGTTATTTTTTCCGACAATGCTCTATGGTCACCGGTATTGACATAGTGTATTTTTAGTCCGTTTTTTATGGTAATATAATCGTATAATCTTACGGTTCCACCGTATAAATCATCGGAAGCAATGATTTCATCCCCGGGACAAAACAGCTCGTTGATGCAGCTGATCGCTGCCATACCGGAAGAAAACGCAAGCGCATCCACGCCGCTCTCCAATCTGGCAATTGTCTTTTCCAGCTGCTCTCTTGTAGGATTTTGCAGCCGTGAGTAATCATAGCCGGTGCTTTCACCGACCGATGGATGGGCGAAGGTTGCACTTTGATAAATCGGAGTGCAAACCGCTCCTGTTTTGTGATTGTTGTCCTTGCTTCCGTGTATACACGCAGTATCTAATTTCATAGTAACCCCTTTGGCTTTTTATTCTGTTAATAACATGCAGCCCGATGATGGCTTTCTATTTCCCGAAGCTCGGGTGAATGGATGGCACATTCCGGTCTCGCGTTCGGACATCTGGTATGAAACCGGCAGCCGGTAGGCAAATCTATGGGACTGGGGATATCCCCTTGTAAAATGATACGTTCCCTTTTGTTATCCGCATCCACATCCAAAACAGCCGACAACAGCGACTGAGTATAAGGATGAACCGGATGGTCGAATATTGTCTGGGCATTGCCGGTTTCCACAACCTTGCCCAGATACATGACAGCGACCGATTGGCAGATATCACGCACCACAGCTAAGTTGTGCGAGATGAACAAGTATGTGATAGATAGCTCTTTTTGTAAGTCCATCAGTAAATTTAAAATTTGAGCATGAACCGATACATCCAGTGCGGACACCGGCTCATCGCATACCAAAAACTTTGGGTTTAAGGCAAGTGCACGTGCTATGCCAATTCTCTGACGCTGTCCCCCGGAAAAGTCGGAAGGATAACGGTGCAGGCTGCTTGCCGGCAGTCCGACCAATTCGAGAAGCTCCAAAACTCTTGCTTCCATTTGCTTTCTTGTATAACCGCCCCGGATAAAGAGGGGCTCGGAGATAATCCTGAAGATATTGAACCTTGGATTGAGGGAAGAAAGCGGGTCTTGGAATATCATCTGCATGTCACGACGCACAATTTTCAGCTGCTTTTGTGAAATATCGGTGATTTCTTTGCCGTCAAACAGAATGGAACCGGCGTCAGGCTTCACCAAACCCAAAAGCAAATTGGCCAGTGTTGTTTTGCCGCAGCCGCTTTCGCCAACCAGTCCAAAGGTTTTACCCTTTTCAATGGTTAAAGAAACGTCCGAAACGGCATGCACTTTTTTTTTCTTTCCCAAAGCACCCCGAACAGGAAAATCAACACTGAGATTTGCGGCCAAAATAAGTGGCTCACCCATTCAAACCTCCTCCTTCCTGCCGAGCGGATACCAGCATCGGACCAGACGACCGTGACCGGCCTCGGTAAGACGCGGTTTCTGCGTTTTACATTGTTCTGTGCAATATCGGCAGCGGGGATGGAAATAACAGCCCTCCGGCTTGTTTGCCGGATCCGGCACCGCATCAGGAATTTGTATAAACCGGCCGTTCGTGCCACTGAGTCCCGGAACGGAAGCAAGCAATCCTTCCGTATAGGGGTGCAGGGGTGCACGAAGAAGAGGCTTCAGCGGAGATTTCTCCACAATTTTGCCTGCATACATTATATATACCACATCTGCCATATAAGATACAACACTTAAATCATGGGTAATTAAAATCAATGATGTTTTATGCGCTTTTTGCATAATTTTTAGCAAATCCAAAACCTGAGCCTGAATGGTCACATCCAGTGCGGTGGTCGGTTCATCGGCAATCATCAGTTTGGGGTTTAGCGCAAAGGCCATTGCAATCAAAACACGCTGTCGAAGACCTCCGGACAGCTGGTGGGGATAATCATGATACCGACGCTCCGGGTCCGGTACTCCCACAAGACGCAGGGATTCAACAGACTTACATTTTGCTTGTTTTTTCTTCAGCTTTTCGTGGCGGATATATACCTCGTCAAGCTGATGACCGATTGTCATAACAGGGTTCAGTGCTGTCAGAGCGTCCTGAAAGATAAGAGAAATATCCCGTCCGCGAATATTTTGCATTTCTTTTTGAGACAACGCTGTCAGCTCTTTGCCGTCAAATGTCAGTGCGTCGGTTTGGATCAGTGCTGGCGGTGTTTCCAGCAGCCTCATGATCGCCATGGATGTAACGCTTTTTCCGCAGCCGCTTTCCCCCACGATTGCAACACATTGACCCTTATCTACAGTGAGATCAATTCCTTCCACAGCCCGGATCACGTTGCTGCTGGCAGGAAAAATGACCTTTAGATTTTTAATGTCCAAAATCTTCTCACTCATTCCCGAACCGCCACCCTTTCTTTTTGTAGTACAGGCACGGGTTCTTCATCCATTGAATGAAAGACATCTTGCAAATAAGCGCCGTTCATACTTTTCCAAAGCTTTCGTATACTACTGGTTCTGCGCATTCTAGGATTGAATATTTCTTCCAGCGCAAGCCCCAGCCGCATAAACGCAAATACAGACACAAAAATACCGATGCCCGGCGCAAGAATCCACCACCAATGACCAAACAGCAAAGCACCGCCGCTCTGGGCTTCTGCCAGCATTTTTCCCCAGCTGATAGCTGTGGGGTCACCAAGCCCTAAAAAAGACAAACCTGCTTCCGCCACCATAATACCGGCACTGGTCAAAGCGGTGTTCATAATGAGCAAATGGGACACTCCGGGGAGAATGTGACGGAACATGATGTGAAAATCAGATGCGCCTGCCAGCTGTGCTGCTTTTACATAGGTGCTTTTTTTGATGATAAGAACCTGAGAGCGCACCACACGCGCCAGACCCGTCCAACCAAATAAGGTAAAGATGAATATGATCAGGCCATAACTTTTTCCAAACAAATTGGTCAGTACGATGGTAAGCGGTAAAGTGGGAATGACCAGCATGACATCCACAAGACGCATGATCAGCATATCAGCCCACTTTCCGAGAAACCCGGAAATCACTCCGAGAATTGCTCCTAAAAATGCAATCGACAATCCCGAAACCACACCGACCAGAAGGGATACGCGAGTTCCGTATATCAGCATGCTGAAAATATCCTGACCGGTTGTAATCGTGGTGCCCAGTAAATGAGAAAGACTGGGGGCCAGCCCTTTTTCAGACCGGGCTGTCACATCATAGGGGTCATAAGGTGCAATGAGCGGCGCCAATATTGCCGTAAAGATAAGAAGGGCAATCAAAACAGCGCCTACCCGACCCTTGGGGTGTCGCCATATTTTCAGCAGAAAGCCTGAAAGATCCTTGATCCGGTCCTTCATCAGCGATCACCTCCCAAAGTCACACGAGGGTCAAGCAAGCAATAGCATAAGTCTGTGATCAAGTTGGCCGCCAAGGCAAACAACGATAAAAACAGCATAATTCCCATCATCAAGGGATAATCGTTTTGATTGTTGGCCGCCAGAAATAATGTTCCCATGCCGTTCCAGTTAAACAGCTGTTCAATTACCACAGCGCCGCCTATCAGCCCGGAAACACTCATCCCTAAGCTGGTCACGATGGGAAGCATCGCATTACGCAGGGTATGCTTGTATAAAACACTGCTGTTTTTGAGACCTTTGGCACGTGCTGTGAGAATAAAATCTTCGTTTGAAACAGCAATCACACTGTTTCGTGTTCCTTGGGCATACCCGATAATTCCGCCGATGGTCATGGAGATAATCGGCAAAGCGGCACTTGACAAAACCAAGCTGATGGATTTCCAGTTCCACGCGAAATTTGATACCATATTGGAATCGGTGTAGGCTGGAAACCATTCCCACTCAAATCCGAGATACAGAGAGAGTACAAGTGCGATAAAAAAGGAAGGAATAGCAGTTGTCACAGTAGATGCGTTTA
>MKRK01000081.1:8634-11377 GCA_001896915.1 Clostridiales bacterium 43-6
ATATTACGCTGATCAGCATAGTGGTTACGGAAAGGACAAGTGTCCATGGCAACCGTTCCGCAATCAGGTCGGTCACCTTCGGTGAGCCGGTCTGAAACGATGTCCCCAAATCTCCCTGAAAGAGATTGCCCAGATAACGAAAGTATTGCTGCGTGGTCGAAACATCAAATCCATACTGCTTTCTCACCATATCCTTGATGATAGAATATTCCCCTTCGCTCAAATTCCCCTGGGGCGGATAATATCGCTCCGCCGGGTCCGCTGTGCCAATCCGTGGTATAAAAAAATTCAGTGTTACCACTATAAAAAAGAGCAGAACAGTGTATAAAATCCGCTTGATGATATAGCTTTTTTTCAATGCTTCTGCTCCTTTCAAGAATTTTTTCGTGTAAGATTTTCCAGTGAATCTGTATTGAACGCTGTGTTACCTGCTTCTCCCGGTACCCAACCGGTGAAACGGTCATTCCTTGCAACCGAGAGTATTTCGGCACGGTAAAGGGGGATTTTGTAATACAGACCTGCCGTCAATACCTGTAGCTCATGTGCTTCCGCATATTTTTTGTCACGGTTCAATGTTGTCCGCATGGTCTCAATTTTTCGTTTGAAGTCAGGATTTATCAAGCGTCCGTAATTTGACGAGCGGGTCAGATTTACAAAGTGGGCATTGTACATGATATCCATGTTGGATGCAGAAAGCGTAATTCCTTGTACCGTCATGTCAAAGTTGCCCGCATATAGGTATGTATTTTCGGGGGATGCACCTGCCGATGCATATCGCACATCAATTCCTATTTTCTGAAAGAGAACCTGCAAATAAAAAACCAAATCCTGAAAGGCGGGTCCTGTCAAAATATCATAGGTCAACCGTTTTCCGTTTTCCAGACGGTATCCAGCGCTGTCTTTGCTCGGATATATGCTGTCCAGAATTTGATTGGCTTCTTCCACACGTTTTTTTGCATCGTCGGGCAAAGGGTTAGCACTTGCGTTATAAAATTCTGCCGTTTCTTTGATCAGCCCGTTCGATACCTTGCTGCCCATTCCGTCCAGAACATTGTCAATGAGAGCGGACTGATTGACAGCCAGTGCAACGGCTTTGCGGAAATCAACATTTTTCAGCCGCTTTCTTGCATTAGTGCTGTGGTCAGCAGGAGGGTTCATATTTAACACCAGGCATTGGTTATATATCCCCTCGGTCTTTAGCAGGGAAATATTCGGGGTATCCTTAAACAGCGGTGCATAATTCGATGGAATGGCATCCATCAAAACATCGAGATACCCTTTCTTTAGGGCGTAGATGGCAACATTGACGTCCTGGAACAATACAAATTTAATCGTATCAAACTGATATAAATCACCCCCGGATTTTCCCTTTATGTGGTAACCCTTCCTTCTTTTGATGACTATTTGCTGTGCATTGCTGTTTTCTGTGTCAAGCATAAAAGGTCCGCTTCCTACAGGATGGGTATAAGCTTGTTTCAGTTCTGCCGTAGGTGATGTATTGTTGATTGGATTGTCCTTTGAAATGATCGGCGCATAAATATGCTTCGGTAAAATCAGAGCTGTAGAGCAAAGGGTGGAAACAGCACCAAGGACCTTATTTACTTCAAAGTAGAATACTTTGTCCCGTTCAGCTTCGCTAATCTGATAGCCGGCTTCCCTTGCTCCCCGGTCATAGGTGAAAATACCCTGCCGTTTCAACCGACCGTTCACATATTTGTGAAGCAGGTCGTTGGTCCAGACCAACGCACCGGCGTGGTTGGAAAGCTTTTGATTGGTTGCCAAATCAAAGGTGAAGTAAACATCCTCTACCGTCAGTTTAGTTCCGTCGCTCCATGTCAAATTGTCATCCAGTTCAAAACGAACCGGGATAAAGTCCGTATCACTACCGCCATAAATCTCCTCCAACCGTGTATAATCCACATTGCCCTCTTTTGTCAAAATGGGCTTACCTTCTTTGTCAATATAATACCAGTTTTTACACAAGAGAGGTTTAAAGGAATCCGTGCTTTCCTGATAAGACAGCAGGGTTTCAAAAAGCATTCCTGAAAGCTGGGGAGCTATTCCGTCCCTTGACATCCACGGCATATAGGAGGTGGGAAACGCGGAGGAAACCTTACCCACATACAGGGTTGCCGAATTGTTGGCGCGCCGTTCGTTGGTAGACCCGGCACAGCCTGTCATGGACAATGATAAAGCTACTGTCAGAACAGCGGCGACCATACGGAGCGCTTTCTTAAGCATCCATGATTTCCTCCTTTCTTTGTGTCAATTCAATCATAGAAGTTATCAATACGGGTATTCTAGCTTTGTTCCGAAGCCTTCTTTTGTGGCACTGTTATCATATACCTCTTCAATGCGGAACAGATAAGCAGGACGGGTCAGCCAACGGCTTCTGTCCTTAGCAGGTGCATGATACACATCATGCTGTGCATTGATGAACTGCTGATAGATTTCTCTCTTGCCGCTTTCTGTTTCGTCGATAATATCGATTTTACCCCGCAGTTCAAAGGATATGGCAGGGGGTTGATAGAACAATACCGTTGCGGTGGGATCCGCTTTGTAATTGGCATAGCTATGATCCTTTGCCATTTCAAGCGTCGCGAATTTTGTAAAATCAATTCTGTTTCTGGCTTCCTCCCCGTATAGGTACTGAATGAGTATTTTCAGACCCCGCTGGGAATAGGTTTTGTCTTCCGGATCATAGCTGTCTATGTGGTTTAAATACGCTTCCAGCGTCTCCTCC
>MKRK01000082.1:0-8406 GCA_001896915.1 Clostridiales bacterium 43-6
ATCTGTACGAAACAAGCATGCAAATATGTGCGGATAATCCTCAAAGTAAAACCATAATTACAATGCTATTCTCAATAAGGACTAGCTTTTATAAATCAAATACGCTGTTATAGCACAGGTGGCAGTGCAGCTTCCGAGGAAGTGCCTTTCTTAAACCTGAATTATATAACACTTATTAATAAAACTAAATACGCTGTTATAGCTCAGGTGGCAGAGCACTTCCTTGGTAAGGAAGAGGTCACCAGTTCGAATCTGGTTAACAGCTCCAAAGACCCCATGCATTGGTTGTTCAATGCGTGGGTTTTTTCTTTTGTGAAGCAAAGCACTTCCCTTAACGAACGTTTTAAGGCTAGGGGAGTGTTCAGGAAAAAGAAACTGGAATACTTCAATAAATGGTGCTAGAATATAAAAAATACGTTAAGTGAAGAGGGGTACCGCTAAATGGCTAAATATAAGTTGAAATTCAGATTTGAATGGGGTGGTTATTGTATATGGGCAAATAATGATGATGCAAGAAATGATTTTGGATATCCTATACATGTTGATGAGCTGCCAATATCAGATAGATTGAAAAAATTATTACTTGAACTAGAAAACGAGCATGACACTAGCCTTAATTGGGAATATCCTCCCGACCCTTCAGCGTGGAGTGATGAGCAATTTGATAGTTTTGGTACAAGATCAAAAGATGCTTATAATATGCTTGTTAAAGAATTAGGTGATGATTTTGAAGTTGAGTATTGCGTAAGTTTAAACAACAGCTCTTATAATGAATGCCATTCATTATAAGAGCTTCTGCATATGATATATAATTGGGAGGTGTCAATTGTGAATAGGAAAAGGAACAGTACGGCACCTTTAACAATACTGGCATTGAGAAATTGGTAATTATATGAAGCGCGGTTTTATGCATATCCATATCCGACAGAAACCTCGGTATGCACTGCTAAAAATCAAAAGCCATAAGGGATAGCCGCAGATCAATCTGAATTGTGATAAACACAATTAAAATAACATAAAAGCGTGATTAACACAATTTAATATTGATATTCATTTCAATTTGTGTTAAAATAATGATCGGAGGCGAATTTTATGGAGTTTTTTGAACGCATAAAACAAGCAAGAACTGACGCGAACTTAACACAGACTGATGTTTCGGAATACTTTTCAAAGCTGGGATTTTCGGTTAAGCCCTATGCCATATCCAGTTGGGAAACCGGCAAGCATAAACCTGACCTTGAACAGTTTGCGGTTCTTTGTAAGGCGTATCATGCAGATGTGATGTATCTTCTGACTGGTAAGAAAGGTCATACTCATGAGTCGCTTCTATATGGACTAAACGAAAAAGGTCGCTCACATGCCATAAACTATTTGAATCTGTTAAAGTCCGATCCTGTTTTCACAAAAGAGGATCATGCCGGAGAAGCGAAAAAAATCCGTCTGTATGATATTCCCGTATCTGCCGGAACGGGAATGTATCTTGACAGTGACAATTATGAAATAATAACAGGCGAGCATTTAATACCGGATGGCACCAGCTATGCTGTTCGTGTCAGTGGAGACAGTATGGAACCCTCGTTTCATGACGGTCAGATTTTATTTATCAGAGAACAAAAAACGCTGGACGATGGGGAAATTGGCATATTTGGGCTGAACGGCGAAGCTTATGTCAAGAAGCTGTCCCGGGGCGCATTGGTTTCGCTGAACGCGAAATATGAACCGATCAGATTGCTGGAAAGCGATGATGTTTGTGTTTTCGGCAAAGTAATCGGAACCAACTAACAAAAAATCCAAAGGATCTTCCTGGTATCTTTTTTACAAGAGATGAGCTTATGGAACGAATCATTCTTCACTGTGATATGAATAATTACTATGCATCGGTAGAAGAAAAATCAAATCCCAATTTAAAAAAGGTTCCCTTTGCCGTATGCGGAGACCCGGAAATGCGGCACAGCATTGTTATGGCCAAAAATAGTCTTGCAAAAAAGGCGGGTGTGGACACAGGGATCAGTTATTATCAGGCAAAACAGATCTGCCCTGAGCTGGGCTACATCAAAGCAGATTATCAAAAGTATTTAAAAGAAACAAAATTAGCAAGAAATATATATCTGAAATATACCGATACCATCATCCCCTACGGTATGGACGAATCATGGATTGACCTCACAGAAACAGGGGTGACCATGAATGAGGCAAGACAAATTGCCGATCTGATACGGCTGGAAATCATATATACACAGGGATTAAGCGCTTCTGTTGGTGTTAGCGATAATTACATTTTTTCAAAATTGGGAAGTGACTACAAAAAACCCAATGCAACAACTGTTATATCAAGGGATAATTATAAGCAAACGGCATGGCCGCTTCCGGCGTCTGACCTGCTTTTTGTCGGCAAGGAAAGAAATAAAAAGCTACGCTCTGCGGGCATCAAAACAATTGGTGATATTGCCACCGCCGATCCCAAAAGACTTCATAAGCTCTTGGGGAAAGCCGGCTATGATATATGGCAGTATGCAAACGGCGATGACAGAAACTTTCATCCTGAAAATAACGAAATCGGCAGCGTGGGAAACACAATAACACCGCCGGACGACCTTCATAATAAGGAAGAGGTCAGCGCTATCTTATATTTGCTGGCAAACTCCATTTGTGCCAGACTGAAAAAACACTCTCTGAAAGCGTGCTGCATCAGCATTTGCATGAAGGACAACCAATTTAATCAGATGATCCGTCAATGCAGCACAAAATATCCCACGGACAATATAAATCTGATCTTCAACAAAGCCTTTGCACTGTTCACAATGCATTATAAATGGGAGCATCCTCTGCGTTCTGTGGGCGTGAGGGTCGGGAATCTTCATTCTCGTGAATATGAGCAGCTGATGCTGTTCCATGATGATGACTGCGAAATCAGTGTTGATATCGATCACCGCATAAAAATGTTAACATCCACGTTCGGCAATCTGTATGTAGAAAAAACTGCTATGACAAAGGAATGGTGAATATGTGCGGGAGATATACCGTATTAACCGAGGATGAAATTATCGAGATACGCAAGATATTAAAGGACTTGTCTCTGCGTATTGTGAAGGATGAATTTTCAGAGTATCACCAGGATACGGGAGAAATCTGCCCTACCGATCATGCACCGGTGATGATACAACGTGAAGAAGGGATTTCTTTTGAAAGTGTAAAATGGGGATTCAAAAGATGGAACGGATCGGGAGTCATTATCAATGCACGCTGTGAAACCATTATCGTGAAAAGTTTATTCTCAAAATTAATCAAGGCCGGGCGCTGTGTGGTTCCTGCCGGTGAATTTTTCGAATGGGAAAGGCTCGAAAAGGGCAAGAAGAAATACTTTGTTAAAGATAAAAATGATAATATCTTATTTATGGCAGGGCTATATCGGGACACGGAGGATGGCAGGGAATTTGTCATCATTACAAAAAAGGCGACCAACGAAATGAAAAAAATTCATGACAGGATTCCGGTGATTTTGCGTGTGGATCAGATTGAAAGCTGGCTCAGCGGTAAACTATCGCCGGATGATCTGGAAAACCTGGATTATGATGTAGCAGTAATGCCCTGTGAGAATGGCGGTGAAATCGATCAGTTAAGCCTGTTTTCCACCTGATTTATTTTTTGCCGGAGAGATCGCGGTATGATCGAACTTGCGATATTTTCTGCATAGCAACAATGATTCACAGAATAAAAAACAAAAAATTAACAATTGACGCATTGAAATTTCATAGTACGATGCTATAATGAAACTAATATACCAAGGTTGCCTGTCATCACGTGGATTTATGGGTACGGCCGGGTATAGGCAAAAACAATTGACAGAAAGATATTTGAAAGAGGTGCTTTATCATGGACAAAAAAATTGGTATTATCAAAGGTAGTTTGAGAAAAAACTCATTTTCTCAAAGCATTGCGGATTATGTTGTGGAGCATTCACCGGAAGGCTGTATTTTTGAGGTGATTGATATCAGCAAGCTTCCGCTGTATAATCAGGATTATGATGATGCAAATCCTCAAGAATACATTGCCTTCCGTGAAGAAATCAAATCTTTGGACGGTGTTCTGTTCATTACACCGGAACACAACCGTTCCCTCCCGGCGGCACTGAAAAATGCTCTTGATGTCGGCTCCCGTCCTTACGGCGAAAGTGTATGGAACGGCAAACCCGGAGCGATCATCAGCCAGTCACCGGGCGCCATCGGCGGCTTCGGCGCAACCCATCACCTGCGTCAGGTGCTTGCTTTTCTCAATGTGTTGACACTGGCACAGCCGGAAGCATACATCGGCGCTTACCACACATTGATTGATGAAACCGGCACACTGAAAAACCCCGACACACAGGCATTCATTGACGGTTTCCTGAGTGCGTTTACCGATTGGGTTGAAAAAATTTCATAAGAAGATTGCAATAAAAAATCCGCCGGTCAAACCGACGGATTTTTTATTGCAGCAAGGAAGAGGAGGGACTCACCTGTCAATGCAAATTGAGATAAATGATTTTTGCATTGCTGCTGATGGCATACATCACATTATAAAACGGGAAGCCTTTATGCCGTTTGATATACACAACGCAGTAATCAGAATTGTCAATCAACGCATGGCATGGGGCAAAAATCAATTTCTCATAATCATCGCTGTTATTGCTTGTCACTTGAAAAACCGGTATTTTTTCTAATTGTATCTGTCGGTGCTCGCTTTTCAGCGTGGTCACAATCTCCGCCGCCATCGCTCCAAAACCGCTTTCGTCCATAATCTTAAACAAAGTAACGCCCTTTTCAATCAGTTCCAAAATAATTGCTTCCAGCTTTTCGCCGATTTCCGCCACGTTGTCCAAAGGCAATTCTGCTTCCCCTGTAAAACAGCAAATTTGTGTATGTTCCATGTTGTACACCTCTGATATGTATAATAGAATCGTGCTTGTTTTGATTCTATCATATTTTTTCACAGAAGGTTACCCGAGCTAGGGTAAGAATAAAAATATTTTTGCTAATTAAAGCCATGTAGGGCATGATACCCTCATCATGCCCTACAAAGCTAGTAATATCTATTTACCCCAATCATTGGGCATTGGGGTAAAGCAGAATTTGCGATTTATAACAATAGTCAAGTCTTCGTAATATATGCTTCAAAAACGGCTTCGATTTCATCTTGCATTTCATAAAATGATGTGTCAACATAATCAAGTAGTTCTTCGATCTTTTCATCATCTTCTTCAAACTCATCAAATTGATTATTTCGTTCTTCAAGGTCAAGAGAAGGCTTTTGATTAGGAAAAAGTGCATTTACCTTTAGTATTAATTCTGCTGCTTTGCCTAATCCTAGTGATTTTAAATCTGCTACGGTTTCTATCCAATAATCAGCACCTGAATTGTAATAGTAACTAATAATTCCGCCGTTATTCACAGCATCAATCAGGCATCGAATATTAAAGCAAATACGTTCCTCTTTCGTTAACGATGAGTAATCGCTGCAGCCTTTATCAACAACAGCATCCCATTTATCTTGCCATTCAAACATAAAAATCCTCCTTATAATGTAAGTTCAATCAAATCATAACACAAATATTTCATCGATACAACCTTATCTCTTGATTCTTCTTACAATGAATGAAACCTAGTTTAACGACAGATGGAAAGGCGCCCTCGAATAAGTCTGACTTTTTAAGCGTTATCGAATCCACAAAGTAACGAAACCTTTCATTTCTCATATGATAAAGTAGGCAAAGTCTATTAAGTCAATTACGGTCAAAAACCTTTTTATTTCAGCCAATGGCAATTGACTTGTATGATTTTGGACAACCAATCTTATATGGAGGAATCAATATGGCAATCCGTCATTATGTGTTACTTGCTACTGACGGTTTTATCAAGCTGCCTACGGAAAACACATTGTGTCCGCTTCCCGACACCCGTCAGGATTTGTATGTGTTCGGTTTTGTGGGCGGTTTATATCAGGTTACGGAAAACGGTTGTGTAACCTATGAAAACAAAAATCTGGACTGGAAAAACCCCGATAATTTCACATATTTAAAAAGCCTGACCGGCACGGCGACCATTCCGTCCCCTGTGATGTGGGCGGATGTGGGAGACCGTCTTTATGTTACGCTGATCAATCTGGGCATGCCCACCTCAGGGCTGGAGGACCCCCACACCATTCATCTTCACGGCGCCCATGTTGCCACCCAGCTGGACGGGTTCCCCGAAACCTCTTTCAGTGTTCCCATGTGGATGGAGGAAACAGTGCCCCCCACGGCGACTTATTATTTTTATCCGGAACACCCGGGAACGTATATGTATCACTGTCATGTGGAGGCATCGGAGCATGTGCAGATGGGAATGTACGGCGCACTTGTGATTTACCCATCCGTGGACAGCTTAGCAATGGCGGGCATTACACGAAACTGCTGCGGTTGGTGGGAATATGAGGGTATGGTACAAAAGCAGATACCGAGATGCTCCAGCCACAGGAATTTTGCCTACAACAACATCGGAACGTATTTTGACAAGGAATATATCAGGCTGTTGTCTGACATTGATTTAAAATGGCACCAGACGGTGCAAACCACCCAGCAAACGGGAATTTCCTTTAACGCTTCCACCTTCCAGCCGAACTTCTGGCTGGTAAACGGACGGGCCTTCCCCGACACACTGAAACCCCACCCGCTGACCTACGGCGAGGGCGAAAATGAAAATCTGACCCAGCTGAATTATGAATCCTATGTCCATGTGGCGACTGACCAAAAGTTCCTATTGCGGATGATCAACATGGGGTATCAGGTGGTTCCCTGGCACATTCATGGCTGGCATTTTAACGTGATCGGCAAGGACGCCCACGCCAGCCCGTTTTTGGCTTTTGCCGATGCGATCCACGTGCATGGACACGAATATATGGATATGGGCTTTACCTGCACCATCGGTTCGGGCGAAACCTATGACCTGCTTTTGATGGCGGACAACAAAAAGCCCCTTTACGGAAATTATATTTTTAACGGGCAGGACGAAATTCCGTCTCTTTGTTCCCAAATGGACGAACTTGCACAAATAGACCCGGCGCTCATTGCCGATATCCCCACCGACCCGGTACTGTGCGGGGATGTAAAAACCGTCAATTACGTGGAGCTGTGTGGCAAAGGTGAATTTTTTCCGCAGTTTTATCCGATGCACAACCACGACGATTATAAGGTGACAAACACCAACACGCTGGAGGAGCCGAATTTCAGCGTATATCCCGGCGGTCAGCTTACGTTTATCCAGACAGACGCACCGCCGGAGGACGGGCATCACTGCGGGTGCTGCGGCAAACATCATATTGAAATTGAGGAAATGGAATGAAACTGAAAACCAAATTAAAGGTTTGTTATTATTTGTTGAAATATCACATTCAAAAGCCGAAAATCACGGTGAACGAAGCGTCTCTGAGCGGAGACGGCAGCTTTGTTGATGTCAGGTACTGGATTTCCAGACCCAGCTTAATCAAACCAAAACCGAAAATATTCTTGATCCATGAAGAAAGCGGCGAAAAGCTGAACCTGATGAAGATGACCAAATTCGGTACCATCCGAACACGCCACCATAAACTAAAATACGCCGGATTTCTTTTGTTCTATAATCGGGACGGCATTGTGAAGCAGGGTGACAGGGTAACGCTGTATTACGAACAGCTTGTTTCAAAAAGCGTTATGATAAAATCATAAGCCGATTAGATACTCAAATATTCCTTAATATAGCACGCCATCAATAAATCAAACTTCACGGCGGAGTTATTCAGGTCGGCTTTGGTGATTTCCTTGATTTGGCGAAGACGGTATACCACGGTGTTGCGGTGGGTGTGCATGCGGGCGGCGGTTTCCAGCAGATTGCAGTCGGAAAGCAGAAACATCCGAAGGGTGTGAAGATAATCGGAATTGTGATCGGTGTCGTATTGCTCCAGCGCACCCAGATGCCGTTTGTAAATGGTAGCTAACAGCTCCGGGTCCGGCATGCTGAACAAAATCTGGAACAGTCCCAGGTTTTCAAAGCAAATCCACTGACGTTTCCAAAAATCCGCCGCCGCCAAGGCAAAGCAGGCACGCTTATAATATTGGCTGATATCCGCCAAGGAATTGGCGGTATCGCTGATGCCCAGCTGAATGCTGTCGCAAAAGCACAGCAGCTCCATCATGTCATAGACCGAGAGGGTGCATTGGGATGCATTATAGACCAAAACATGCAAATTGTCATTGTTCAGCAGATAGTATTTGACCCGGTATGAATTGAGGGGCGAGGTGATTCTCGTGGTGTCGGAGAGGTTACGGATTACGATAATACGGTAATCGGACAAGGTTGTAAACCCGAACTGGTTTAAGGTGCGAAGCACGCTTTCCGGCGCCGGATGCTGGGTCAG
>MKRK01000082.1:8511-13188 GCA_001896915.1 Clostridiales bacterium 43-6
GATTTGACAGTATTGGAGGATTTCCGCTGTCAGATCCTCCTCATACAGATATTTGCCCACATTGATGAGAATGCCGCTGCAATTGCTCATCACCAGAGTTTCTATAAAGGTACGCAGTCCGATGCCGCTATGGGTGAAAAGTCCGGTGGTGATGATCAGCTCTCCGGCTTTTAAGAAAGAAGCGTTGCTGATATCCTCCGCCAGATAGACCCAGGAAGCAGTGTTGCAAAGACCCTCCTCGCCGCTGTGAAGGGTCATTTTGTATTTCACCTGGGCAAAATCATATAAGTCCTGTATTTGTGTATGCATCGTACATCATCCCCTTATCGTTTTTTTATCAATATACCATACTTTGTGGGATTTTCAAAGGGGTATTTTACGGGATGTGATATGGGATTGTATCTAGGGTACAAATTAATAAGATATCTTTGTTCTGTCAGACCATTGCAATCCGAGATAAATCCGATATAATAATAACATCATCTTTCGTGCTTGGAGGAGATTTCTATGAAAGAAAATTTTGTAATCACCATTGCAAGACAGTTTGGCAGTCTCGGCCGTCCTATCGCACGAACGGTCAGCGAGACATTGGGCATTGAGTATTACGACAGAGACATCGTTGATATGGCGGCCAACAAAATCAATCTTCCTGTTTCCACCGTCAGCCACGAAGAGGAAAGCGCGAAATCCACGTTCTTTAATATGAGCTATCCCTTGGGTATGGGAACCACAGAAATCCAGGATACCATTTTTGCCGCACAGCGCAGAATCATTACGGAGCTTGTGGAAAAAGAGTCCTGCATCATTGTGGGACGCTGCTCCGATTATATTTTAAGGGACTACAAAAATGTGATGAATGTTTTCATCTATGCCCCCTATGGTGCAAGGCTGCAAAACTGTGTGGAGCTGCTGGATATGCAGCCGGCAGAGGCGAAAAAGATGATTTCAGAGGTGGACAAAGCCAGAGAGGCT
The DNA here is from genome assembly GCA_001896915.1 of Clostridiales bacterium 43-6. Taxonomy (GTDB): domain Bacteria; phylum Bacillota; class Clostridia; order Oscillospirales; family Acutalibacteraceae; genus MKRK01. Next base: position 9,484 of record MKRK01000082.1, read on the forward strand.
TATCATAAGCATTACTGCGGATATTCCATGTCAGACAAGGATTATAAGCATGTGATGCTGGATTCCAGTCTGCTGGGAGTGGACGGAACCTGTGAAGTGCTGGTCGAAATCATCAAAAAACGGTTTGGAATATAACAGACCTTGATAGAGTGAAACGAATGTGCAATGGAGCCTTTCTGAAAAGAAAGCGCTCCGTTTTGTTTTTTCCCGTGGGGGAACCTATGCGGTTTTGGCGAAAGGAATGAAATTGTATGGCTATGCTTGATATCACCAACCTATCGAAGCTGTTTGGCGATCTGGAGGTTTTGAAGGACATCAATCTTTCCGTAAAAAAAGGAGAGGTGGTTGTCATTATCGGTCCTTCCGGCTCAGGAAAAAGCACACTGTTACGCTGTATCAATTTACTTGAGCAGCCAACAGGAGGCGAAATCTATTATCAGGACGAGGACATTACCAAGCTGGGGAAATATGTGACAGATTACCGAAAGCATGTGGGTATGGTGTTTCAGCGGTTCAATCTTTTTCCGCTGAAAACGGTACTGGGCAACGTGATGTATGCGCCCATGAAGCTCAATAAGGTTCAGAAGCCGGAAGCGCAAAAGCTGGCAATGGATCTGCTTACCAAGGTGGGGCTGGAAAGCAAGGCATTTTCTTATCCTTCGTCATTGTCGGGCGGTCAGCAGCAGCGTGTTGCCATTGCAAGAGCCCTGGCCATGCAGCCGGATATGCTTTTGTTTGACGAGCCGACCTCCGCGCTGGACCCGGAGCTGGTGGGCGATGTGCTGGAGGTCATGAAGAAGCTGGCAGGGGAAGGCATGACAATGGTTGTGGTGACCCACGAAATGGGATTTGCCAAAGAGGTGGCGGACCGTGTGATTTTCATGGACGGCGGCTATGTGGTGGAAACCGGCACACCGGCAGAGATATTTTCCAATCCAAAAAACGAAAGGACACGGGCGTTTCTCACTCGTGTTCTGTAACAGGAGGTGACCACTGATGGAATTTCATTTTGCAAAAGCATTCAAAACATTGGGACCCAGTCTTCTGGACGGCATCGGCATTGTCGTATTTATTACTCTGATCGGCTTTTTGTGCTCCCTGATTGTGGCACTTCTGCTGGCGATTGGCAGACTCTCGAAGAAAAAGCCGGTTACCGTTACATTGAGCCTTTTTATTGAGCTGATCCGGGGTACGCCGCTTTTGGTGCAGTTTTTCTATATTTACTATGTGGTTCCCATGCTCATCAATGGGATTGCATTGTCCTTTGGTCATCAGACCAATGTAAGGCTTTCGGCTGTTACCTGCGGTATCATCGGGTTTGCCATCAATTACGGCTGTTATATGTCCGAAGTGATCCGGGCGGCAATCCTGTCTATTGACCCCGGGCAGAGAGAAGCCGGTTTGGCACTGGGGTTCAGTGAAAAACAGGTGATGTTCCGCTTTATTATTCCGCCGGCGCTGCGAAACTCCGTTCCTGTATTCGGCAACTATTTGGTCATGATGATCAAGGATACTTCGCTGCTTGCTATGATCACGGTGGAGGAGCTTCTCCTCAGAACCAAAACTTATGCATCACAAACCTTTTTAACCGTCGAGGCTTTTACCATTTTGGCTCTTGTATATCTGGTGATCAGTATTCCCCTGTCCCAGCTCAGCAAGGTGGTTGAGCGCAAGCTGAAACAAGGTCGGTAATCCAGGCGGATACCGGTCTGCTACAAAAGGCTTCAATGCCCCAGGGCATGAATAAAGGAGGAAATATAATGAAAAAAGCAAAATTATTCAAGTCAATCGCATTGTGTCTGTTGTCCTTGGCGATGCTGTTCAGCGTTACCGCATGCAGCAGCACAAAGAAAAGCAGCACAGAAGCCACGGACGGCACGACCCTTTCCGGCAGCACAACGGAGTCGGCATTGCTGACAGCAATCAAGAAAAAGGGCTACATTCTTATCGGTTCATCCAACGATGCCCCGTTTTCCTACAAAAATGTAGAAACCGGCAAGCTGGAAGGCGTGGATATCGATATCCTGCGTGAAATCTGCACGCGTCTCGGTATCCCGGATATTCAGATGAAAGTCATTGATTTCTCAAGCTTGCTGGTTGAGCTGAACAACAGCAGCATTGACATGGTGGTAGATGCCATGTATGTAAAACCGGACCGTCTGCAAATTGCCGCTTTCTCAAACAAATGGTACAAAGAAGGCGAAGCAGTTGTTATCCCTGCAAATTCCGCCATTACAAGCAAGGACGATCTGAAGGGCAAATCACTGGGAGCACAACCCGGAACAACCTTCTTTGAGACTGCGGAAAAATGGAAGAAAGATGGTAAAATCGGCAAGCTGGTGTCCTATGACAACCAAGCGACCTTGATGACAGCGGTCAACACAGGGTTGGTGGATGCAGTCATCACCGACGGTATCGTGGCAGGCTATACTCTGTCCCAGGACAGCTCCTTGAAGCTGAAGCTCTTAACCCCCTATGAAGCAGAAGCAAGCGGACAAATCGGCTCTGCAGTCCGGTTTACGGACAAAGCGTTCATTGAAGAAGTCAATAAGACGCTGGACGCCATGAAGGAAGACGGAACCTTAATGAAAATACTGAAAAACTACAGCTTAAGCGAAGATTATTTCGTCAGTGTTGCAGACGGCAAAACAGTGAATGTTAAATAGGACCCTTGATTATTACAGGAAATCTGATAAAATGAGATAAAAAACCTATTATTCAGGAGTACCGCCGGAGAGATGCCCCGCATCTCTCTTGGCGGTTTCGGTCAAAACTCCTTATGGTTTCACCCAAAGGAAAGGCATGATTGCGCTATGCTTACATTTCAATATCATTTACCGGTCAATTTATTGTTCGGTCGGGGAAAATCTGATTTGATCGGCGAGAAAACAGCCCTGCTCGGAAAAAAAGCACTGATTGTAACAGGCGGCTCCAGCACCAAAAAGACAGGGCTGCTTGCCAAAACGGAAGCATTGCTACAGGAAAACGGCGTTGCTTGCGTGTTGTTTGATAAAGTCACCCCCAACCCTCTGACTACCACGGTGTATGAAGGGGCGGAACTGGCGCTCAGCGAAGGCTGTGATGTGATCATCGGACTTGGCGGCGGCAGCAGCATCGATGCGGCCAAGGGAATTGCGTTTCATGCAGTCAACGGCGGCGACATCAGCGATTATATATTCGGCAAACGGTTCAGCGACAAGGCACTGCCTTTGGTCGCCGTTCCCACCACCTGCGGCACCGGGACAGAGGGCAATGGCTTTGCGGTTCTGACGAACCCGGATACCATGGACAAAAAGTCTCTTCGCTGTAATGCGATTGTGCCTGCCTGTTCCATCATTGACCCGTTACTGATGACTACCATGCCTAGGCAGGTGCTGGCATCCGTCGGGTTTGACGCCCTGTGTCACTGCATGGAGGGCTATCTGGTATCTGTTGCACAGCCGATCACCGATTTACTGGCGCTGGAAGGCGTCCGCCTTGCTGCTCAAAGTGTGCGAAGGGTATATAAGGATCCGTCGGATCTGGACAGCTGGGATGCGCTTACGCTGGCCAGCACCTTTGGCGGTATGGTGATTAACACAACGGGTGTGGCGGCACCCCATGGAATGGAACACCCCGCAAGCGGTTTGAAGGATATGGTGCATGGAGAAGGACTTGCCGCACTCACCCCGGTGGTGTTTGAAGAGTCGATCCACGGTGCGCCGG
>MKRK01000083.1:0-582 GCA_001896915.1 Clostridiales bacterium 43-6
ATACCTATAAGCGGAACGGTGCCGGCACCATCATCCGTAACAACTGGGTACACGGCTGTATGGCATTGGGCACCAGCGGTATTTATCTCGACAATGAATCAAAGAACTATATTGTTTATAAAAATGTAATTTGGGGTGTTCGGGAAAGCGGAATCGCCATGAATCTGGACAGTCTCAACAATAAAATATTCAACAACACGGTACTCGGCTATGGCGACAATGTGCAGGGCTGGCCCAAAAACTCAAACAACAGCATGAAAAATACGGAGTTCAGAAACAATATCTTCACCGGCGGTGTGGATTATCTGAAGGGTACCAACGCACCAACCTTCGGCGTCAATCTGTTTGATCCAATGGCGCCCATTGATGATTATTTTGTTCCCGAACAAGGCAGCACAGCAGTGGATACCGGCGAAATTATTCCGGGCTATGCAGACTATACAGGCGCCGCACCGGACATGGGTGCCTATGAATACGGCGGGGATTATTGGATTCCGGGTGCAGATTGGTCAGACGATGACCCGGTGGAGCAAACAAGCGCCACCACTTCCACCACGATGGGACCGACCACAACCACTACAG
>MKRK01000083.1:600-7527 GCA_001896915.1 Clostridiales bacterium 43-6
CAAAGTACCGTGGGCGGAGCAGTCCCCACTGTCTTTACCACCCGCCCTGGGAACAATTCCGGCGATGTATTGTCCGTCATAGACACGGCCTCCACCTTTGGCAGCGGCAACGCCCTCAACCATTATGCCAATGCCCAGTACACAGGTCTTCGTATTCTGGTGGGCGGACAGAATGGTGTTCCCATTCCTTCGAATGCCGTTGGTATTCGGTTCAAGGTCAATGCGTCTTCCAATACATCCAACCACACCTACAAACTGGTTGCGTCCACCAACGAGTCAAACGATGCAACAGGCAGGGTGCTTGACCATGTTGAGATCGGTGTGGGGCTTGTAGGAAAGTACTGGCACACGATCCAGTATCTGTTCCCGGCTACTTTTGCGCCCGCTGATTTACGTCAGCTGGTCATCCGCCCCGACGAAACCTATGGAAAGAATTATCAATATGATACCTTTGAGTGGGTTCTGGAAGATGCGCCTGTGATCACAGGGACATCAACCACATCAGGAACAACATCAACCACCACGACTACGACCACAACATCAACAACCAGCGGCTCAACCGTTTCCACCACACCGCCGTCAGGCTATCGCTTCGAAACCTTGGCTGATTTTGAGGACGGAACCTTCCATGCGCTCACAAACAGAAACGATTATGCGACCTTCGATGTGGCTGACGGAATGGGAGCAGGAGGATCAAAGGGTCTCAAGCTGACCTACAAATCCCTCACCTATTTGCCGGGCGAGGATATTTTCAACATCAATTTGACGGCGGCGCAAAGGGCGGACAGCTATGGGCTGAGGATCTGGCTGAAAGGACCTGCTGCAGATTTCAATCAGAAGCGAATTCGATATTATACCAATCATATCAATCCTTCCAAGACAGAAGAATACAGAACGGCGGACGTCACAATCACAGAAGAAGGCTCTTATTTCACCATCTATTGGGGGGATCAGACCACCTACAACATCTATCACAACGGAGCCTCTTCCTGGAACTATACGGCACCGTCGATTTCACAAATGCAGTCCTCCTTATTGAAAATCGGGGTGCTGTTCAACCTGCCCATCGGCTCTCCCTCACAGGCTTTATATGTGGACGATATAGCGCTTTTGAAACCGTCACAGGAGCTGCCGCAAACCACAACGGTAACAACAGCGGGAAGCACGACGACCACGACCTCTACAACAGTTTCCACAACCACCACAGTTTCCACAACCACCACGGTTTCCTCTATGCCAACTACCGTAATCACAACAACGCAGTCTACGACTCAATCTACAACACCGGATCAGGGATACCAAAATCCGTTTTTCACAGGCAACGGGCTTTTGTGGGGACTGCAGGATAAAGCAAACGATGTCACAGACTTCGGTAGTGCCTTTCAACCTCAAGAAGGTGTGGAAATCAAACTTTTTGATAAAAAGGGTAACCCCAAAACCAACGGACTTGTGGGAACAAGCACGAGGGTTGATATTATGAAAAACGGCAGCTTGTTGGACCGGCATGTTGTAATTTTATACGGGGATTTGGACAGCGACGGAGCCATAACGGTAATTGATTTGTTGAAGCTAAAGAAAAAAATTCTCAACATGCCATTGGTCTTGAATGAATATGAGCTTCGTGCGGCAGATTGTGACCGCCGGGACGGCGAAGGCATAGATGGTATTGATTTGCTGGCAGTAAAGAGATATTTGCTGAAAATCGGGAGGATCAACCAAAACTAAAAACAAACAGGATGCAGAAAAAACTGCATCCTGTTTTTCTTATTTCGAAAGGCATTTTTTCAGATAGTTTAGGAAAAAATAAAACCGCAAGCGACGGAGCTCATGATCATTGCGGCAAAATCCGCGGTGAAGGCCGCAATCAGCGTGTGGCGGATTTTACTGACGCCCACAGCACCGTAATACACCGTGGTGGTATACACCGTGGTTTCACAGGAACCGCACATGACCGAAGCGATTCTGCCGGACATGGAATCGGGACCCACGGTGGCCAGGATTTTGTCCAGCATGGCGATGGCGCCGCCGGATGAAACCGGGCGGATGATGGCAATGGGAATTACATCCCGGGGAATATGCAAAAAGTTGGCGACAGGAGTCAATGAGCCGGTCATCACATCCAGTGCGCCGGAGGCTTTGAACATCTCCACCGCCGTAATCAAGCCGATTAAGGACGGAATGATTTTAATCATGGTTTTCAATCCGTCGGTTGCACCGTCAAGAAAGAGGTTAAACATATTTTCTGTGCGAAAGAGTCCCAGCAGGATGATACCCGCAATCATAAGGGGAAGCGCGTAGGAACCGATTACATTCATGCTTTCTCATGCCTTTCCGGCAGCTGCCTGCAAGGCATCACCATTTTTCTCGTTTTTCAATTTTGCTTTGTGATGGTTCAAAATCAAAGCAAGGGTAATGCCCACCACCAGAGCGGACAGGGAAGCAATCCACACAGCGGGCATGATATCCATGGGGCTTTTGCTGCCGTGACGGGCACGCAGCACCGCAATCGTAGTGGGGATGATTTGTAAAGAAGCACTGTTCAGCACCACAAAAGTGACCATATGGTTACTGGCTGTGGTTTGCAACGGGTTTTCCTTTTGCAAATGCTTCATGGCTTCGAGCCCAAAGGGTGTTGCAGCGTTGCCCAGCCCCAGAAGATTGGCAGAGATATTCATGGAAATTGCCCGTGCGGCTGGTCCCTTCGGGTCAAGACCGGGGAACAAAAAGCGGATAAAGGGTCCCAGCACTTTTCCGATGGCACCGGTGAGGCCCGCTTTGTCAGCAATCCGCATCAATCCCCCCCATAAGCACATGGCTCCCGCAATGGTAAGACATATCTGGACAGATTGGTTACAGCCGGTAAAAACCGCTTCCGACAGCTGCGCCATCCGACCATTCAGCGCCGCGAAAAATACAGAAATCAAAATCATGCCCGACCATATGTAATTGATCATAAGCGTCCTTCCCTTTCGTTTTTTATCTCTATACAGCTTCTATACAAAATAAGCGGGGAATGTGAAAAGTGGAAAGGTGCCGAATCTGCAAATGCAGACTTTTTATAATCCATTGGCACAGCCAATCTCTTCTAAGTATATTCCGACGAATGATAAGATATGAAACAGAAAAAACGCTGCCTATCAGGTAGGCAGCGTTGCAAATTACCATATGGACTTATTTCATCATGAATTGAACGTTTTCAACGAAATCGCCAACTGCTTTGATTGCTTTGCCGGCATTTTTCTTTATCCCTTTATTGCTTTTCATCAGCATACTTCCGGTTGCGGCAACTGCCATGCCGGCTACCATACCGGTACCGACACCTTTGATAAAGCCCGATAAACCTCTTGACATATTTTTACCTCCTGTTTGTGTTTTCAAGATTATTATTCCCTGATATAAAAATATAATCTGAAAAAAATTTACCAGTTTTGTTTCTGTTATGATTTTTTCCAAACAAAAAGTGCCTTTCGGCACTTATGGAGTGGTTGTTACGGTTTTTTCCTCGAGCTTACCTGTAGTGACGGGAATTTGTCTTCCCTCGTGATCGATTTCGTAATTTCCCTTGTGAATCTGCTGGGAAACGGGAACCAGCTTAAATCCGTCCGACTGCAGTTTTTCAATGATTTTCGGCAGCGCAGCGGGAGTATTCTTGGCGGCGTTGTGGAATAAAACGATAGAGCCGTTGGCTGCTTTCTTAGTCACACGGTCATAGATCTGGTCAGCGGTTTTGTCTTTCCAGTCAAGGCTGTCAACATCCCACTGGATGCAGTACATCCCCATGTTGGTCAGGGTGTCGATCAGAGTGTTGTTATAATCTCCATAGGGCGGGCGGAACAAAATCGGTCGTTTCCCTGTCAGGGCTTCTATTTTATCGTTGCAGATTTTGATTTCCTCCGCTTGTTTTTCGGCAGATAACCGGGGCATATGGGGATGGGTCGCCGAATGGTTCTGGATTTCATGACCGGCTGCGGACAGAGCTTTCACCTCTTCCGGGAATTTATCCACCCATTGTCCCACCACGAAAAAAGTCGCCTTCACCTTGTACCTGCCCAAAATATCAATCAGCAGATGGGTATCTTCCGCACCCCAGGCGGCATCAAAGGACAGGGAGACGATTTTTTCTTTTTGTTCGGTGCAGTAAATGGGAAGCTTTTTGTTGCTTGCCAAGGCAAAAATGGCTTTGTCGCCGGTCAAAATCAAAACCAAGGATACCACCACGGCAATGGCGGCAATGCCAATGATCGATAAGCTTTTTTTCGTCAATACAATATATCTCATAAAATCCCCCTCACAACATATTGTTATGCTGTGAGGGGGCGTTTTTATACCATATGCCAAAGGATTGCCATTTATTCGAAAAACAGTTGACATATCGTGAGTCCTATTTGCAGAAAAAACAGAATTACAGCGAAATCTGAATCTGATGGGTTTTACCGTCGCTGTATTTCGGGATAATCGGGGATGTAGCAGAAACGCCGTCAATGGTGACCTTACAGCCCTCTTTGGTCCGATAGAATCCCTCCGGTTTGGTGATGGTGATTTCATAGCTGGCCACGCCGTCATTGACCGTCAGCTTCTGTGCGGTGTCGCCGGTGCGAAGCAGGGGATTGATTTCGATGTTTTCTTTTGTGAAGGACAATCCAAAGGCGCTCATCAGCGTGAGCAGCAGCCAGGTAGAGGTACCGCTCAAGGTTGGCGGATAATTCTCGCCGTTGTCACTGTTGTTGTATTGGGTGCAGAAACGGGGGTTTCCGCAGGTGTCAAAGGGATGCTCCAGTGTCTTATAGGGCAGAACCACGTCAATGGTCCACCATGCGGTCTCCGCCAGCTTTGCAGCAAGCTCCTTATCCTTTACCTGATTGGCGGCTTTTAACATAGCGGAAGCAGCCATCATATTGGCGTGCTTGAACACACCGCCGTTTTCACGGTCACCGTCAAAATACAGGGAAACATCAACAGTGGGTGCGATTTTGCTGAAATCCACGCTGCTGCACAGACGGAAGCCATAGGGTGTTTTCAGATTTTTGGTGATGGTGTCCAGCATGATGCCGATTTGCTCTTCGGTGGCAACGCCGGCATGTACCGACCAAGCGAAGGAGTTTAAGAAATAGGTTCCGTCCGCACCCTCCTCGAGAGATACATTGTCACCCTTAGCGCCCAGATAGGAAAGTTCCGGCTTATCCTTGCGGTTGAACATGACACGAGTAAAGAAATTTTCCTTCCAGCAGGTTTTCTGGAGGTTATCCGACAGCTCTTGTGCCATTTGGTTCAGCTCGGGCAGATAGGCATCGTCTCCCAGAGCGACCGCCATGCCTTTCATGGCATCCATGGAAACCTTCAGCAAAAACGCATTCATGACGCTTTCGGATTGCTCGGTTTCCAAACGGTCGCCGTAGGTTCCGCCCTTTTCCAGCTGCTTGCGGTACAGTTCTTCTTTGTCCGGACCGGATAATTTGTCGGGATCAACGCTGAGACAGTCGTTCCAGTCCGCCCGGTCGATCAATGTCAGCCCGTGACCGCCGACGGAGATTTTTCCTGAATACACAATAATTGCTTTTAAGGTATCATAAATTTTACGCTGACCGCCGTCGGCAGTGGCGCATTCTTCGGTTAAAAAGGCATAATCCCCGGTGAGGGACACATAACGGTCCAATGCCTGGAACAGCCACAGCTGATCGTCTGAGCACAGTCCCGGGCATTTGCCCTTCCAGTAAAAGTCGTGATTGGCATAACCCATCTCATAGACGTTGGATATCCACTCCCGAAGCAGCTGCTTGATAAAATCTGTCTTACCCATGGAAGCGAAATAATACATAGATGTAAAGATATCCTGGATTTCTCTGAACCCGACCTCACGGTAACCCTTTTGAGTCTGGTCAAAGGAACGGGAAACAAAGGTCTGATAATACACCTGATACGGCAGGTTATGGTTAACATAATTCTCAAAATGTTTGTCCGCATTTTCTACGGTGATGAAGGAAGAGTATTTGGAAGCAAAACCGGTTACATCATGAAGGGATTTCTTGATTTCATCGGGCGTATTGTATTTTTCTATGAGTGCTGTGATTTCGGTATACAGAGTGGTTGCGTCATAGCTTTTGTTGACGATATCGGAAACAAGCCCGGTGAAGTTCTGGGCGGTGACGGACGCACCCGCTTTCACCGTTACCGGAGCAGACACAGCAAAGAAGCCCGGTCCCCGCCTTACATGGCGGTTGTTCAGTCTTGCCGCACCCAGCGGATTCTCGAGGCTGCCGCTGCCCACAAAATCAGAATATTTGAAGCCGAACTGGTCGGGATACACCACCTTTTCCCCCTCAAATGCCATAAACACATTGTAGCGGATGTTGCCCTGCTCCCATTTCGGGTTATAGTGATAGCTGACAGCGCTGATTTCATCCTTGTCACTGCGGATGACATTGGACTCGCAGATGACATTGGAATAGATCACGTCCGTGGTCAGTGCGGCGCTGGCGTTGGTGCCGAACATGCCGGTATAGACAATTCGGATGTCACGGTCACTGCTGCCTTGATTGGTGATTTCGATGATCTGTGCTTCGTTGGCAATGGGAAGACCCTCGTATTGGGGAAGAATAAAAATCGTTCTGGTCACCGACAAGCCGCAGGACAGCGTATAGGTAATTTTGGTATTGTTCTGGCTGAAAGTACAAAAAGCGGAAACCACGTTTTCCTTGTTCACATCGGCGGAATAGAAAATCACCTTGCCGTTTTCAATGAGATAAAACTGGCGGTTGGCGGGAAACCCGTTTTCCTCGGGCAAATAGTCCCACCGGGTGGCCAGCACCTGGGTGTCGGCGTGGGAACGGAAGCTTCCTCTGCCATAACGGTCCGTCACGCTTTTGGGAGTGCTGAGAAGCGGACGGTCAAAACCGATGCGGTTTCCGATTAAAATATTCGTATAACAGC
>MKRK01000083.1:7614-16003 GCA_001896915.1 Clostridiales bacterium 43-6
ACAGAAACCGGCTCGCTGACGCCGTTTTTACCCTTTGTGATGGTTTCTTTTTCGATCAAAACAGAATAACCGTCCTTGAACAAAGCTTCAAACAGCGGATTCAGCGCTTCCACACACAAAACAGCGTCCACAACAGGAGCGTTGAACTTTAATCCTGCCACACCTGCCGCTGTGTTATTGTCAATTAACGATATGCTGACAGCGCCGTCTATGGAACGACCCAGAGCGTCCGTCAAAACCTTTTTTGGATCCGTTTTTGCTTTTCTTGCATATTCACCCTTTAATATCATGTAATTTACCCATTCCTTTCTGTGAAAACCCTGAGAGGCACTCTCAAAACATTTAGTAGAATTATATCATTCAGACAGGTTCAAGTCAATAAAACAAGGGATTAAAATATATATTTTATTAATGTAAGTTTCATTATTTATTCATATTTTTTAGAATTTAATGCAATATAATGAATGCAGTGATTGAAACAGCCCGAAGGCGCCGTTTCTTAAATTCTATTCATTTTGAGAGGAAGGTTATTAACATGAATAACGACTTCAACGAAAAGGACAGCTACAACGAACCTCAGGTAAACAGCTATACTCCCGTCACCTTTCAGCAGCCGTCCTACGAAAAATATAATGAACCCGTCACACAACCCGGCACAAAGGGAAAAACAAAATATGGAATAGGCTCCCTGATTGCATGTTGTCTCATTTGTTCCGTTTTATCAGGAACGGTCACCTCCGGTGTATTTTTATACACGTCGGGATCTTTGGGGACATTGTTCGGTTCAGGCACTACAACCTCAAACAGCACCGCCCAAAAAACAGGTCAAACCGTCAATATCAATGTGGACAAAACCGCGGTCGGTCTCGTGGAAGCCGTAGCGGAAAAGGTCAGTCCGTCCGTGGTGGGTATCCGTGCAACCACCTCTTATGATAACTTCTTTTTTGGCGAACAGCAGCAGTCCGGCGAAGGGTCCGGTATCATCTATAAATCCGACGGATATATCATCACCAATTACCATGTGATTTCCACAGCGGTGGAAAACCAAAAATCCAAGCTGGAGGTTTTTCTTCCTTCCGATGCAAAAACAGCCATTGCCGCTACGGTGGTGGGCTATGAAATGGAATCCGATATCGCGGTAATCAAGATTGAAAAAACAGGACTGCAGGCAATCGAAATCGGCGATTCCTCCAAGCTGAAGGTGGGCGAAACCGCAGTTGCCGTGGGCAACCCCGGCGGGCTTGAATTCATGGGCTCCGTCAGCACCGGGATCATCAGCGGGCTGAACAGAAAAATCCAGATGGAAACCAGCGGGGATATGACCCTGATCCAGACAGATGCCGCCATCAATCCCGGCAATTCCGGCGGCGCATTGGTGAACTCCGAAGGAAAACTGATCGGTGTCAACAGTGCCAAAATGGCTGCGGACAATTTTGAAGGCATGGGCTTTGCCATTCCTGTCAATTCCGTGGTATCGATTTGTAACCGGATTCTTACCAACAAGGACGAGAAAAAAGCCTTTTTGGGTGTGAAGATTTCCACCACCTATACCTCCGAACGGCTAAAGTCTATGGGATATCCCTCCGGCGTGGTCATTGAGCAGGTGGAAAATTAATCGCCGGCCGCTACCGCCGGTCTGAAACGGGGCGACATCATTACCAAATTCGGCGGCAAGGCGATCACAAGCATAACGGAATACAATACTGAGCGTAGCAAATACAAACCGGAGCAGCAGGTGTCTATCACAGTGTACCGTGGCGGAAATTACTATGACGTCACCTTAAAGCTGGGTGCCAGCAACAGCTAAAATCAGAGGATGAAAGATTTTTCTTTCATCCTTTCGGCATATATGGCATACTATAAGGGAATTCACAGGAAAGAGTTGACGGATATGAAAACATTTGACGCAATTATCATTGGAAAAGGACCGGCAGGAATTTCTGCGGCGTTGTATACGGCAAGAGCGAACTTGTCCACTTTGGTGATCGGAAAAAACGAAAGCAGCCTGAACAAAGCGCCGTCCATCGAGAATTATTACGGCCTGTCAGAGCCTTTATCGGGCGAGAAATTATTGGCGGTGGGGATGGAACAGGTGAAAGCTCTGGGGGTGACCGTTGCCGACGAAGAGGTTTTGTCCATCACCAAGCTGTTTGAAGAAAATCTGTTTGGGGTTACATCCAAAGAAAACACCTATCAAGCCAAAACCGTTTTGATTGCTACGGGAAAGCCCCAGAAAAAAATCAAGTTGGAGGGTCTCGAACGGCTGGAAGGCCGCGGCATCAGCTACTGCACCACCTGTGACGGCTTCTTTTTCAGAAAAGCGAAGGTAGGGGTATTGGGCTACAATGAATATGCGCTCCACGAAGCGGAGGAGCTTTTGACCTTCACGGAGGATATCACGATTTTTACCGGGGGAAAGGAAATGGAAGCCTCCGAAGAGGAAACCGGGAAGTTTAAAATAATCAAGGAACCAATCGAAGCCTTATCAGGCACGGAACGGCTGGAAGGCATCAAGCTAAAAAACGGGGAGACCATCCCCTTGCAGGGTTTGTTTGTTGCCTACGGAACCGCTTCCAGTGTGGACTTTGCCCAAAAGCTGGGCGTTTTGGTGGAGGACGGCTCCATCAAGGTGAATGCAGATATGGCAACCAATATAGACGGATTGTTTGCCGCAGGTGACTGTACCGGGGGTTTCAAACAAGTTTCTGTCGCCGTCGGTCAAGGTGCAGTAGCAGGCAAAAGCATGATTGATTATGCAAAAAAACGGGGATGAGCCATTTTTGAGTTTGGAATTTGAAGTGTGAAGTGTGGAGCGAAGGAAAGGGCTGCAGAAATGCAGCCCTTGATTTTTGAAGATAGAAGCTGGGTTCCAATACAGCCGGCAAGCTTCCCGAAGCCCCGGCTCTCCTCTGGTGACGTAAAACATTTCTGATAAATGGTCAGAAAAATCCGTGTTTCTTTGTTATAATCGCAGAAAAAGAAAACGATGGCAGGGGTTACGGATTGCCACACCAGTTTGAAAAGCCAACAAGTTGGCTCCACTGGCTCGCAATGACGCCGGGAGGACTGGTTTACACCGTTGTTCAACCGAATCGTTAATGAATGCAATGAAAGAATATTGAATAGATTATGTTGCCCTGGCAAATAAAAAAACTGCATAAAGCAGTTCGTTTTCAATAAAAGCAACACAGCCCCCACGGCTTCATAAAACCATGCAGTCTCCGATGCCTCACCAATCCCCCACGGCGTCATTGCGAGCGTTAGCGCGGCAATCCGCACCCCTGTCAGGGATCCAGCGGGATGATTGTGATGCCTTGCTTTTGTGCTTGGTGACCGCCGGACAGGGAAATGCAGAATCCTGCGTTTTTGAAAATGCGGTTGGTTTGTTCCTCGGCTGCCACGATCTTGAGGGTGTCGGCGTTATAGATCAACCGGTTGTTGATGAAGCTGTTTTCGGCTGTTATGACCTTGTCCAGTCCCGGCACGATATAATGCAGCTTCACCCCGGGGTAGTTTAGCTTGAGCCGCAGGATATGTAGTGCCGCCATGGTGTCAAGCTTTCGCCCGGCGGCAATGTTAAAGCCCGTAACCCCCTGTTTAATCAGACGCTCAATCTCGGTTTTCAGCTTTTTGGCAACCATGCGTTCCTGCTCAATCATTTCCGGTCCTATAAAACAAAAAATCTTTTGTTCTGACATATGATTCAATCCTTTGTTTGGTAATGAAAAAAGAAGGATGGGGGCAGAAGCCTGCCCCGAGAAAAGAAAGAAGGGAAAGAGAAAAAGGAAAAATATCTTGTTATCCAATGCTTGGTGTGATAAAATTACAATAATAAGGACAAGCGTGCCGGTTTTGTGGCACACCCTTTTCTGCTGAATCGTCAGCGGATTTATTTTGTTATATCGGTGTATCAAATACACATGGGAGTATATATTTTCATCTGTTGGGTATATTATAACTCTCGAAAAACGAAATATAAGGGATTTAATTCTAAAATATAGAATTAAATATACAAGGTGGTGAAAATGTGGAAGTATTGAACAAAATATTAAGTTTAATTCAAATGAAAGGCATCAAGGATAAAGATTTCTTGGATGATGTTGGATTGAATTTAACATTACTAAGCGATTGGAAAGCAGGTAGAAATAAATCATATTTAAAACACATTAATAAAATAGCTGCCTATTTTGACGTTTCCACAGATTATCTACTAGGAAATACATCAACCAAAGCCCTCCCGGAGGATTTGGAACAGCTGATTTCGCTTTACAGTGAGTTAAGCAAAGAAGACAAGGAACAAGCCATCCGGTATATCCGGCTTTTGAAGCTGGACGGCAAGGACAAACAGTAACCGGGCAACAAGCGTGGTTACAGTAGTGATGGAGAGCATGTATGATTCCTCCCACGACCAACAAACACAAGAACCCCCGGTTGATAAGAAAACTGGAGGTTCTTTGTATATTGGGGGAGAAAATGATTAAATTTGTGTTCATGCTTGGTACAGTGACCATATACATGTTATAATGAAGGCAGAAGGTTTTTGTTTTTTTGTTCCTTCCTTATCGCCCCATGGGCAGAAAAGAAGGATTAGTCGTTTGAAGGCAGAAGGAGGAAGTTATTTTGTTAACACATGACGACGCTTTGTTTCTTGAATCCTGCATTCCTGTGGCAGATCAGCTAAACGAGATGGAGAAAAATCTCCTGTTGTTCAATACGGTAGCAACGGTTTATCAGAAGGGGAAAATTATCATCAACGGTGTGGATGAATGCAATGGTCTCATCATTGTCAAAAACGGGCAATTGAGGGCTTATTATACCACTGCTGAAGGCAAGGAGATTACGTTGTACCGATTGTTGTCCAGCGATATCTGTATTATGTCTGCGTCCTGTATCATCAAGAACATTGATTTCAGTGTGACGCTGGAGGTGGAGAAGGACAGTGAGGTTTTGGTGATTCCTGCGAATATCTGGGGGAAGCTGAATGAGGCTAACGGGGCGGTGAAGGAGTTTTCCCTGCAGCTGATTTCTCTGCGGTTTTCCGATGTAATGTGGGTGATGGAGCAAATCGTTTTTAAAGGGATGGATCAAAGACTGGCGGGGTTTTTGATTGAACAATCCTCATTGGAGGAGTCAGACACGCTGTCCATTACTCACGAGGTGATTGCGAAAAACCTATCCACTGCAAGAGAGGTGATCAGCAGGCTGCTGAAATATTTTGAGAATGAAAAGCTGGTGGAGCTTTCACGGGGAAGCCTTAAAATCCTGGATTTCAAAGGGCTTCACAAGCTGAGCGGTTAAACTTCCAGCATTGCGTTCAGCTTTGCTTTTGGGGTCAGTCCGATGTTTTTGTTGATGATACGACCTTTATGTATCACAACGATTGTGGGGATGCTGAATACATCGAACTCTGCTGCCAGCTCAGGATCTTCATCTACGTTGAGCTTTCCGATGATGGCGTTGTCGCCGATTTCATCTGCCAGCTCTTCCACCTCCGGACTCTGCATTCTGCAAGGACCGCACCAGGGTGCCCAAAAGTCGATCAATACCGGCTTGTCGCTGTCCATGACGATGCTCTTAAAATTGTTTTTGTTAATTGTTATTGATTTCATTTAAATCAATCCTTTCTTGTTCTTTGTTAACAGTATAGTCCAAAAAAACGAGTCGTTCTGTAACAAAATCACATTGGAACACAGTGCTGCAGGGTAAGAAGAAAAATACGGTGTAATAGGATCGCCTTATGAATGTACGACAACAGGGCGGTTTTACTTGTTACATAAAAAATAAAGGACTGTATTTTACAGTCCTTTCTTTTTGGTTATGAATTTGTTTTGACTTTTTTATATCGGTTCCATATCATTTGGCGAAAGACCTCAATCCCAACGGGTAGCAGGGACACAACCAAGATCATGACGATAATCAGATGCTGGTTGTCTTGCACATATTGAAACCCGCTTAAAAAATAGCCGGCGAATACCAAAACGAAGGACCAGAGAAATCCGCCGATTAAATTATAAATGGTATATCTTGTTTTGCTCATTTTACCGATACCGGCAACAAAAGGGGCAATCGTCCGGATGATCGGAACAAAGCGGGACAGGATAATTGCCTGAGGTCCGTATTTTTCAAACAGCTTATGGGTTTTGTCCAGATGCTTTTGATTGACCCATTTGCTGTTTGCCAGAATTCGTTCACCAAAAAACAGACCAATGAGATAGTTGACAGTGTTGCCCAGGACAGCTGCCAGAAAAACCGTTAAGAAAACCAAAATGACATTCAGGGCATTTCCCTGTGCAGCGGCGATGCCTGCTACAAATAATAAAGAGTCTCCCGGCAAAAAGGGAAGGACCACCAAGCCCGTCTCACAAAAAATGATCAGAAATATAATCAGATACGTAAGTGGACCGACGGCGTCAATCAATGCGGGAAATGCGGTATCAAAGTGTACAAAAAAATCAACCAGCTGTGATATAAAATCCATTTTAACCTCCGCTGCTATTGGCAGTTTTTATATAGATAAAAATATTATAACAGATAACATCTTATTTGCAAGAAAAAAGGGGAAAAGGGGACTATGTTTTTACAGTTTGTTCATCAAAACACCAGCCAATACTATCATACCCAGAACGATACGATAAACCGCAAAAATTCCAAAGCTTCTGGTTTTTAAAAAATCAAGCAAATATCGTATGACCAAAGCACCCACCAGACCGGAGGTAATCACAGCAATCAAAAACGGCAGCAGGTGAAAGTTTTCACCAATGATATCCTTGATTTTATAAATGCCCAGCCCTACAATTGTCGGGGTGGATAGCAAAAAAGCAAATCGGGCGGCGCTTTCCCGGGTCAGTCCGGAGAACCGGCCGGTTGTAATGGTGATGCCCGAGCGGGAAACGCCCGGGATCATGGCGACGGCTTGGGACAGACCGATCAGAATGGCGCTCAGAAAATTTACGTGGTTGATTTTCTTTGTGCTTTTGCATCGTGTATCGGCGAGATAGAGAAGAATCCCCAGCACGATAAGCATAAAACCGATGAGCAGCATGTTTTTTTGTGCCTGTTCAAAAAAATCCTCAAACAAAAAGCCAATGATTCCGGCAGGAATTGTGGCCAGCATGATAAACCAAAACAGCTTGCCGTCGGATGATTTCGGTCTTGTCATGCCTGCTTTGGTCAGCTTGATCCAGTCCTTCCAAAAGAAAAGCAGGACGGATACGGCCGTGCCTAAATGTAAGGCAATGTCAAAGGTCATACCCATGTCCTCCCACCCCAGAATGTTGGGTAGCAGGATAAGATGGGCTGTGCTGGAAATGGGCAGAAATTCTGTAATGCCCTGGACAATACCGTAAATCAGCGCTTGCAACACTTCAAACAACATAGATACACCCCATATACTTTTTATGCATTATATGTGCGGCAGCCCTTACTTATATCCGCGGGGCAAAAAACAAAATCCCTTTTGGCAACCGCCAAAAGGGATTTTGTTGATGGATCGGTGAAAAAACTACAGATTTGCAGAAGACAAGCTGGAAAACACATAGTTTCCGCCGGATTTTTCGATCACTGCAACCGAGCGGGACAGTGGTGTTTTTTTTGCGGTATCATTGTTGGCAAAAAAGGTCACGGTCAGCTCGTATTTGTCTGTGCCAAGGGTTTTGGTTTCTGCGGTATATACCGGTGTGCCGCTATAATTTTGCTGCCACATTTCAAAGGTATTTTTGTTGGCGGAATATAAATCGCTTTGGGTGGCGTCAAAGGAAGACAAATTAAAATTCTTTTTGATTTCCTCGTTCATGATTTCCACCGAGGTTTGGCGGTATAACAGCTTTCCTTTGGGCATCGTAAGCAGGGACGGATAGTAAATATGATGAAAGGAATAAAGCACCACTGCGGAGATAGAGATCTTGGACGGGTCCAAAAAATTCTCTTCTCCAAAAAAGGTTTTCAGCTCATAGACCCGTTTTGCGAACAAGTCTTTGTCAAACTTCGTAGTGTCGTTGATAGACTCTGCAAAGGCTTCCGTGGTGATGGGGTTACCGTTCATGTCAAATTTGTAGGGGTTACTGTTCACATCAGAGGTGGTTATGCCTGATTTTTGGGCTGATTTGCCGACGCAGGAGGAAAAGGAGAACAGGATGCCTGCAACGAGCAGCAATAATACAATTCGTTTCATAATTCGCCTCCACTATAGGAAAGGGCTGTATCATACAGCCCTTTTCAATTAATAGTTCCAGGTGTAATTGTACACAGATGAATCTATAAACAGATATTTTGTTTCGACAATCGAGTTCTTGACGACTGCGTCAACCTTGATGGTGGCGCCCAAGGGGAAGTTGATGGACAAGCTCTCCAGCGGAGTACCCAGAACATTGTCAACAGCGCAACAGCGGTC
>MKRK01000084.1:0-2590 GCA_001896915.1 Clostridiales bacterium 43-6
CCGAATTGGCACTGGGTTACGGTGGATCAGTCGGCGCTCTAAAATCCATTGGGGCATTGGAAATGGGGCTTACTGAGGACGAACTTAGGCCACTTGTTTCAGCCTGGCGCTCCTCCAACCCCAATATAGTTCGGTTTTGGTGGGATGTTGATCGTGCCGCAATGAAAGCTGTACGCGACCATTCCATAACAGAAGCGCATGGCATCCGCTTCACTTACGGTAGCGGTATGCTGTTTATCACACTTCCATCCGGCAGACGTCTTGCCTATGTAAAACCACGTATCGGTACAAATCAGTTTGGTTCGGAATGCATCACCTACGAAGGTGTGGGAGGTACAAAAAAGTGGGAACGGCTCGAAAGCTATGGTCCCAAATTTGTAGAAAACATCGTACAAGCCACAAGCCGCGACATCCTCTGCTTTGCCATGATGAATCTTTGCCATTTTCCCATTGTGATGCATATCCATGACGAGATTGTCATCGAAGCCGACCTGCAAATGCCTACTGAAGAAATATGCAAACTTATGGGTCAAACCCCGCCTTGGGCAAAAGGCCTACTACTTCGGGCAGACGGATATGAAACATCATTTTATAAAAAAGAATGACACGGGGTACTCAAAACAGTGCTTCGTGTCCTGTGGATGGTGAGGGGGTTTATCCCTCAATAAATCCATTTTCAGGAGGTTCAATATGAACAATGAATTACAAGTGTTTTCCTATGAAGGGAAAGAAATCAGGACGGTACATCAGGGCAACGAAACACTCTGGGTGCTGAAGGATGTGTGCGATGTGCTTGGACTTTCGGACACTAACAAGGTAGCAGAGCGTTTGGACGGTGATGAGCTGACCCGAATCAGATTCGTGTCAGGTGGCCAAACCCGTGAAATGTATGCCGTCAGTGAAAGCGGTATCTATAATGTTATCCTCCGCTCCGACAAGCCCGAAGCCAAAAAGTTCAAACGTTGGGTCACACACGAAGTGCTTCCGACCATCCGCAAGCACGGTGCGTATGTCACTCCCGCCAAACTGGAAGAAATCACGAATGATCCCGATGCCTGGATTAAGGTGCTTACAGCCCTTAAGGAGGAACGCTCCGCCAAGGAACGCCTTCAGTTGGAAGCTGCCGAGAACAAACCAAAAGTCGTGTTCGCTGATGCGGTATCGGTTTCGGACGGCACTATCCTTATCGGGGAATTGGCGAAAATCCTCAAAGGCAACGGTATCGAAATCGGTCAGAACCGACTTTTTGAGCGGCTACGTCAGGACGGTTACCTCATCAAACGCAGAGGCACGGATTATAACGCACCGACGCAAAGGGCGATGGAACTCGGCTTGTTCAAAGTAAAGGAAACTGCCATCACCCACTCGGACGGTCATGTTACCATCAGCAAAACAACAAAGGTCACAGGTAAAGGTCAGCAATACTTTATCAACCTGTTCCTTGGGGAAAGGAGTCGTTATGGACAAATATAACAGCTCCGGCTACCCGGACCCCACAGCATATGAAGCACTTTCCAACATTGAAAAAGAAGAAAAGGTTACAAATCCAAACCCTTATCTCCCGCTCGTTTATATCGCATCCCCCTTTGCGGGAGATATAGAACGCAACGCAGAAAAGGCACGTTGCTACTGCCGTTTTGCAGTAAGCAATAGACGCATACCGATAGCGCCGCATTTACTGTATCCGCAGTTTATGGATGATACAGATAAAGAACAGCGTGAACTTGGCATCCGCTTTGGCCTCATCCTGCTTGCCAAATGCGATGAGTTATGGGTGTTCGGCGATAAAATCAGCAATGGAATGTCTCGGGAAATTGCAAAGGCAAAAAAGCACGGTATACCAATCAGTTATTTCAACAGTAAATGTGAGGTGCAGGAATATGGAACTTAAAATCGCCTACGGCGACAGTCGTCTGTCGAAGCGGTGGGTTAATAAGAAAACCACTTTTGACGAGTTGTGCGAGCGATTCAGGATTACGCACCGCACGACCGAAACGGTTGCCGAATACAAGAAACTGCCGAAGGATCGCCGCGACGGCATAAAGGACGTTGGCGGCTACGTCCTCGGTCACCTGAAAAGCGGACGTCGTAAAAAGGATACTGTGGAGAGCCGCTCCGGAATAACACTCGATGCGGATCATGCCGACAGTGAATTCTTCGGTCAGGTGGAAATGCTGTTCCCACACAAGTGTGCGGTCTATTCCACGCACAGTCACACACCGGAATCACCTCGTCTGCGTGTGGTCATTCCGCTTTCCAGAGAGGTCACCCCGGATGAATATTCCGCTCTCTCACGACTGGTTGCTGATGAAATAGGAATGGATTATTTTGATGACAGCACTTATGAGCCGGAGCGCCTGATGTACTGGCCGTCCACTCCCTCTGATGGCGAATATGTTTATAAAATAATTAACGGTGGGGTCCTTAATCCCGATGATTACCTTTCAAAGTTATCCGACTGGCGGGACTGCTCACTCTGGCCGACATCCAGCCGCCAATCTGAAGTAATTCAGAGGAATATCCGTCAGCAGCAAGACCCTACTTCGAAGGAAGGTGTAGTTGGGGCATTCTGCCGTGCTTACGGAGTTGA
>MKRK01000084.1:2685-11128 GCA_001896915.1 Clostridiales bacterium 43-6
CCACCGACCCTGCCTGCGGAAAACTTCTGAACGCTTTTGACCTTGTTCGTGTTCATAAATTCACCGACCTTGATGAAAAGACAGGCTTTAAAGCGATGAGCGAGTTTGCCGTTGCTGATGAACGGGTTAAATCACAGTTTGCCGAGGAACGCAGGACACAGGCCAAAGCCGACTTTTCCGATGATTCCGACTGGCAGACATATCTTGAACTTGACAAAGCGGGAGCCGTTAAGGACACATTTGGAAATTTTCTGCTGATCCTAAACCACGATCCCACACTTTCAAATATCGCGTTCAACCAGATGCGTGACGGTGTGGATGCAAGGGGTGAATTACCGTGGAAACGCGTGAAGCCCGGTTGGGGTGAAACCGATGGTGCAAAGCTATATGAATATTTGCAGAATAGCTACGGCATTTATTCCCCGACCAAAGCAAACCATGCAGTGCTTGCAGCGGCTGCGAAACGAATCTATCACCCTATACGGGAATATCTGAACAATTTGCCATCATGGGATGGTGTTTCCAGGGTGGAATCTCTTATCATTGATTATTTCGGTGCCCAGGATAACGCTTACGTTCGGGCTGTTACCCGCAAGACCTTTGCGGCAGCGGTAGCCCGTGTTTTCCAACGGGGCATCAAGTTCGATTATATGCTTGTCCTCAACGGCAGGACAGGACTTGGTAAGTCGACATTTTTCGACAAGTTGGCAGGCGAATGGTTCTCTGACAGCCTAACCTTTGCGGATATGGGCAAAGGCAAGGATGCCCCTGAAAAGATACAGGGCTTTTGGATTCTTGAAATTCCAGAGTTGGCCGGGATACGCAAGACTGATGTGAATAATGTTAAGGCTTTCCTTTCAAGACGTGATGACAATTATCGCGCCAGTTACGGGCATAACAGTGAAAGCCACCCGCGACAATGCATCATTGTTGGTAGCACTAACTCCGAGTCGATGGGTTTTCTCCGTGATGTTACCGGAAACCGCCGTTTCTGGCCTATCAGGGTTGGCGGCACAGAAGCCCGTAAGGGTTGGGACGTAACCGACGCCGATGTACTCCAAATATGGGCCGAGGCAAAGTCTATCTGGGAAAAAGGTGAAAAACTGTTCCTTGAAGGTGATGTTGCAGAACTTGCTGAATCCGCTCAGAAGGAAGCCTTAGAGAGCGATGAGCGTGAAGGAATGGTACGTGAGTATCTTGATACTCTGCTCCCTGAAAACTGGGAGAGCTTTGACATCTATCGCCGTCAGGAATTTTTCCGTGCTGCCGATGACCCGACGCAGCCAAAAGGAACGGTTCGCCGCGACACCGTCTGCAACATGGAAATCTGGTGTGAGTGTTTCGGCAGACCTCGTGAGGGCTTTGAACGCTCGGAAGCTTACAAAATCATTGCCATTATGGAGAAAATCGGCGGTTGGGAACGCGCTGAAAAGAAACGCAGGATGGGCTTTTACGGCATCGTACCATATTGGGTGCGCGTTCAAGGCAAGCAGTAAGGCCTGTTGCCGTGTTGCCGTTGTTGCTGTAAGCAATATACGACTTGTTGATAAAAAACACTACCTATTATATAGCACTATAACAAGCGAGAATGTGTGCGCGCGTATATAAGCAAACATAGCAACTTCGGCAACAACGGCAACAGACACGATAACATAAAAACAGGGCGAACATCTTAAATACTGGATTTATAGGAGGTACTTATGCGAGAAAAGTCATTAGAACGAAAACTTGTTCAGGCGGTAAAGACGATCGGAGGTATAGCACCGAAGTTCGTAAGCCCCGGTTATGATGGAATGCCCGACCGCCTCGTGCTTTTACCATTGGGGAAAATCGCCTTTGTGGAAGTGAAGCGAAATGGTGAGAAACCCCGTCCCTTGCAGGAGGCACGGCATGGTGTGTTGCGGCGGCTGGGATTTCGTTTGTACGTCTTGGATGAATGTAATCAGATCGGGAGGATACTTAATGAAATACAATCCACATAATTATCAACAATATGCCGCGGAGTTTATAGAGGTGAACACCATATCCTGCCTCCTGCTTGACATGGGACTTGGCAAGACATCGATAACTCTGACCGCCTTGAACGACTTGCTGTTCGATAGTTTCCAGGCACACAAGGTTCTGGTAATCGCACCACTTAGGGTGGCCAGAGATACATGGCCCGAAGAACTCGTTAAATGGGATCATCTCAGCGGACTCCGGGTTTCGGTAGCAGTCGGTACGGAATCGGAACGCAAAACCGCTCTACAAAAACAAGCAGATATTTATATCATCAATCGTGAAAATGTCCAGTGGCTTGTGGAACACAGCGGTTTGCCATTTGATTATGACACAGTGGTGGTCGACGAACTTTCATCGTTCAAGAGCCACCAATCAAAACGGTTCAGAACCCTAATGAAAGTGCGTCCCCGCGTAAGCAGGATTATAGGTCTGACCGGCACACCTACAGGTAACGGTCTGATGGATTTATGGGCGGAGTTTCGGCTTTTGGATATGGGTAAACGTCTCGGACGATTCATCGGACAGTATCGTAACGATTATTTCACCCCGGACAAACGAAACGGGCAGGTTATTTTCAGCTATAAACCGCTACCAGATGCAGAAAGACGGATTTACGACAGAATTTCAGATATTACAATTTCTATGAAATCAAGAGACCACCTGAAAATGCCTGAACTGGTCAGTGCGGAATATGCGGTGAAATTATCCATACCAGAACGCAAGCGGTATGACGAACTGAAACGCGACCTGGTACTTCAGTTGCCGGATGGTGATATCACCGCTACCAATGCCGCAGCCCTGTGCGGGAAGCTATGCCAAATGGCAAATGGTGCCGTTTACTCGGATAACAATGAAATCATTGGGATTCATGACCGCAAGTTGGATGCTTTGGAGGATTTGATTGAGTCCGCAAACGGCAAATCCGTCCTGGTTGCCTACTGGTTTCGGCATGATCTTGAGCGGATTTCCGAACGGCTTCATAAACTGCATATCCCTTTTTCACGCCTGGACACTACAGAGAGCATCAAGCGCTGGAACAACGGTGAATTGCAGGTCGCCCTCATCCACCCAGCTTCAGCAGGTCACGGCTTGAATCTGCAAAGTGGCGGCTCCATTCTAATTTGGTTCGGTCTTACCTGGAGTCTTGAACTTTATCAGCAGACCGTTGCAAGACTGTGGCGGCAGGGTCAAACTTCAGAAACCGTTGTAATTCAGCATATTACCGTTAAAGAAACCGTTGATGAGCGTATATTAAAATCATTGAAAGAAAAAGACAACACCCAGTCAGCTTTAATCGATGCAGTTAGGGCAAATCTGAAAATCTGAGACAAACAACGACAATCAATGCCAATCCGAGGGAAATTCATTTTTTCGGAGGGCAGATTATGAATAAACAAAAGTTATCGGCAAAGGACTTCCTGTCCCAAGCCTATCGTATCGACCAACGTATTGACAGCAAGATTGAGCAGGTCTCTTCCCTGCACGACTTGGCTGCAAAAGCGACATCCACACTCAGCGACGTTCCGCCAAGTGGTACAAGAAACATCCGCCGAATGGAAGATATCATCTGCAAAATTGTTGATTTAGAAGCTGAAATCAATTCAGACATCTACAGTCTTGTAGATTTGAAGCGTAAAATCATTGAGGTTATTAAATCCGTTTCCAACACTGAATACCAAACAATCCTGGAACTTCGTTATCTGTGCTTTAAAACATGGGAGCAGATTGCAGTAGATATGTGCTACAGCATCCACCATCTTTATAAGATGCACAACGCTGCGCTGGAGGTTTGCAACTGGATTTTGAATCGTGATACCTAAAGACATAGAATGATACCCGCACCTCATGATAGTATTAAAATGCCAGGAAAGAATGGTTGAAGCCTTCACAGGAGAAATCCCGCGGGGGCTTTTCTTATGCCCCGAAGGAGGTGAACCGATGCCCTACAAACCCAAGCGTCCCTGTGCTTACCCCGGTTGCGGTCGGCTTGCTGTGCGCGAGCAATACTGTGCCGAGCATCAAAAGACTGTGGACAGAAACTACAACAAATACGAACGAGACCCCGTGTCCAACAAACGCTACGGTCGTTCATGGAAACGAATCCGTGACCGTTATATCAAGTCTCACCCTTTGTGTGAAGAGTGTCAGAAGCAAGGTTTGTTTACCCCAGCCGAGGAAGTTCACCATATCCTCCCGCTCTCAAAGGGTGGTGGCAACGAAGCGAGTAACCTCATGGCTTTGTGTAAGTCATGTCACTCACGCATCACAGCTGAGAACGGTGATCGATGGCATGGTATCGAAAGAGGCTAGGGCTAAAATGTTGCCCTGACCACCTTAAAAAGAGGTTCGGCACAAATTGTAGGCCTAACCTCCCCGTGGGGGTGGTTGAATCTCTAAACTAATTTTTACGGACAGCGGCCTGGGGCTTCGTGTTGAAAAACGCGGTTTCAAACGGGGTAATAGCCCCAAATCGAAAGTGAGGTGTGATTATTGGCAAAGGACGGTACAAACAGAGGCGGCGCCCGAGTCGGTGCAGGAGCCAAAAAGAAAGCAATCGCCGACAAAATCGCCGAAGGCAATCCCAGCGGCAGGAAGCTGACGGTTATGGAGTTTTCGGATACCGCAGATTTGCATGGTCATGTGATGCCCGAACCAAACAAAATACTTGAAGCCGTGCAAAAGGACGGAAAGACTCTCGTTGCGAGTGAAATTTACAAATCCACATGGCAGTGGCTAAACAAACGTGGATGTGCCGCTCTCGTATCACCTCAGTTACTGGAATGCTACGCAATGAGCGTGGCCCGCTGGATTCAGTGTGAAGAAGCAGTAACCGAATACGGCTTTCTGGCGAAGCACCCTACCACCGGAAATGCAATCCAAAGCCCGTATGTTGCAATGGGCCAAAACTACATGAACCAAACCAATCGCCTGTGGTTTGAGATTTTCCAGATAGTCAAGGAAAACTGCACCGGAGATTACAAGGGTGCAAACCCACAGGACGATGTTATGGAGCGGCTTCTGACCGCCCGGAAAGGAAAATAACCATATGACTACTTACAAAACAACTGAAAGCGTATGCATGGGTCACCCAGATAAACTATGCGACCTCATTGCCGACAGCATTCTGGACTCCTGCCTTCGGAAGGATAAGGCATCCCGCGTGGCCTGTGAGGTCATGGCAACCAAAGGCAAAATTATCGTAGCGGGCGAAATCACCTGCAGCGAAAAAGTGGACATTCGCTATATCGTACGGAATGTCCTGCGTGAGGTCGGATACAATCCGTGGAAATTCACGGTATTTATATTCGTTCATCATCAAAGCAAGGACATCGCCGCCGGAGTGGATAACGCACTCGAAGCAAGAAACGGAAACTATGAACCTTACAGCTCTGTTGGTGCAGGCGACCAAGGCACAATGTACGGCTATGCAACGGACGAGACCCGTGAGAAGCTGCCGCTCCCTCTTGTATTGTCGCATCGTATTGTAAAGCGCATTGACGACTGCCGCAAAGGAAAACTCATCAAAGGAATTCAACCGGACGGCAAGGCACAGGTAACCGTGGAATATCAGGACGGAAAACCAAAACGAATAAAAACCATTGTGGTTTCTGTTCAGCATGATAAGGACAAATCACAGGAAGAACTCCGCGCGGATATTCTGAACAATGTATTGTGGCAGTGCTTTGAGGATTTCCCGTTTGATGACGACACTGAATTGCTCATCAATCCGTCCGGCAGATTTGTCGAGGGTGGTCCCGCAGCGGATACGGGATTGACGGGTCGCAAAATCATGGTGGATACCTATGGAGGGCTTGCCTCCCACGGTGGAGGAGCGCTTTGCGGAAAAGACCCGACCAAGGTTGACCGGAGCGGTGCCTATATGGCACGGTACATTGCAAAGAACATCGTATGGAGCGGTCTTGCAGATAAATGCGAGGTCGCTCTTTCTTATGCCATCGGCAAAGCAAATCCGGTGGCGGTTGATGTCAATTCATTCGTCACAAGCAAACTCACTGATGAGCAGCTTGCGGTTATTGTACAAGAAGTGTTTAACCTTCGTCCCGCGGCAATCGTTGAAAAACTGCGTCTTAGGAATGCAATATATTCCCAAACGGCGGTTTATGGGCATTTCAACTCCTGCCTGTTTCCTTGGGAGGATGTCAATATGTATACAAACTTACGAAAGGCGGCGGAAAAGTATGCAGATAGAAAAACTGAAGACTGAATTGTTAATCCCCGCTGACTACAATCCCAGGAAGAACCTCAAGCCCGGCGATCTCGAATATGACAAACTGAAACGCTCCATCGAGCAGTTCGGCTATGTCGAGCCTGTTATCTGGAACAAGACAACAGGCAGAGTTGTCGGTGGTCACCAACGGTTAAAGGTTCTTCTTGATTTAGGGCTGACCGAAGTGGAATGCGTTATCATTGAAATGGATGAGGAAAAAGAAAAAGCCCTCAACATAGCACTCAATAAAATCAGCGGCGATTGGGACAAGGATAAACTTGCTCTTCTAATTGCTGATTTGCAAGGTGCGGATTTTGACGTTTCGCTCACAGGCTTTGAACCTGCTGAACTGGATGCACTGTTCAAGGATTCGCTCAAGAACGGCGTACATGACGATGATTTTGATGTGGATGCCGAACTGCAAAAACCTGCCGTTACAAAACCCGGCGATGTTTGGAGCCTCGGTCGACACAGACTTGTGTGCGGCGATTCCACCAAGGCTGAAACTTTTACCGTTCTCATGGACGGAAAGCTCGCAAACCTTGTGGTAACCGATCCCCCGTACAATGTCAACTACGAAGGTTCGGCGGGCAAAATCAAAAACGACAACATGGCAAATGAAGCATTCTATGACTTCCTGCTTGCTGCGTTTTCAAATACCGAATCGGCAATGGCGCAGGATGCTTCTATTTATGTATTCCACGCCGATACCGAAGGTCTGAATTTCAGGAAAGCATTCTCGGAGGCTGGCTTTTATCTTTCCGGCACCTGCATCTGGAAAAAGCAGTCGCTTGTTCTCGGTCGCTCGCCTTACCAATGGCAGCATGAGCCTGTACTATTTGGATGGAAGAAGTCCGGCAAGCACAACTGGTATGCCGACCGCAAGCAAACTACTATATGGGAATTTGAGAAGCCAAAGAAAAACCGCGATCACCCCACCATGAAACCCGTGGCACTGGTTGCACATCCGATCCTCAACTCAAGTTTAACTAACTGCATCGTGCTTGACCCGTTCGGAGGTTCAGGCAGTATGCTAATTGCCTGTGAGCAGACGAACAGAATCTGCCACACGATTGAACTCGACGAAAAGTATTGTGATGTCATTGTGAAACGGTATATTGAACAAGCCGGGAATGCCGATACTGTATTTCTGTTGAGAGATGGTGTCCAATATCGACACCAAGACGTACCGGGGGTGGTTGAAAATGAATAAACTCACCCTCGGCTCTCTCTTTGATGGCAGCGGCGGTTTTCCATTGGGTGGTCTGCTCTGCGGAATCGAACCCCTGTGGGCTTCTGAAATTGAGCCGTTTCCGATACGGGTAACTACGAAACGAATCCCACAAATGAAGCATTACGGAGACATATCCAAGCTAAAAGGTGCGGAATTACCGCCTGTTGATATAATCACTTTCGGCTCTCCCTGCACCGACATGAGTGTGGCGGGTAAAAGAGCCGGTCTGGACGGTAGCCAATCCGTCCTTTTTTATGAAGCAATACGGATTATCAAGGAAATGAGGTGCAAAACCAATGGAAAATATCCGAGATACGCTGTCTGGGAAAATGTCCCCGGCGCTTTCTCAAGCAACAAGGGTGAAGACTTCAAGGCAGTCCTTGAAGCGGTCGCCGGCATCTGTGAGCCGGATGCCGAGGTGCCTTCGCCTGAAAACGGCAGATGGCCATACTCCGACATACTCCTGGGAACCGGATGGAGCGTGGCTTACAGAACTATCGACGCTCAATACTTCGGAGTCCCCCAACGCCGACGCAGAATCTACCTTGTCGCAGATTTTGCAGGCGAAAGTGCCGGAAACATATTATTTGAGTACGAAGGCGTGTCAAGGAATTTTACGCCGTGCGGCAGCCCGTGGCAAAGAACTACCGGAAATGTTGAGGACAGCATTGGAACATCAGGCGACTGCTTGACTTGCCTAAACGACCAGGGCGGCAGTGTTATGTCGGTTTCGGAAAATATTTCTGCAACACTGCGTTCCGAAGAACATGGACACCAGCCTTGTGTTATGCAGTCGGGAGGTTTCTGCACAGAGCATTCTGCAAAAAGCCGCAGTATCGGTTATGAGGAAGAGACCTCTCCCACCCTTCGCGCAGGTGTTGTTCCCGGTGCAGTAATGTCATTTGAACCCGGTGCGGTTTCCCGTATCGGCGGGCATACAGACGAAAACATCAGCGGCTCTCTCCGTGCAAGTATGGGAG
>MKRK01000084.1:11165-11820 GCA_001896915.1 Clostridiales bacterium 43-6
GGTAAGGTACAGACGCTTACTTCCCGCATGGGTACCGGCGGTATGAATGTCCCCCTTGTTTTGAATTCACCTAAAACCCTGAAAATCCGCTCCGGCTGTGAGGGTGGCGGTAAAGGTGCGCTGGTACAGGACGATATGTCTGCCACGCTCTCCTGCAATAACGACCAGACGGTATTCGTACCGACTGTGTTTGACGGAAAGCAGGTTACTTCAAAGGAAAACAGAAGCAATCCAAAACCTGATGCACCCTGTCATACTTTAGCGAAAGGAAATGCAGACAGTGCTGTTGTCTGCTTTGGCATCTGCTCGGATGGCAGTAATTCCATGAAGTCAGACAACCCGCATAGCGGTATTTATGAAGCGGCAACCTCGCGTACCCTTGATGCCAATGGAGGTAATCCGGGATGCAACCAGGGCGGTATGGCGGTCGTTGCATTGCAAGGCTCCATGATCGGCCGTGATGATAAAAACGGTCCTTTGGGCAGCGGCATTAATGAGGATGTCAGTTTCTCCCTTACAGCCGCTGACCGCCATGCCGTTGCTTATGCCATGACAACGGGCGGTTTCACACAGATAGAAGAAGGTGTCTCCCCGACATTGCTGTCGAGAGATTATAAAGACGCTCCTGTGGTCGGTCATCCGACATACGGCATTG
>MKRK01000084.1:11944-13249 GCA_001896915.1 Clostridiales bacterium 43-6
ACCCCCGGCTACCATAACGGGCTTGTTGAACCGGGTTATATCGTCCGCAGATTGACACCGACTGAGTGCGCTCGCCTGCAGGGATTTCCCGATTGGTGGTGTGACAACCTCGGTTCGGAGAATCCCTCCGAGGATGAGGTTGCGTTCTGGGCTGATGTATGGGAAACTCACCGCCGTATTATCGGAACAAGCAGCAAGGCAAAGACAAAGAAGCAAATCATTAAGTGGCTGCATAAGCCGCACTCCGACGCATCAGAGTATAAGATGTGGGGCAATGGAGTGGCACTCCCGTGCGTTTGTTTTGTACTGATGGGCATTGTGTTATCTGCACAAGAAACTGCCGATTAAAAGGACATTAATCTCTACAATAGTTACTCAAAACAACTTGCTATTTACAGCATTTAGAGTGATATATGTAGTACAAAAAAATGAAAGGCGGTATGCAAAATGCAGATTGACTACAATGTAACAGGCAGAGAGCGTAAACGGCTTGTGCAAACAATTGCGGAGATAATGGAGTGCGAGACAAAATACAATGGTGCTCCGACCTTTGCCTATGAGGTGGATTATTTCACCATCGACAAAAACGGCGTTCTTTCGTTCGACGACTGTGCCGACAGCGAGGAAATCGAAAAGCTCATCGAGGGTCTGGCGGAGCGGGGCTTTGAATTTGACGGGTACGACAAAACTGCGCTTACCATTGAAATGCCCCGCTCATTCTTCACCGACACGGCACTTGAAAACCTTAGTCGGTTGGTGGAAAGCAAAGGCTCACTCCTCAAAAAGGCACTCGGAATCACCGACCTGTCTATTCTAAAGGGTGAAGAGACAGTCAGCTTTCCGTGGTTCTCCGACGCAAGCGACCCGGATCCGCTAAAAGCTTATACCCACCTTGTCACAGCCCTTTGTGAAATGGCAAAATCACTGCACAGGGTCAGTGCCGTAGAAAAGCCTGTGGAAAATGAGAAGTATGCTTTCCGCTGCTTTCTCCTCCGGCTTGGCTTTATCGGTTCGGAATATAAAACGGAACGTAAAATTCTGCTTTCAAAGCTGACAGGCAGTTCGGCATTCAGAAATCCGGCTAATGGAGGTGCCGACGATGAATAATTTTCCTTCGAGAGAAACGGTCGAGCGTATTCGCAAGCAATATCCGGTTGGCTGCCGTGTGGAAATTGTCTGTATGGACGATGTACAAGCACCTCCAATAGGTACGAAAGGCACAGTGGTCGGTGTGGATGACATAGGCAGTATTATGGTTCGCTGGGACAACGGTTCATCACTAAATATCATTTACGGTGAGGATTT
>MKRK01000085.1:0-3308 GCA_001896915.1 Clostridiales bacterium 43-6
CCATTCTTCTTCTCGTCCTGTCCCGTATCATACAGGCGGTGGGCGCTTCCGCCATGATGTCCCTCAGCCAGGGCATCATCACTGCCACCTTCCCGCCCAAGGAACGAGGCCGGGCGCTGGGCTTTAACGGCGCCATGGTTTCCATCGGCAACCTCACCGGTCCGGCCGTGGGCGGTCTTTTGGTCAGCCGGTTTGGTTGGCAGTCTATTTTTTATATCAATATTCCCATCGGCATCGTGGGCTTCTCGCTGACGCTTGCACTGATTCCAGAAATCCATAAAAAAAGCAGACTGCATGAATTCGACCTGAAAGGCGCACTGCTCTTCTGCATCACGGTTATTGTTATGTTCGGCAGTCTCCTGTTACTACAGGAAAACGTGATTTCATCACAAATTTTCGTGCCTGTTTTCGTTCTTTCCGTTATTTTGCTCATGCTGTTTGTCTATCTGCAAAGGCGTACAAAGAACCCATTTATGGAGCTTTCTATTTTTCACAACAAGGTGTTTTCCTTGGGCATCGTCTCCGCGTTTCTATCCTTTGTTTCAATTTTTACCACCGTATTGTTCATGCCATTTTTTCTCTATCATGTAATCGACCTTCCTCCCCTCTATGCCGGGCTTGTTTATGCGGCATACCCCATCACGTCTGTGATCGTGGCACCCATCAGCGGTTTTTTGTCAGATAGAATTTCCACCAAGCCCTTGACGGTGACAGGGATGAGCTTATGCACGATTTCCCTCATCAGCATGTCATTTTTAAACAAAAGCTCCCCCATTTTCTTGATAGGCGTGTTGTTGTCTCTGCTCGGTGCCGGTATGGCAATGTTCCAGTCTCCCAACACCTCTACCGTAATGGGATCCGTGGAAAAGAACCGGCTGGGCGTTGCGGGCGGTCTGCAGGCGCTGGCACGCAATTTGGGTATGGTCACCGGCTCGTCCGTTTCTCTGGTTATTTTCAGCTTCTTAACAAAAACGAACATGAACAGTATGTCGGGAACGTCCTTCGATGCGGGTTTGTTCATCAAGGGCTTCAGCGCCGTTTTAATCTTCGGCGGTGTTTCCAGCTTTCTCGCCCTGCTTGTGAGCTTGAAACGCACAACGAATTAATTATAAAAAATGGTACATTCATCTCGTCTGCTGTCAACCAAGCCGAAACCACTATGATTGTCTTCCCATCATGGGCAGAATCTATCATATATATTTTTAACGGGCATGGTATCATTCTATCTATGGATCAAACAGGTTTGAAACTTATCTTGTCACATCCGGTGCTTACAAAAATAGAAAGGCTGCCCTTTAAAAAGGCAGCCTTTTGTTTGTTCATGGAATTATTCCCGAATATCGCTTTCCGGAACTTCCGCGGTCTCGGCAATGTCAACATCGCTGACTTTGACTTCCTCGTTAACAGCAGCGTCGGCGGTATCGGAAGCAGTTTCCTGCTCGTCAATCGTAACGTCCTTTTCAATCAAAGCCTTGATCGAAAGGCTGATGCGCTTTTTGTTGAAATCAATCTCTGTGATTTTGGCTTGCACCTTTTCGCCGACCTTCAAAGCGTCCTGTGGCTTTTCGATACGCTTATCGGAAATCTGGGAGATATGAATCAGTCCGTCAATGCCCGGGATGATGTTGGCAAATGCGCCATATGCAGTCATGCTCACAACGGTGACTTCCACCACATCACCGACAAAATGAGCGGATTTCATCTTTTCCCAAGGATTATCCTCGTCTTTTTTGTAGCCAAGTGAAATCTTCTTTTTCTCCGGGTCAAAGTCCTTGACAAACACTTCGACCACATCGCCTTCGTTCACGACTTCAGACGGATGCTTGATTCTCTGCCAGGAAAGCTCGGAAATGTGCACCATACCGTCCACACCGCCGATGTCCACAAATGCTCCGTAGGTGGTGAGGGATTTCACACGTCCTTCATAAACCTTACCCTTTTCAATGGAAGCCCAAAGTGCTTCTCTGGCAGCACTTCTCTGCTCTTTTTGGGTAGCACGGATAGAACCCACGGCACGTCTGCCACGATTGATTTCAATGATACGGAAATTGACGCTTTGTCCAAGTAATTGCTCAAGCGGCTCGCCACGGGAAACACCTGAGAGAGATGCGGGCACAAACACGCGAACGCCGTTGGAATTGACCAAAACGCCGCCTTTGATGACATCGATCACATTGCCGGTAAGAACTTCTTCGGTGTCCTTAGCTTTGAGAATATCTTCCCAGCCCCGCATTGCATCAAAGCGCTTTTTGGAAAGCGTCACGACACCTTCCTGATCGTTGGTTTTCATAACAATCAGGTCAATCGTATCGCCCACCTTAACAATGTCAAAGGGTGACAAAGACGGATCGTTGGACAGCTCGTCCGCAGGAACATAGCCGGCATATTTTCTGCCGATGTCCACCTGGATCTCAGTGGGACCTACGGACAGAACATAACCCTTAACCTTTTGCTCATTATTCAAACTGTCTAAAGATGCTGCAAAAGCTTCTTCATCAGTCATTTCTTCAAAGGACTTAACAATCTTCTCCTCCACAGCACTTTCTGCGGCTGCTTGTGTTCCTGCCGCTTCGTTTGTTTCGACTGCCTCTACAGTCAGTTCGTTGTTTAAAATGTCTTCCATGGTATAAAATACCTCCTTTATTATCACTGCCGGTGTTGATGCGCCCGCAGTCACGCCTATTGATTTTGCCCCCAGAATATCTTCTTTTTTCAATTCCCGGGCTGTTTCAATTAATACCGTTTTGGTATTAACCATACATACATCACGAAGTTTAGTGGTGTTGGAGCTTTCCCGCCCTCCGATGATGATCATCAAATCGCTTTCTTTAGATAACTTGATGGCTTCCTGCTGTCTCAAGGTAGTCGCATCACATATTGTACCAAAAATTTTTGCGTTTGTATATACTTTTTTGAATATTTTATCACAAATTTCCCACTCTTTTGCGTTGAAAGTAGTCTGTGCGACAACGCAGACTTCTTTTTTTGACAGTTCCTTGTGGTTTTGTGTTAATTCTTCCAATTCTTCCGCATTATTAAAAACATAAGACTGACCCGTCACATAGCTTCGAATCCCGATTACCTCGGGATGGGTTGCATCACCGGCAATCAAAACCGCGCTTCCTTCCCGTGAACACTGTATCACGATTTTATGGATTTTGGAAACAAAAGGGCAGGTTGCATCAATATACGTTATATTTTTCTCCGTTAATTCGTCTGTAATACTCTTGGGAACGCCATGAGAACGAATTACCAAAACATGATTTTCAGGGATTTCAGAAATTTCCTTGATGATTTTAACGCCCTTT
>MKRK01000085.1:3321-8108 GCA_001896915.1 Clostridiales bacterium 43-6
CCACCAATTGGGGATTGTGAATGATCGGTCCCAGTGTGCAGACCTGTTTGCCGTCTTTCAGCAAATCATAAACGATTTCCACGGCACGGTTCACACCAAAACAAAACCCGGCGGAATCTGCAAGCTTAATTTGCATGACCATCCTCCCAAAGCTTCGTAATCTCGGTCATAATCACAGAAGCCACCTTACGGTATTCACCCCGCACCTCACCGCTTATCTTTAAGCTCTCATAAGGAATGGCCTTGCCGTAAATCACTTTGATTTTTTTAAAGGGTCTTACCTTTCCTTTGCATATGATGGCGGCAGGCACCACATCAGCCTTGGCAAGGGAGGCCACCATTGCGATCCCGGATTTTGCATGTCCGGGTTTCCCGTCACGGCTGCGTCTTCCTTCCGGAAATATGCCCATCCTCTCTCCGTTTTTGAGCAAATCGGCACCAACATTCAAAGCGTCCATGTCCCCGGTTCCTCTTTTAATGGGAAATGCATTGATTTTTTTCAGCACCCATGCCAAAACAGGGTTATGAAACAGCTCTTCCTTCGCGATAAAATGAATGGGCGTTCGAAAGCCGAACCCGATAAAAAACGGATCGGCATTTGAGATATGATTGGAACAAACAATTACACCCTTGTCCTTGGGCAGATTTTCTTTCCCGATGTATTGTATCCAGAACAGTGCCCTGAAAAAGGGATAAATGATCAGCCATGCAATTTTATAAAACATGCTCACGCATCTCCCAACTTGGCTAATTTTTCACGAATGAGTGCGGTCAGCGCCTCAACGGATTGTTCGAGGGTGTTCCCCGTGGTGTCCACAATGATGCTGTCCTGCGCAGGCTTGAGTGGTGCTACAGCCCGGTTGCTGTCGTTATAATCCCGTTCTGTCAAATCCTTCAGCACGCCCTCATAGGTGACCTCCATGCCCTTTTGCTTCATTTCTGAAAACCGGCGCTGTGCTCTATCCTCCGGCGAAGCGGTCAGATATATTTTGATCTGCGCGTTGGGCAGCACCACCGTACCGATATCCCGTCCGTCCATGACCACGTTGCTTCCTCTGGCCATGCTCTGCTGCAGCTCAAACAAAAAGGTGCGAACCAAGGGAAGCGCAGAAACATCCGATGCAGCCATAGAAGCCTCGGCGGTTCTGATGTGCGCCGAAACATCCTGACCATTCAGAATGACACGCTGCTCGTGGTCCACAAATTTTAATTTAATCTCAATATTCTTAAGTAAGGATGCTACTGCGTCCGTGTCCTTTGGGTTCACACCACAATTCAGCGCATACACGCCGATGGCACGGTACAACGCACCCGTATCTACATAAATAAACCCCAATTGACCCGCTACAATTCTGGAAATGGTACTTTTTCCGGCACCTGCAGGTCCGTCGATCGCAATAGAAATCATTTGCATACCCCTTTATACTGCATTATTATACGCTGTTGCCTGCCACAAAGCCTGTAGAAAAGGCAATTTGGAGGTTGAAGCCGCCTGTGTAGGCATCCACATCCATCACTTCACCCGCAAAAAACAAATTGCCGATGACTTTAGACCCCATGGTTTTCGGGTCAATTTCTTTGATGTTCACTCCGCCGGCAGTGATCACTGCTTCTTCCACCGATCTTGTGGAGGTGATGTGAAAAGTCAGAGCCTTAAGCAGCACACAAAGACCCGTACGCTGTTCCTTGGTGATTTGATTCACCTTAGTATGTGGCGGAATGCGGGAAAGCCGAATGATAACAGGGATCAGCTTTCTCGGCAAAAGCTCGTCCAGCGCATTGATAAAATCCCTGTTCAGATTTTTCTCAAAATCCTTCATCAATCTGCCGTCAAGCTGATTGTAATCAAGCGCGGGCTTTAAGTCAATCATTATTTTATATCTGCCCTCCTCCGGCTCCCGCATATGGGCGCTGGCGCTGAGGATCACCGGACCGGACAAACCGAAATGCGTAAACAGCAGTTCACCGAAATCCTGATAGATTTCCTTGTTTTTCTTTGTGTCAATCACTTGAATCGAAATATTTTTCAAAGACAGTCCCATCAGCTCGGTCACAAAGCCTTCATGCACATTCAGCGGTACCAAGGATGCTCTCGTGTCCCGTATGGTATGCCCTGCCTGTTGGGCCAGGATATAGCCATCTCCGGTAGAACCTGTTCCGGGATAGGATAAACCGCCGGTTGCAACAATCACTCGGTCACAGGGGATGCTTCCCCCGTCCTCCAACAGCACGGCGGTGATGGCTTCCTTTTCGATCACCAGCTTCTCTGCTCTGCCATGCAGGAGCTTCGCCCCGTTTTGTCGTGCGTGCTTCACCAACGCATCCACCGCATCCACTGCCTTATCGGATACGGGGAACACCCGATTGCCACGCTCTACCTTAAGAGGCAGCCCGAGGTCTTCCAAAAGCTTGATCAGGTCAGTGGGCGAAAAGCGGGAAAAAGCGCTGTATAAAAACCGGCCGTTGCCGGGTGTGGATTTGATGAGCGTGTCAAGCTCTGCGTGGTTGGTGATATTACAACGACCCTTACCCGTAATCATCAGCTTACGGGCGGGTCTTTCGTTTCGTTCTATGACGGTCACGTCGTTCCCGTTTTTTGCGGCGACCCCTGCCGCCATCAATCCGGCTGCACCGCCTCCGATGATGATAACTCTATTTTTCAACTGCTTTGGCCCCCACACCAAGCCCCATGTTTTTTGTATAATACCAGGTTATCTTGTCCTGATCCTTGAGAAGAAAGGCACCGCTGCTTGTCTTTGCGGTCGCAAAATCGTTGTTGACACAATAAAGCCAGCCGCTTTGACCGCCATAATCATATTCCATAATCCCGGCGATTCCCGAAACATACACCATGCTGCCGCTTCCCTTGGTTTCGATGACCTTCTTTTGTAATCTGCATGCAAATTTTGTTGCATCAAACACCGAGCAGTTTTGGTCAATGCCAACGGTGGTATCAAGGATGGTTTCGCTGTCCGGTCCCTTTACCATCACATGCACAGAGGGTTTGGTTTTATCAAAGGCAAATGCCTTTTCCTTTTTGTCACAGCCAGTCAATAGCAACAAGACAACACATAGAAGGAGAAAAAGTATCTTTATCTTCCGGTTCATCGTTTGATTCTCCTGAAGATAAAATAGCCGATGCCGGCGGCGCTCAGTAAATAAATAGCAAGACCGAGATAAAACAGACCGGAGTGATCG
Organism: Clostridiales bacterium 43-6; assembly: GCA_001896915.1. Taxonomy (GTDB): domain Bacteria; phylum Bacillota; class Clostridia; order Oscillospirales; family Acutalibacteraceae; genus MKRK01. Next base: position 6,520 of record MKRK01000085.1, read on the forward strand.
GGCTTTTCTTCAACAATCGTGCTGATGTCAAATACATAGGGGCTTGTGCCCATCTCACTGGCCTTGATAGCAATCAAAGCCTGTTCGCTGGCCATCCCATCATGCTCACCGCCTATTGTATGGACAAATGCATTGCCCTTGAAAAAAGAAAGCAACCCGCCGGTGATGGATTTATCCTTAGTAAACCTTTTATCGTCCAGGGAAATTCCCAACGAGGAAATGGCGGTAATGACACATGCCGTACTTTCACAATTGGAAGCGCTCATCCCGCTGAATGTGCCATCCTTGTTCTGTTTCGAGGACAGCCAAAGAACTGCCTTATCAACGGCACTCTTGGCATTCGGATTGCTTTGATAGCGGGACAGGGCCGTAACCGCCAGCGCAGTAATATCCACATCACCTGCCATATCTTTACCCAAAGCAAAGCTTCCGTCTGTTTGTTGTGCATCCAACACTTCCTGCATCAACTTTGTGTCGTTCCACATGACATTCTCCGGCTTTTTTTTCAGTCCGCCGTAGATAATCAGCGCATAAATGGTAGCGTTTATGCCTTGCTTGCCGATATCAGCACGATTGAACAATTTTTTTGTCAAATTCATATTGCGATACGTATCGGGATTGACATTGCTATAAAACAAATTGATAATCAACCGTTCAATGTCAGTCACCGTCAGATTTTCCTTCCCTGCTTCCTCGAGCAAGGCTTTTTTTGCTTTGGAAGGGGTTTTGGCATTGTAAAGACCGATGGAAAAGGAGGTGAAACTGCCAGGATTATTTTTAAGGTATAATATTGTAGGAGTAACATACCCCATCATTGTATCAAGATAACTTTCTATGATCGGAGCTGGTGCCGTGGTAGGTGCTGTTGTAAAGAGGGTGGAAGGAACTGTTACAGTCGTGGTTGGCGTAGTGGTAGGAGTGGTCTTGGTTGCCTGGTTTATGGTGGTGACAGGCGGGTGGGTCGGCGGTATTGTCGGGGTGGTGGTATAGGCCGCCATCCCTGCTTGCTCCGCTGTCACAGCATATCGCCACTGGAGCTTTTCGCCGTCCTTCAATGTATAATCCGCTGCCGCCCTGTCCTGGATGGCACCGTTGACGGTATACACCCAGCCGCTGTATACTCCGTGTTCGCGTTCCGTAAAGCCGTTGATGCTGCTGACATAAGCCCCTTTGAAAACGATGTTGAGTTCCGTTGAAAGCTGTTGCAACAGCTTCAATGGTGTGTTGTTTTCAGCCGTTAATGTGACAGGACGTTCTGCTAATAGATACGTATTTCCTACATACTCGTATACAGAAAAAGTGACAGTACCCAAATCCTCCGCATGGGAGATCAGTACTGCACCGTTTAGCATACAAATGATCAGTAGGAGCGATAATATTCGTTTCAAGAGCGCCAACCCTTTCAAAATTACTTGCCGAAATACCGATGAATCTTCGGATGCAATCTGTCAATGTACATAGAAATGATCCTGGTCATTCCAAAGTCGTAAATGAGGAAGGTAATATTACCTAAAACTACCATAGCCGGGACAAAATATGTTCCCAGAAAGCCTGTGTCCAACGGGACAAACAGCAAATGAATCATTACA
>MKRK01000085.1:8129-8411 GCA_001896915.1 Clostridiales bacterium 43-6
GCATTGAAAATCGCAAATTTAATGATCCACTCCAAAATCCGGGATTTTAAACTTTCCAGCTTCGCTTTAATGATAGGATAATACCCCAAAAAGGCAATGAACATGACTGCGGATTCCTTTTCACCAATGAGAAAGGACAGGAGGGAAACCACCAGATAAACCCCCAAAGCAAAGCTCACATTGACTTCGATTACAACAAAAATGAGTACTGCGCCTGCCACGGCAGGCACCGCAAACTGAAAGGACGGGATATATCCCAAAAACATAATGATCAAAGAAAGA
>MKRK01000086.1 GCA_001896915.1 Clostridiales bacterium 43-6
ACCTTAGGAAGTGCATCCGTAATCTGCAGTGATAAAACAGGCACACTCACCCAGAACAGAATGACATTGGTAAAAGCCTGGTGCAGCAAAGAAGTGGTAGATTTGACCGAAGGGGTCGGCGAGGATGTGGCCGCACTATTGCGGTTCGGTTCCATGTGCTGTGACGGCACGGTGGAAATCAAGGACGGAAAAGAAGTTCATTTGGGTGACCCCACCGAAACCGGCATTGTCGCCGCCTGCATGAAATATGTACGTATGGACAAGGTAACCATTGACTCTCTGTACCCCCGTATGGGTGAGCTGCCTTTTGACAGTGACAGAAAATTAATGACTACCGTGAACATGATTGACGGCAAACCATTTGCCGTTGTGAAGGGCGCGCCGGATGTGTTATTGTCCCGCTGTACTGTGGGCAATGTGAAGGAAGCGGAAAAGGCAAACAATGCTATGGCGGAAGAAGCCCTTCGTGTCATTGGTGTTGCCGTCAAGCCTCTTGATGGAGTTCCCCCGAACCCCACTATGGATGAGCTGGAGCATGGCCTGACCTTCGTGGGTCTTGTGGGTATGATTGATCCACCGAGACCGGAAGCGATGCTGGCCATCAAGGAATGCAAGCAAGCAGGAATCAGAACCGTTATGATTACCGGTGACCATATTGTAACCGCCAGTGCCATTGCGAAGCAGCTTGGTATTTTGGAACACGGGCTGAAAGCCATCACAGGTCGCCAGCTTTCGGAAATTTCCGATGATGAATTGTTTCATACCGTGGAGGATTATGCGGTATATGCCCGCGTCTCTCCGGAGGATAAAATCAGAATCGTGCAGGCATGGCAAAGCAAGGGTCATGTGGTCGCCATGACCGGCGACGGCGTGAACGACGCACCGGCGCTGAAAGCCGCAGACATCGGATGTGCCATGGGTATCACCGGAACGGACGTTGCCAAGGGTGCTGCTGCCATGACGCTGACGGACGATAATTTTGCCACCATCGTCACTGCTGTAAAAGAAGGCAGAAGTATTTATAACAACATCAAAAAGTCTGTTCATTTCCTCTTGTCCTGTAACCTTGGTGAAATTGTCACTATTTTTATCGGCTTACTGATATTCGGGCTTCCTGTTCTTGTCCCCATTCAGCTGTTGTGGCTGAATCTGGTTACCGACAGTCTGCCGGCCATTGCACTGGGCATGGAGCCGGTGGAAAAGAATGTAATGAAAAACAAACCGAGAAAGAAAAACGAAAGCATCTTCTCCGGCGGCTTGGGTGTCAATGCCATTTGGCAAGGCATCATGTTCGGCACGATTACGCTGATTGCATATTATCTCGGTTTCCATCTTCATGAAGCAACCGATCTGGGCAATGCGGAAACCTACGGCAGAACCATGGCTTTCTCCGTACTTTCCATTTCACAGCTGGTACATGCCTTTAACACGAGAAGCAGCGAATCTGTCTTCAAGGTCGGCTTGTTTAAAAACAAATTTATGATTGGTGCATTCTTGGTTTCCCTTGCGCTCATGCTTCTTGTTCTTGCCACGCCGGTTCGTTCCGTCTTCCAGATTCAACAGCTGAATACGACAGAGTATCTTGAGGTTGCGCTCTTATCCCTTGTTCCTTTGGTGGTTTGTGAGCTTGTCAAACTGGGACAGGCGATCTACAATAAAGTTAAGGGTTAGTCTCCAACCATTGGGAAATGATAATGTATGAATAATATAATATTAATTGGTATGCCCGGTGCAGGCAAAAGCACCATCGGTGTTGTCCTTGCCAAGGCATTGGGAATGCAGTTTCTGGACACGGATTTGCTCATCCAAAAGGAAAAACAGAGCCCTTTGCAGGTGATTATTCAAACGGAAGGTACCCAAAGCTTTTTGAACATCGAAGAAACCCTGTTGTTGTCTTTGGCTTGTGAAAAAACGGTGATCGCCACCGGCGGAAGTGCAGTGTTATCGAAAGAGGCCATGGCACACTTAAAAGCCATAGGTACAGTGGTGTATTTGGATGTTCCTCTTGAAACGATTGAAAAACGGATCAAAAATATGAAAACACGTGGCATTGTATTTGACGGCGTTACAAGCCTTCGGGATGTATACAATAAACGTGTGCCGTTGTATGAACAATATGCCGATCTTCGCATTCCGTGCTCCGGCAGATTTGAAAGCACCGTACAGAAAATTTTAAATCATTTATAAAAAGAATGGGGTTCGCCCCATTCTTTTTATTTCCGGCAATCGGCGTGAAACGTTAAATATCTGCGCTGTTCAGAATATAACCCGAATCGGGAGATGGATTTGGTTTAGGATTCAAACAGCGCAGTTTCATTCACTGCAAACTTCACAAAATTTTATAAAAATCAAAAAAAATCTTAACTTAATATAAATTCTGACGATATATAGGATGAAAGGTGTTTATATTTTTCGATATGCAACCTGCAGCGATCGGGCAGGGTGACATATAAATAAAGGGAACGGATTCCCAATCAAAAATCAAGGAGGATTATTTATGCGTATCAACCACAACCTTTCAGCAGTTAATACCTATCGTCAGTACAGCGCAAACACAGTTAAGTCCACAAAGTCGATGGAGAAATTATCATCAGGCTTAAGAATTAACCGTGCTGCTGACGACGCAGCCGGCCTCTCTATTTCTGAGAAAATGAGAAGCCAGATCCGTGGTCTTTCACAGGCTGTGAAAAACACCCAGGACGGCGTTTCCTACATTCAAACAGCAGAAGGTGCTTTGAACGAAGTATCCGATATGCTCTCCAGAATGAAAGAGCTTACCGTTCAGTCAGCAAACGGTACCTACAGCACAGACGACACCACAAACATCGGCAAAGAACTGACAGCACTGAGCACAGCCATTAAAGGTGTTTTATCCGACACCAAATTTAACGGCAAAGCAGTTTTCACAGCCTCCACAGACATCGCATACGGTGAAGATGGAAGCACAAAGCTGACAATTGCTGCCGCCGGCTTTAAAGCTGCTGATGTTCCCGATTCAACTGCCAGCGCAACAGATATTGACGATGCGATTACCGCTGTCAATACAGACAGAGCAACCTACGGCGCCCAGCAAAACCAGTTAGAGCATGTTATGAACAATTTGAGCACAACAAGCGAAAACCTACAGGCTGCTGAGTCCCGTATCCGTGACGTTGATATGGCCAATGAAATGATGGAGTTCACCAAGAACAATATCCTTGTTCAAGCTGCACAGTCCATGCTTTCTCAAGCCAACCAACAACCCCAAGCTGTTTTACAGCTCCTCAGAGGTTAGTTGTAACGTTAATCTGCCAATGCCAAAGAGCCTTATGGCTCTTTGGCATTCGAGCATTCCGATAGAAAACACAAACAGAACGGGCGTGAGAATAATGCGTTTCATACCATCCTCCTGTTTGAAGCCGGGAATGGTGACGGCCAAGGATTTATATGGTTATAACAACGAGTTGATGTTAAGCGAAGGGCAGGTACTGTCTCGCATTGAAATCATACGCATCAACTTATTGAAATTTCAGGGAATTTTTATCGAAGATGAATTGTCTGCTGATATTGAAGTGGAGAATGTCATTGATTTAAAGCTAAAAAACAATACGGTAAAGGCGCTCAAAGAAATATTCAAGCAAACAGAACGCGGGGAAGTGGAATACGAGGATATTTCGTATCTGAAAAACAAGGTTGACGATATTATCAATGATCTGATAGAAAATAAAAATGTCGCAATCAATATGATAGATTTGAAAATTTTCGACGATTATACCTATTACCATTCGGTAAATGTTTTTATTTTGTCGATTATCATAGGCATATCAAAGGGTATGCAAAAACAGGAACTGTATAAGCTGGGTATGGGAGCTTTGTTACATGACATCGGTAAGGTGTTTGTTCCCAAAGAAGTTCTTGACAAACCGGGCAAGCTGACCGATGATGAGTTTGAAATCATAAAGACCCATTCCAAAAAGGGAAGCGACTATTTACGGGACAAATGGGACATATCCAATGAATCCAATCTGGCGGTTCTGACCCACCATGAAAAAGTGGACGGAACCGGTTATCCCTATCAGCTGAAGGGTGAAAAAATCCCGGAATACGGTAAGATTATTTCCGTGGCGGATGTGTATGACGCACTGACCTCGGACAGACCCTATCGTAAATCCATGCTTCCTTCCGAAGCGGTGGAGTATATTATGGGTGGATCCGGCACTTTGTTTGAACCTTCCATCGTGGAAGTTTTCGTGGCTCGTGTCATGCCGTATCCAATCGGAACTTGTGTAAAACTAAGCAACGGATTGATTGGTATCGTAGTGGAAAACTATACAGAAAATTGCATGAGACCCAAAATAAAAATTATTTCAAAATCCAAAAATGATGATACCTACTGTGATTTGTATCACGAGCGGGAACTATTGAATGTGACGATCATTGAAATTGCAGATCTTTAATTAACAAAACCCGATAGACATCCCTGCATTTTTTGTGTTATAATACCCATTAGTTTAATTATGGGGGTTCACGGAATGAAACAGGTTAGTCATCGGGTTGATTTTTGTATCATCGGCGGCGGGATGTCCGGCGTTTGTGCGGCGGTTGCGGCGGCACGGCACGGGACAAAGGTATTGCTCATGCAGGACCGACCGGTTCTGGGCGGCAATGCGTCCTCTGAAATCCGCATGTGGGTTTGCGGCGCACACGGCGACAACAACAGGGAAACAGGGATTTTGGAAGAAATCCAGCTGGAGAATTTATACCGCAACAACACGCCCAATTATCAGATTTGGGACAGTGTTTTATACGAAAAGGTTCGGTTTCAGGAAAACATCACATTGTTGCTCAACTGCACCTGCATTGACGCGGAAATGGACGGAAACAAAATCAAATCCGTCAAGGGCTGGCAGCTGACGAATGAAACCTTTCATACCATAGAAGCGGATTATTTCGCCGATTGCTCGGGCGACAGCGTTTTAGCACCGCTCACCGGGGCGGATTTCCGCATCGGCAGAGAAGCAAGAGCCGAGTTTGACGAATCCATTGAACCGGAAACAGCCGACAAAAAGACCATGGGCATGAGCTGCTTGTTGCAGATCAGAGAAACCGACAAACCGCAGAAATTCATTCCGCCGTCCTGGGCGAACAAATATGAAAAAGAAGAAGACCTGCCACCCCAAAGATGGCACGACATCCACACCAACTTCTGGTGGATTGAGCTGGGCGGCGAGCAGGATTCCATTCACGATACAGAAGAACTAAAGGACGAACTCTTAAAAATCACCTTCGGCATTTGGGATCACATGAAAAACCACGGGGACCACGGCGTGGAAAACTGGGTGCTGGACTGGATCGGTTTTTTACCCGGCAAACGGGAAAGTCGCCGCTACATGGGCGACTATATCATGACCCAGAACGACGTGAGAAGCGAAGGAAAATTTGAAGATTTGGTCGCATACGGCGGATGGTCAATGGACGATCACCATCCCGCAGGCTTTTATTATCTGGGCGGATATCCGACGATTTTCCACGAAGCGCCTTCTCCCTTCGGCATTCCTTACCGCTGTCTGTATTCCCGAAACATTGAGAATTTGTATTTTGCCGGCAGAAACATCAGCACCACCCATGCCGCGCTCAGCGCCACCCGTGTGATGGGAACCTGTTCCGTGATCGGCCAGGCCATGGGCACAGCGGCGGCGATTGCGGTAAAAAACAAGCTTTCACCCAGAGAAGTGTATGAAAAAGAAATCGACACCCTCCGCCAAACTTTGATGGAGGATGACTGCTACCTTCCGTTCACCTTCCGGAAAATCGGAGAGCTGACCGCAAAGGCGAAGCTTTCCGCCACCGCGGGCGAAGCGGAAAATTTACGCAACGGGTATGACAGACCCATTGGCGAAAACGACAACGGCTGGTGGGGCGATACCTCCGACAGCGTGACCTATTCCTTTGAACAAGCAGTGCAAATGAACGAATGCAGGATCGTGTTTGACAGTGATTTGAACCGAAACCTGCCCAACATGCCCTGTGCCTACCGTTTGGGTGACGATTCCTATCACGTTCCCGTTACACTGGTGAAGGATTTCAAACTGATCCTGCCCGATGAAAACGATGCAGTCAGTGAGATCACAGTCGAAAACAATCATCAACGTTTTGTAAAGGTGCCGCTGAACGGGAAGGCAAAATCGGTTCGGTTCGTTCCGCTTTCCACTTGGGGCGCAGAAAAAGTCCATGTGTTTTCTCTTGATATTCAATAAAAAGGGGAACCGTCATGCAGCACATGAAACAACCCGGGGTTTATGATAAAAAATTCCCCTTTACATTAAATAGCACAAAAGGCGTGAATCCAAACAGCCGGGTGCTGCACTGGCACCGGGAATTGGAAATTTGCTATGTAAAAGAAGGCACCGGCAAGTATCTGATCAACGGAAACGAATACACGGTGAATCCCGGTGATATTTTCATCATCAACAACGATGAAATCCATTTGTGTTATGACGACAACGATTTGACGATGCTGGTCATCCTGTTTGACCCGTCTATTTTATCCGGCGGTGCAAATGTTTTGGATCACGAATATTTGCTGCCGTTTTTAGAAGCAGGGCAAACCTTTTACAACAAAATTCCCGCAGAAGAGAACAACAGCCGCATGACTGCCGTGTTATCGGAAATGGAAGAGGAGTATGTGTCCCGCCGTCCGTTTTATGAACTCATGCTGAAATCCCAAATCCTTCGGCTGCTCACGTTTATCCTTCGATATTACAGAAACGAAGATACGCCCCGGAACATTACCCGCAGCAATATCGGCAAAAGCGTGTTCGAGTTTATCGACGGGCGTTATAAAAATCCCATCACCGTGCAAGAACTGGCGGATATCGCCGAAATGAGCACATCCCATTTTAGCAGCATGTTCAAAAGTTTTGCCGGTGTTTCTCCCATGGAATATATCATTCAAAAGAGAATCACATCGGCAATGGAAGCGTTGAAAACCACCAATGACAGCATTCTCGATATCGCAACAAACTGCGGGTTTCAGTCCCTGTCCAATTTCAACCATATTTTTAAAAAACAAACAGGAGCTTCGCCATCCGGTTACAGAAAATCGTAGAATCCTGCAAGTTTGGATTTGATACAGGTAGAACAAAAAAGCATCCCGGGTTATAATAAACCCGGGATTTTTTAGTGGGAGGAAGGCAAGTGAAACAGCTGAAAATAGCAGTAATGGGAGCAGGGAGCACCTATACACCCGAACTGGTAAACGGATTTGTAACCAGAAACAAAAGCTTGTGTATCGACAGCTTGTATTTGATGGACATCGACGAAGAAAAACTGAATATCGTGGGTTCCCTGATCCGGCGGATCTTTTTGGCAAACGGGATGCAAACCAAAGTGGTGTTTACCGGCAGTGTCAGAGAAGCGGTGGAGGGTGCGGATTATGTCATCGGTCAAATCCGTGTGGGGCGTCTGCCGGCCAGAATTACGGACGAAAAAATACCGTTGAAATACGGACTGCTCGGACAGGAAACAACCGGGGCGGGCGGCTTTATGAAAGGAATGCGGACAATTCCCGTCATCCTTGACATCGCCCGGCAGATGGAACAACTATGCCCGAATGCGTTCTTCATCAATTTTTCAAACCCCTCCGGTATGGTGGCGCAAGCGGTTTCGGATGCGTCCGCCATCAAAATCATCGGCCTTTGCAACGGTCCGGTCAACATGCTCCGGGGCGTTTCCCGGCTGCTTGGCGGAGAAACCTTTGATTATGACTTTGTGGGTCTCAACCATTTGTGTTTTATCACCGGGCTGTATCAAAACGGAACGGATATACTGAAAGAAAGACTGAGCGATGCGGCGGCAATGGAAACCCTGAAAAACATACCCGGCGCGACGTATTCAGAAGATTTAATGAAAGCGGTGGGCGCTATCCCCATTGGCTATCTCAACTATTATTATTTTCGGGAAGAGCAGATCGAACACTGCCAAAGGGAAGAAAAAACA
>MKRK01000087.1:0-2428 GCA_001896915.1 Clostridiales bacterium 43-6
GGATATTTTAGAACAGCTTCATAACAAAATCGATGAGGAGGACAAGTAAATGAATCTTAAAAAACTGATACTTACAAACAATGCCTGCTATAAGGCAGATCGCACCATAACCCCAAAAGGTATTATGGTTCATTCCACCGGGTCGAATAATCCGAGCCTAAAACGCTATGTCGGCCCAGATGATGGCTTGCTCGGTAAAAACCAGTATAATAACTACTGGAATCAGGATAAGCCGGATGGCAGACAGGTTTGCGTCCACGGATTCATCGGCAAACTGGCAGACGGCAGCATCGCAACCTATCAGACACTCCCTTGGAATTGGCGCGGCTGGCATGCTGGGGGTTCGGCGAACGATACACATATCGGCTTTGAAATCTGCGAGGATGGTCTGACGGACTCCTCGTATTTTTCTGCTGTCTATAAGGAAGCTGTGGAACTTTGCGTATACCTCTGTAAGCAGTATGGACTTACCGAAAAGAACATCATCTGCCACAGCGAAGGCCGCAAATTGGGCATAGCCAGTAACCACAGCGATGTTATGCACTGGTTTCCGAAGCACGGCAAGTCGATGGATACCTTCAGAGAAGATGTTCGCAAAGGACTTGTAGTAACACCTCCCGCTCCAAATCCGCCCTCGGAATTCTCAGTCGGTGATAAGGTCATCCTCAATGGTCCGGTCTATTCTGATAGTTACGGAGGAGGGAAAGGCCGCTCTTTCCAGAACAAGACTTGCACTGTCACCCGCATTGTTGACACCAAGCGCAAATGCCCGTATCTGCTGGACAACGGACTGGGCTGGGTGCCGAAGGACATTATACGCAAAGCATAACAGTATATTTTTTTATAAAGCCGCTCGTTAGGTTTAAATAACCTGGCGGGCGGCTTTATTTTTTTATCCATTTTATATTTTCGGTACTCAAACCGCCCTCTTCTGTCCTTTGGATTGTGAAGGGAGTGGCAAAACATGATTGATGAAAAGCCGGAAATCGGTTATGAAAATAAGACTTTTCCACAGGAGCAATTGCAGCGTGAAGTGAATTATGCAAGGGCACAGCGAATGCTTAAGTCCATGCTTGAAAATGGACTTATTTCCTTGTCGGAATTCAACAAGATAACCGCATTAAACCGCCAATCTTTCTCTCCTGCACTGGCACAGATTATGCCCTGAAACCGTTGATATTACTTAGGTTTAGAGGTAATATGTGACACTGACAAGGAGGTGATAGTTTGAAAAAGGTAACAAAAATTGCTCAAAATAATGATAATTATACCGAACATTCCAAGCTGCGTGTTGCGGCATATTGCCGCGTATCCACCGATAGTGATGATCAGCTGGTCAGTCTTGAAACACAAATAAAGCACTATGAATCCTACATCAATGCAAATCCTGACTGGGAGTTTGCAGGACTTTATTATGACGAGGGTATCACCGGCACAAAAAAGGAAAAGCGACCTGAGCTGCTTCGGATGATTGCCGACTGTGAAAATAAGCAAATCGACTTCATCATAACCAAATCAATCAGCCGGTTTGCCAGAAACACTACCGACTGCCTGGAACTGGTGAGAAAGCTACTTGACCTCGGTATATTTATTTATTTTGAGAAAGAAAACATAAACACCGGGTCAATGGAAAGTGAACTCATGCTGTCAATCCTAAGTGGACTGGCCGAAAACGAATCTGTCTCCATATCAGAAAACAGCAAGTGGTCGATAAAGCGAAGATTCCAAAACGGCACCTTTAAAATATCCTATCCTCCCTACGGCTTTGATACCTTGGATGGGAAGATGGTTGTGAACAAAACACAGGCTGATATTGTCCGTTTTATATTCGCTGAAATTTTGTCCGGCAAAGGTACCCACAAAATTGCAGATGAGTTGAACCGACGCAACATACCTTCCAAGAAAGGTGGTCGTTGGACGGCGACAACCATTCGTGGAATGGTAGGCAACGAAAAATACACTGGCGATGCCATTTTTCAAAAGACCTATACCGATGAGTATTTTAGTCGTCACTATAATTATGGTGAGCAAGAGCAATATCTTATGAAAAACCATCATGATGCAATTATTAGCCATGAAGATTTTGAAGCAGCACAGACCATTATTAATCAGCGTGGTAAGGAAAAAGGCGTGGTAAAGCATCATGACAAATACCAGAACCGATACCCCTTTTCAAGTAAAATCATCTGCGGTCACTGTGGCGATAAATTCAAACGCCGCATTCACTCCATTGGCAGACATAATATCGCCTGGTGCTGTACCAATCACATAGCGGACATCGGAAAATGCTCCATGAAATACATTCCGGAGCAAGATTTTGAATATGCGTTTGTTACTATGATGAATAAGCTAATCTTTGGACACCAGACAGTCCTGAGACCTCTGCTTATAGCCTTACGAGAAATAAACTCAGATGACAGTCTGGCAA
>MKRK01000087.1:2441-8110 GCA_001896915.1 Clostridiales bacterium 43-6
TGGTCTTATGACCAAAGGCTATCTTGAGCCTGCAGTATATAAAAAGGGTAATAATGAACTTATACAGGAGGCCGAACGCATACAGCGTCAGAAGGAATCATTACTCCGCTTTTTGAACAGCGATAGTAAAAACCAGAGTGAAGTCAGTGCAATTCTGCAATACGCTACCAAGGCGGCAATGCTTAAAGGTTTTGACAATGATATTTTTGGGTGCTTCGTGGAGCGGATTATCGTATATTCCCGAACGGAAATCGGATTTGAATTAAAATGCGGAATTACGCTGAAAGAAAGGTTGGTGAGATAAATGGGTCACACACCATACGGATACCGAATTGAAAATGGAAAAGCAGTGGTTGACGAAACAGCCGCCGAGCAGATAAAAACCCTGTTTCAGTCCTATCTAACAGGCGATTCGTTAGCAACTGCTGCAAAGAAAGCTGGTATCGAAGCCTTTCATGCGGGAATTGGCAGGATGCTTCAAAATAAACGTTATCTTGGTGATGCGTATTATCCGGCGATTATCGACCTGGACACTTTTGAAGCCGTACAGGAGGAACACATCAAGCGGGCTATAAAGCTTGGTCGTATTCGAGAACCAAAGGAAGAAATAAAGGTCGTCTATCCCACTTCCTTTCGCATCAGCGAAGGGACAAAGTGGTTTGACGACCCATTCCAGCAGGCAGAATACGCCTACAGTCTGATAGAAAGTGAGGTGCATGAAAATGGAAGTCAGTAAGAATGTAACCGTGATTCCGGCAAGGAAGCATACCCGAAAGAGTAATGATGAAGAAAAGTCAAAACTTCGGGTAGCTGCCTACTGCCGTGTTTCCACAGACAGCGATGAGCAATCCACCAGCTATGAAGCGCAGATTGAACACTATACGGCATATATTAATGCCTGTCCTGATTGGGAACTTGCCGGAATTTATGCCGACGATGGAATCTCAGGAACCAACACAAAAAAGCGTGATGAATTCAACCGTATGATTGACGAGTGCATGGCGGGTAATGTCGATATGGTTATTACAAAATCAATCAGCAGGTTTGCCCGAAACACACTGGACTGCCTTAAATATATCCGTCAGCTGAAGGAAAAAAACATATCCGTCTATTTTGAAAAGGAAAACATCAACTCCATGGATTCTAAGGGTGAAGTCATGCTTACGATTATGGCCTCCCTTGCACAACAGGAAAGCCAATCCTTAAGTCAGAACGTGAAGCTGGGTCTGCAATATCGTTACCAACAGGGTGAAATCCAAATCAACTGCAAATGGTTTCTCGGATACACAAAAGATGAGAATAAACACTTGGTGGTAGTACCAGAGGAAGCCGAAATAGTAAAGCGCATTTACAGGGAATACCTTGAGGGAGCCAGTATGCTTAAAATCGCGCGCGGTCTTGAAGCGGACGGCATTCAAAACGGCGCAGGCAAAGAAAAGTGGCACACCAGCAACATCAACACGATTTTACGAAATGAAAAGTACATCGGCGATGCCCTTTTGCAGAAAACCTACACCGTTGACTTCCTCACAAAAAAGAGGGTCAAGAACAACGGCCTTGTTCCACAGTATTATGTGGAAAATAGCCATGAAGCCATCATCCCGCGTGAAATTTTCATGCAGGTGCAGGAAGAACTGGTTCGGCGCCGCTGTGTTCATACCAGCAAAAACGGTAAAAACCGTACTTTTAGCAGTAACCATTGCTTTTCCCAGATGATATTTTGCGGCAACTGCGGTGAAGTGTTCCGCAGGGTCCACTGGAACAACCGTGGCAAAAAGTCCGTGGTCTGGCGATGCGTCAGCCGCTTGGAAAACACCGGATTGTTCTGTGATGCCCGCACGGTGCTGGAAAGCACCATCGAGCAGGTACTGGTCACCGCTTTCAACCAAACATTATGCGATAAAGACGAATTCCTTACCACCTTGCAGAGCAACATCGAAACTGTCCTATGTCATAAAAATGATACCACCCTGGCTGATATCGAAAAACGGCTGGCAGAACTTCAGACGGAGCTTCTAAAACTGGCTAACTCCAAAGCCGACTACGAGGATGTCGCAGATGAGATTTACCGCCTGCGTGAGCAGAAGCAAAAAGTACAGGTTGAAAATGCAGGGCGGGATGAACTGAAAAAACGCATTTCCGACATGGGTGCTTTTCTGCGAGAACAGCCCACCGCCCTGATCGAATACGATGAGCCGCTCGTCCGGCGGCTGATTGAAAAGGTCACCGTTAACGAGGACAAATTTTCCGTGGAATTCAAGTCTGGCATTACGGCGGATGTCGAACGATAACCATAAAAATTAACAAGGCACTCTACGTTGATTTGGCGTAGGATGCCTTGTTTATTTTTGCGTGCAAGCACACAGACAAAATGGAAATTTTTCTTATATATATCTCATAATCTTCCGATACAACCCATTCAGCCTATCTTGACACCCGTCACCCAAGGCAGCTATACCTTCATAAACATCAATACTGTCAACTTCAAATAGTCTATAAAAATCATTTTCTGCTCCAACATAGACTGATTTATTATAATTCAATAAGTGTGGAGTATATCTAAATTGGTCGCCAGTGATATCTATTATGATATGATTATCAGCTAATAACCATGCATGAGATTGCTTATCTTCAAATGAGCCATCTCTATATGTACCACGGACATAATATGTTTCAATATCGTTATCTAACAAAAACTGAGCTAACAGGTCACAAGTATCACCGCAACACCCAATCGGGAAATTGCGAAATGCATTGTCCTTATAAAACTCTCTCTCTTCCTTTGCCACTTCTATAGCTTCTCTAAATTGATTAGCTAATTGTTTGATTTTTTTCATCATATCCTCCGTCAAATTCCGGTTTATCGCTTCAAAATTAGTCTATATCACAGCTACATCTAATCTGCTCTGTCAACCTCGTATTTTTTAAAAAACATCCAATCTGCTCTGTACGCTACCTCTGACATCTAATCTGCTCTGTACCGAACACCTGACATCCAATCTGCTCTGTACGCTCTCAGATTCGCCATTTGGACTTATTCCCGTGAACCGATAAAATATCAACTTCCGGACTCCAATTCTTGAATAGCAAAAATCACAAAACCCCTTATTTCAAGCCCTTTGCACACACTCATTCTTTCACCCTTGACATCAATACCACGCACTCCACGTGTTTTGTTCTCGGGAACAAATCTACCGGGGTGGCGGCAATTACCTGATAGCCCTTTTCTTCAAACAAACCGCAGTCTCTTGCCAGGGTGGCGGGGTCGCAGGATACATAGACGATTTGGTCGGGGGTCATTTTTTCTGCCACGGTTTCGATCAGTCTTTGGTCACAGCCTTTTCTGGGCGGGTCAAGGAGAACCACATCGGGTCTGATGCCTTCTTTCGCCAGGTTCTCGGCAGCGCCGGCAGCATCATCACAGAGAAAACGGGCATTTTTGATGTTGTTTTGTGCGGCGTTTTCGATGGCATCCTTTACCGCTTCGGGAATAATTTCAACTCCGATGATTTCCTTGGCGCTGTCTGCCATGGTAAGCCCGATGGTACCTGCACCGCAGTATAGGTCCAGCACAGTTTTATCCTTTGGGTCCGCATATTCCTTGGCCTTGGCGTACAGCTTTTCTGCCTGCACGCTGTTGACCTGATAAAAAGACAGCGGAGATAATTTTATTTGTAAGCCGCAAAGCACATCGGTGATATACCCTGTGCCGTAAATTGTCCGGCAATCCTTGCCCAGAATCACGTTGGTGTCGGCTTTGTTTTTGTTCAGAACAATGGTTTTGATGGCAGGGACGGCTCTTGTCAGCATTTCGGTCAACAACACTTCTTCTTTGATGCGGTTGCTGTTGATGACCAGGCAAACCATGATTTCTCCCGTGGCAAACGCCTTTCGGACATAAATATGGCGAAGCAGCCCCCTTTTGGTGGTTTCGCTGTAAACCGTCATGGAGGATTTGGCGATGTACTCACGCATCACCTTGACGACGGTTGTAAACTCGGGGGGGTGCAGTCCGCAGGAATCGAAATCAACAATCCGGTGGCTCCGTTCTGCATAAAAACCGATTTGCAGCTTGCCGTTTTCGTCCATCCCCACAGGAAATTGGGCTTTGTTCCGGTATGCTTTGATATCCTCCCCGCCAAGGATGGGTTCCGGGACGATATCAATTTTCCCGATACGTTTCAGCGTATCCGAAACTCGGTTGTATTTGATGGCACACTCCGCTTCATAGTTCATATGGCGATAGGTGCAACCGCCGCATTTGTGATAGACTTCACAGTCACTCTCGATTCTGTCCGGTGATTTTTTCAGGATCTCTTCTATCTTTCCGTGGGCGAAATTCTTTTGCAGTTTTAAAATTCTCGCTTGTACAACCTCGCCCTCAATGGTGTTGGGTACAAAAACCGCCATGCCTTCGTGTCGGCCCACACCGCTTCCTTCCGCAGTAATTCCGGTAATTTCAATTGTTACGATATCATTTTTGTTCAATATATGTTCCCCATTCTTTCTAAAAAACACGAACGGAGACCCGTTCGTGTTTTTCAATACAAAATTAAAGCGAGTAAATCTATAAGCCGAGTTCTGTTTACGCAATCATCTATCTTGGCTCAAGGTTGCCCTTAAGCTCCAGCCATCCGTCAAAGACACGCCGAGCAGACGTATCGTCCTTTATCGATGTTGCACCGGATAGGGTTTACAGGGCCACATTGTCTCCAATGTGCCGGTGAGCTCTTACCTCGCCTTTCCACCCTTACCCTGCCTAAGCAAGGCGGTATATCTCTGTTGCACTTTCCCTAAGGTCGCCCTCGGCGGCGGTTAGCCGTTATCCTGCTCTGTGGTGCTCGGACTTTCCTCACCTATCTAAAATAAGCGCGACTGCACAATTTACTCGCCTGACTATAGTATATGAAAAAACAACAAATGTCAACTGATACTTTTTCCATCCCCAACACCGGGGTTTATTGATTGGACTTCAAATATTTTTGAATGTCTTTGTCAATTTCCAAACGCATTGCTTTGTCATAGCTTTGATTTTTATAGGCATCCTGAATCTTGGTGGGTATTTCCGTGTTGGAAGAAATTTGCTGGGCAGTATAGTTGGTTGCTTTCTCAAAAATATATTTAGCGTCGTTGATTTTATAAACAATAACGGTAAAGTTACTGCCTCCGGATACTTTTTTTCCGCTTTGGGCGGTCCACTCCACAAGAGTCATGGTATAGACGGTCAGCTTTCCTTCATTTTCATCGGTACCCAGCACTCGGTAAGTGCAGGAATAATGGTCGCCTGAAGGATACTGATAGGCAGCTTTCTCATAAAGATACCATTCCATGGCACCCTTCAAAGAGTCACTTCCCTGAAATGCGGTGGTGGTAAGCCTACCGGCTGCAAGTGTTGTAATGTCCGGTTCGGACACCTCATTTTCCTCAGAACAAGCGGATAACAAAAGAACCATGGCAACCAACAAAATGAGAATAGCAATTTTATTTTTATACATCCCAAACCCTCAATATTCTATTATTTTTGTTCTTATGCTGTCAATCGGGCATTTCCATTGCAATGTGAGGCACATGGCCTTCTAAATATTCATCTCCGATTTTTTGGAACCCTAATTTTTCATAAAATCCCTGTGCATAGGTCTGTGCGCTGATTTTAAAGTGCTTTGCACCGG
>MKRK01000087.1:8156-10749 GCA_001896915.1 Clostridiales bacterium 43-6
GTTTTTCCCTCGATATTCTTGTAATACCGCAATCCTGCCCAGCTTATAACGCCCGTCCTGCTCTTTATACACTCTGCCCGTCCCCACAGGGACACCATCAATATGCATGAGGACATGGGTCGAGATATCGTCCAACAGGTCGAATTCTTCTTCTTGGGAATAGCCTTGCTCATCACAAAAAACGGCGATGCGGATGTTTCGGCAGAGAGAAATATCTTCGCCCGGGTTTATGGTTTTGAATTCCGTCATATAAAAATCCTATCTTGAGTATTTATTGAGCAGTTCCTGCCGGACATCCCAGAGCTTTTGAGAAAAATCCACATAATATTTATGAGGATTTTCAAACCGCCTGGTTTCGTGCCAGAGCGTATCGGTCTGTTCCTCACAGTATGCCCGGATGTCCTTTACCGACGGAGAGTCATACACACAGACGCCCTTATTGAAAATCTGTTTTTGAAGTGGGCGGGCAATGAAATTGCTGACAATTTTCCGTTTCCATGTATGGTCGGGGTCAAACAGCTCGTATTCATCGTTGTCATTGATTTCTTCCTCAAGAAGAGTAATCACATCCGCGATGGCTTTGCCGCTTTCACGGTCAAACAACCGCCAAAGCTTTTTTTGTCCCGGCACGTTGAGCTTGGTAATGTTCTCACTCAGTTTGATTTTAGGTGCAATAACACCCTGATCGTTTTCAATGGCGGACAGCTTATATACCCCGCTGAAAATCGGATCGGACTGGGCTGTCATCAGCCTGTCGCCCACGGCAAATACATCTACCTTGGCACCCTCGATTAAAATATCCCGGATGATGTATTCATCCAGCGAGTTTGACGCAATAATCTGGCAGTCCGGAAAGCCAGCATCGTCTAACATCCTGCGTGCTTTCTTGGAAAGATAGGTAATATCGCCACTATCGATACGGATGGATTTGGGACGGTACCCGTCGGGCACCAGTATTTCATTGAAGGCTTCTATGGCATTGGGGATCCCTGATTTCAGTGTGCTGTAGGTATCCACCAACAGTGTACAGTTATCGGGATATTTCCTTGCATAGACCTTGAAGGCTTCCAGTTCGCTGTCAAACAGCTGTACCCAGCTGTGAGCCATTACGCCATAGGACGGAACGGCATATTCGCTGTCCGCCAGAGTACAGGAGGAACCCATACAGCCGCCGATGTAGGAGGCTCTGGCCCCAAATAAGGCGGCTTCGCTGCCGTGGGCTCTGTGGGAGCCAAACGCAAGCACGCCCTTGCCATCTGCCGCGCGGACAATGCGGTTCGCCTTGGTGGCGACCAAAGACTGGTAGTTTACCGTGTTCAAAATCAGTGTTTCGATAAACTGGGCTTCGATTACAGGACCTTTGACGGTAATGATCGGCTCGTAGGGGAATATCGGCGTGCCTTCCGGCACGGCAAAAATATCACAGGAGCATTTGAAGTTTTTCAGAAAGGACAGAAACTCTTCAGAAAAGATTTTCTTGCTCCTTAAAAATTCAATATCATCCTCTCGAAAGGACAAATTTTTAATATGCTCCACCATCTGCTCCAGTCCTGCCATGATGGCAAAACCACCGCCGTCCGGTATCCCGCGGATAAACATATCAAAACAGGCAATGCGGTTTTCCATCCCGCAGGACAAAAACCCGTCTGCCATCTTAAATTCATAAAAATCAGCAAGCATTGTTAAATTGTAAGGCTTATTGATTGTCATATCCTCACCTCAACCTTATTGTACCATAAAAATTAGAAAATACAACCCCGAACACAAGGTGTTCGGGGTCAAATCTTTAGCCTTTTTCTCGAATTTCAACACGGCGAACTTTACCGGAAATGGTCTTTGGCAGCTCGGTTACAAATTCAATGATCCGGGGGTATTTATAGGGTGCCGTCAAGTTTTTCACGTGATCCTGAATTTCCTTTTTCAGCTCTTCGCTTGCGGGATACCCCTTGGCAAGAACAATGGTCGCCTTGACCACCTGTCCACGGACTTCGTCGGGAACACCGGTAATGGCACATTCCAGAACGGAAGGATGCTCCATGAGCACGCTCTCAATTTCAAAGGGACCGATGCGGTAGCCGGAGGATTTGATGATATCGTCCAGACGGCTGACATACCAATAATAGCCGTCCTCATCCCTCCATGCGGTGTCGCCGGTGTGATAAAGTCCGTCATGCCAAACATGATTCGTCAGCTCGTTATCGTTGTAATAACCCATGTATAAGCCGATGGGCTTTACAGCGGTTCTCATACAGATTTCGCCGGTAGCACCGGGAGGAACCTCGTTTCCGTCCTCGTCAGCGATGATGATATCATACTGGGGAACAGGCTTACCCATAGAACCGGGTCGTGGCTCCATACCCACAATATTGGCGATCATTACGGTGGTTTCGGTTTGTCCGAAGCCCTCCATGAGCTTCAGACCGGTGGCTTTATAAAACTGGTTGAACACCTCGGGGTTCAGCGCCTCTCCCGCTATGGTGGCATATTTCAGACAGGACAGATCATATTTTGCCAGATCCTCCTTGATGAAAAAGCGGTACATGGTGGGTGGTGCACAGAAAGTGGTGATATTGTTTTTGGCATTTTGGCAATC
>MKRK01000088.1:0-4345 GCA_001896915.1 Clostridiales bacterium 43-6
CAATTAAGTATGCAGGACCCATAGGCCAGCCGAATTTCGCCATTACATTATCCACTTGTTGGAAATCCGCACCATCTTTTACAAGAAGATCGAATGCACCAAAGTAAGGGAATAATACACGGTTAACTAAGAAACCTGGGCAGTCGTTGACAACGATTGGTGTTTTACCCATTTTTTGAGCAAGAACAACAGTTGTTGCAATCGCTTCATCAGATGTCTTCTCACCACGAATCACTTCTACCAATGGCATCATGTGTACTGGGTTAAAGAAGTGCATACCAACAAAGTTTTCAGGACGTTGCAATGCTTTCGCCAAACGCGTAATTGAAATCGTAGACGTGTTAGAAGCAATAATCGTGTTTTCACGAACATTTTTCTCAGTGTCTGCAAGTACCATCTCTTTTACTTTTGGATTTTCAGTCACTGCTTCGATCACGATATCCACTTCTTTAAACTCATCGTAGCTTAAAGTTGGACGAATGCGAGCAAGTGTTTCACCCATTTGCGCAGGTTTCATTTTCTTGCGTTCAACTTGCTTAGTCAGTAAGCCGTTCGCTTCTTTCATACCAAGTGCAAGTTGTGGGTTACCAATGTCTTTCATGATGATTGGTGTGCCTTTGCTTGCCGTTTGGTAAGCAATACCACCACCCATGATACCTGCGCCTAATACAGCTGCTTGGTTTACAGGGTGAGCACCTTTCTCATATTTCTTCGCAGTTTTCTTCACCACTTGGTCATTGATGAATAAGCCAATCAATGCACCTGCTTGTGGAGTAATTGCTGCTTTAGCAAAACCTTGAGCTTCTGCTTTTAATGCGTCATTACGTGTAAGGCTTGCACCTGCTTGTAATGAGTCAAGTAACAATTTTGGCGCAGGGTATTGTGCTGGGTTTGCTTTTGCAAGTACCGCACCTTTTGCTGTATTGAACGCCATCATTTGTTCAAGTGGATTCAATTTAATCGCGTCTAATTTTTCTTGACGTTTTGCTTTCCAATTCAAACGACCAGCAATGGCTTGTTTTACCAAATCAATCGCAGCTTCTTGAAGTTTGTCAGCAGCAACAACCGCATCTACAGCACCATCTTTTAGTGCAGCAGCTGGTTTTTTCGGGTTCGCCATTGCCATCCATTCAACAGCATTGTCGATACCAATTACACGGCTTAAACGTACGCTACCACCAAAACCAGGATAGATACCAAGTTTGATTTCTGGTAAGCCAACTTGAGCTTGCTCAGACATGACACGGTAGTCACACACTAAGCACATTTCAAAACCACCACCAAGCGCTGTACCATTAATAGCAACAACTTTAGGGATGTCTAAATCTTCAAAGCTATTGAAGACGTCATGTACAGGCATAAGCCAATCAACAATTGCTTGTTCACCAGCAGCGAAGTTGTCGCCAAATTCAGTAATATCTGCACCAACGATAAATGTTGATTTACCAGAGGTAACAACTAAGCCTTTAATGTCGTTATTGGCTTTAACCGCAGCAATTGCTGCTTGGAAGTCTTCGATGGTTGCACGGTTAAATTTATTAACCGACTCACCTTGTAAGTCAAAGCGGAATTCTGCAATTCCGTCCGCAAGCATTTGGACGGTAATGGCATTGCCAGCGTGGATCATGCCTGATCTCCCTTGTTGTGGAGGATTCTGAGTTGATGTCATAAAGCGTGTATGCGTTAGCGCACACAAAATGCTTCGCTAATCTTACGATAACTATATCCAAAAAGGACATAACAAGTTGTATCAAGCCGTGACGCTAGGGTCATCTATTCTTTTAAAGAATTTATTTCTAAGGCTTGTATAAAAATAGAAAGCTATTTTTTCCTTTAAAAACAGTGAAAAGTTGATTGATTTTAGTCATGTGATTATCGGTTTTAAACGTAAAAAGTGCATTAAGCAACCCATAAATCATTTTTAAATTCATATATTTTTTATTAGCATATTTAAGCTAATATTTAAGTTAAGTTGATAAAGTTATGGCTTATTTATTGCTTTATTATAGATATAGCGAAAGCAATGTTTTATTGTTAACTCTTTGTTGAAAAAGGATTTTGAAAGATTTTTTTTGTTTTTGAAATGAGACATAGTTTGATTTTATGACAAAAAATGTTAGTTATAGCTATTTTTAGGGTTTATGTGAAAACGAATAGAAAAATAATTATTTGTTGATGATGTGGTTGGGAAGCTGAATAAAAAAACAAACCTGTTAGGGAAGGATGGGTAAAAGATGAAACCAACAGACCAAACATTGATGAAACAAATGCATATTTCGATTGAAGAAATTGAATATCGACGATCTTTGCTTAGTTTAAGTCATCAAGAATTACAGCAGTTGGTTGACTTAGGGGAACAAATTGATCTTGAGTATCTACTTGACCAAGTTGTGATTACCTTTTATCAACAGCAAACTTCGATTTCTGAGATTGCTTCACTGATTGGTGATATAGACACTTTATCTCGGTTACAACATGCACAACGCCAATACTTGGTAGAACTTTTTTCAGGTAATTATGATGCCAATTATGTCAATAACCGATTGAGAATTGGTTTAGTGCATAAACGAATTGGTGTCGAACCCAAATTATATTTATCTGCAGTCTATCATCTCAAAACCATGCTGATATCGATGATTCAACAACAGCTAGGCGATACAGAGAATTTTCATCAAATACGTTCTACTTTAGAAAAGTTATTTATGTTTGATATTTCGCTGGTTGTAGAAACCTATGTGTGGAGTCTGGTCAGTGAGTTGAAGGCATCTAAAGAAAAAATTGAGCAATATGCTTCTGTGTTAGAAGATCGTGCTCAGCAAATGGAAGCTTTATCTCAAACTGATCCGCTCACAGGACTATTAAATGTGAGACATTTAAATCGTATTTTAAATTCGACAATTTATGCAGCTGAACGAAGTTTAGAACCTGTTACAGTCGTATTTATCGATATCAATGATTTTAAAATGATCAATGATAATTTTGGGCATTCTAAAGGTGATCAAATCTTAAAAGTTGTAGCGGATGCGATTCGATTCGTTGCACGTTTGGATGATCATTGTTTTAGATGTGGTGGAGATGAGTTTTGTATTGTATTTCCGCGTTGTACTGAAGCACAGGCACTTGAAAGTTTCGTTCCGAGATTACTACAGTATGTTTATCAAATTGAACCGAGTATTACTTTGAGTATCGGTGTAAAACAAACAGATCATGTTGATGGCTACTTGGATGCATCTACTTTGATTCATGAAGCTGATGCAAAAATGTATTTGGTCAAAAAACAGCAAAAAATAAAAAAATAACAATTTTCATTGGAAGATCATTTTCTATATCTACATGATATTTATTGTTTATTTTATCTAATGAATTAAGTGGAACAAATTGTTGAACCAAAATTGGCTAGAAATTAAAAAAGACAATGATAAAATTCCGAGATTCATTTTTTTGGTCGATTTTTTCAATGGTTAAATGGATCATTTTAGCGATTTTTATTATTTCAGCTTTGTATATTCAACGACGCGGTAAAGTAAAGCATTCGTTTTATCGTCAATTTTTCGATCATTCAACGATTCTTGCACCTATAAACTTTTTAATGTACATGTTTTCTAAAGTACCGAATCAACCTTATATTGATACGCAGTATTTTAAAGATTTAAAAGTTTTAGATGAAAATTGGGAAATGATTCGAGACGAAGCCAAAGCTTTATATGACAAAGGTGGGATTAAAGCTTCAAGTAGTTATGATGATCTCGGTTTCAATTCCTTCTTTAAAACAGGTTGGAAACGTTTCTATTTGAAATGGTATGACTCGGCACATCCATCTGCCGCTGAACTTTGCCCAAAAACAACTGCATTATTAAAAACCCTTCCAACAATCAAAGCTGCGATGTTTACTGAGTTAGCGCCAGATAGCCGTTTAGTTCGCCATCGTGATCCTTATGCGGGTTCATTGCGTTACCATTTAGGTCTTATTACACCAAATGATGATCGCTGTTTTATTGATGTTGATGGTCAGCGATATTCGTGGCGTGATGGTGAAAGTGTGGTGTTTGATGAAACCTATATCCATTATGCGGAAAACACCACTGAACAGAATCGTATTATCTTTTTCGCTGATGTAGAACGCCCATTAAAAAACCGTTTTATGGAAAAGTTTAATCATTGGTTCGGTAAAAGTGTCATGACGGCAGCCAGCTCACCCAATGAAGCGGGTGACCAAACAGGCGGGTTAAATAAGCTTTTTGGATATATTTATCAGTTCCGTTTAAAAGCCAAAGCCTTAAAAGCAAGTAATCGTGGTTTATATTATTTTTTGAAATGGTTCATCATGTTAGGGCTATTTTTCTTA
>MKRK01000088.1:4711-6558 GCA_001896915.1 Clostridiales bacterium 43-6
TAGGGGATGCTCTGTTCCTCCAGCTTCCTACGGAAATTGACGTTGTCCTGATACAAAAAGTCTTCTGTTCCGCAGGTGATGAAGATATCCGGGCGGTTTTTCTTCGGCAGCCTTTCACAAAGGGAGAAGAGATCGTTTTCCGGCTTCATTTCGTTTCCAAAGGGAAGATAAAAGTCAGGCATCAGAGAATCGTGCCGATGTGCTTCTGCGTCCAGTGCACCGGAAAAGCTGGCAATCTTGCCGTAAAATTCAGGGCGTGTGAGCGCGCATTTCATGGCTCCGTAACCGCCCATAGAAAGACCCGCCACAAATGTGGTTTTTCTTTTGTGGGTCAGCCCGAACAAGGTTTCCATGATTTGGGGAAGCTCTTGTGCCACATAGGTAAAGTATTTCGGTCCGTGCTCCATATCGGCATAAAAGCTTCTTTGCACCTCCGGCATGACGACGATGATGTTGTGCTGTTCGGCGTAGCGGGTGATGCTGGTTTGGTACAGCCAGTTGTGATGATCGTCCGAAAGACCGTGCAGCAGATATAACAGGGGCATGTCCGATTTGCGTGCGTTATTTTCTCCGGGGATAATCACAGAGATGCTGGTTTTGAAACCAAGACTGTATGAAAAAATCATTCCGTTGAATACTGCCATAGGGATCCGTCCTTTCCTGTCTTTGTGAAATAAAAGCATACAGCCGCTTTTCGCCGGAAAAACGGCTGTAATCATTGTTACAGGGGTTTATTCATATAAAGGGTGCTTTTGGCAGATGGCACCCACGCCCTCGCGGATTTTTTCAATGTTATTTTCAAAATCCGTAACGGCAAGAGTAATGTATTCTGCAATATTGTCCATATCGCCGGTGTCCAGCCCTCTTGAGGTTGCCGCCGGGGTGCCGAGACGGACACCGCTGGTGACAAAGGGTGTTTCCGGATCGTTGGGGATAGCGTTTTTGTTGGCGGTGATGTATACATCGTCAAGGCGGTGCTCCAGCACCTTGCCGGTGACGCCTGTACCCCGGAGGTCAAGCAGCATCAGGTGATTGTCCGTTCCGCCGGAGACTAGCTTTTGTCCTCGGTCCGTCAGCCCGGCTGCCAGTGCATTTGCGTTGGCAATGATGCGGGATTGATAGTCTTTGAAGCTGTCCTGCAAGGCTTCGCCGAAGCAGACGGCTTTGGCAGCGATGATATGCATCAGCGGACCGCCCTGGGTGCCCGGAAAAATTGCCTTGTCAATGATTTTTGCCAGCTCTTCTTTGCACAGAATCATACCGCCTCTGGGTCCCCGTAATGTTTTGTGGGTGGTGGTGGTGACAATATCGGCATAGGGGACAGGGTTCATATGAAGCCCGGCGGCAACCAGACCTGCAATGTGTGCCATGTCGACCATAAACAGCGCGCCGACTTCTTTTGCGATATCGGAAATGATGTCAAACCGGATGGCACGGGGATAAGCGGAGGCGCCTGCAACAATCAGCTTCGGATTGCATTCTTTGGCGATTTTCCTCATTTCGTCATAATCAATAAAGCCGCTGTCATCCACACCATAGGGAACAAAATTGTAGACCGCACCGGACATATTGACCAAAGAACCGTGGGTCAAATGACCGCCGTGGGCAAGGTTCATGCCCATTACGGTGTCGCCGGGCTTTAGCACGGCAAAATAAGCTGCTAAATTCGCTTGTGCACCGGAATGGGGCTGGACATTGGCGTGGTCAGCGCCGAAGAGCTGTTTTGCTCTCTCGATGGCGATGGTTTCTACCACGTCAACACACTGGCAGCCGCCATAATAACGGCGTCCGGGATATCCTTCCGCATATTTATTGGTAAGTGCGCTTCCCATGGCTGCCATTACGGC
>MKRK01000088.1:6606-19306 GCA_001896915.1 Clostridiales bacterium 43-6
CGCAGCAATTCTTCCTTCATTGCGTTGCCGACTTCGCTGTCGAAGCCCGATACAAATCCGATTGTATCCATCATTTCATTAAACAAGTCAGTCATCCTTTCGGTTATCTATTAAGGCTAATGATTATTATAGTATACTGCCATGAAAAAGGCAATATTTTATTGGTTATAATTAATTTTTATGGTGGTGTGGAGTGTTAAGAGCGGAGAGTGAAGCTTAAGTGCCGCTGTCGCGGAATTAAATTTATCCGAAGGATACATACACTCAACTCTCAACACTCCAAACTCCACACTAAAAAATTCATAGAAAAATAAGATAGTTATATTATTTCATAAGATTACTATTGCATAATTCTAAGAATAATGGTATTCTTTCCGTAAATTTGTTTTTTGAGGTGCATATACAATGGAACAGGCAAAGAGAGCGGCGGGCTTTGAGAAGATCACCATCGGAGATACCATACAATCGCCCATCAGCGGAGAAACCTATGAACTGAAGTTCATAGACAATTTTGACGGCGACAGTCTGAATATGGACTGGTGGTCCTATAACCCCATGGTGTTTGACAACATGGAGGAAGAAGTCTATTTGCCCGAGAATGTAACAGTAGAGGACAGTCATCTCATTCTTACAGCGAGAAAAACTGAAGAGGAATATACCGGTCATAAGCACGGCAATGTGCCCTATACTTCCCATTACACCTCCGGCGCCATTAAATCCCAGGGTAAGGTGGCGTTTAAGTTCGGTCGTATCGAAATGCTTGCCAGATTGCCTTATTCACAGGGTATGTGGCCTGCCTTCTGGATGATGGGGGAAGCCCGCGGCTGGCCATGGGGCGGTGAAATCGACATCATGGAAATGGTGGGTGGCACCGACCAGTGGAACAATTTTAATCGCGACGGAACCATTTCGGCGGCCCTGCACTGGTGTGACCCTGATCTGGAACCAAAGGATGCATGGGGCGGCAAGGCATCCCATTCCGGCGCAGGAAAATATGATATGCCCGGCAAAATGGAAGGCGAAAAGCTGGCGGATGCATATCATGTGATCGGCATTGAATGGACAGACAAAAAAATAACGGCGTATATCGATGACATTCCTTACGGCAGTCACGATATCGACCAGGACCCCACCATGCGGGAAGCTTTCTTCAAGGAGCATTTTATGCTGCTGAATCTTGCTGTCGGCGGCGGCTGGGCGGGCTCGCCCGACAGCTACAGCCCGACCGTTTGGCCTCAGAAATATATGATCGACTGGGTAAAGGTCTGGCAGATCAAAGAATAAGGGAATGGCTGATGCACATGGATACCGTGCATCAGCCATTTTTTGGCTTAGAGTTTTATTGTTCCGGGGTTATGAGAGC
The DNA here is from genome assembly GCA_001896915.1 of Clostridiales bacterium 43-6. Taxonomy (GTDB): domain Bacteria; phylum Bacillota; class Clostridia; order Oscillospirales; family Acutalibacteraceae; genus MKRK01. The sequence goes on from MKRK01000088.1 coordinate 7,970, forward strand.
ATAGTTTCAGTGTGCCGGTGCGGCGGATACAATGATCGGAAGAAAACCTTACTTCCTCCACTCTAAACGGGACACATTCCAAATCAAAACAGGATTGTCATAAAATCAATCCGGATACAATCTTGCATATTTTATCATTTGATGGTATGCTAAAGCCAGAAACAATTGAGGTGATTGAGATGAAATATGCAAAAAAGGCGGCGGGTTTTGATAAAATCAATATCGGTGATACCATACAATCTCCTATCACCGGAGATACCTACGAGCTGAAATTTATTGACGATTTTAACGGAGACAGTCTCAATACCGATTGGTGGACGATTCATAATATGATCTATGCCGATGCGGAGGAACAGGTCAATATTCCGGAAAATGTTGAGGTCAGTCATAGTCATCTGATTATTTACGGAAGAAAATCCGGCAAAAAGTATACCGGTAAAAAGCACAGCGGACAAACCTATACCTCCTTCTTTACGGCAGGTTCAATCAAATCGGAGCACAAGAAATATTTTAAGTTCGGTCGCATTGAAATGCTTGCCAAGCTGCCGTTTTCACAGGGAATGTGGCCGGCGTTCTGGACCATGGGTGAAAACTGCAGATGGCCCTGGGGGGGCGAAATCGATATCATGGAAATGGTGGGCGGTACCGACAAGTGGAACAACTATAACCGTGATGCGCAATACCAGGCAGCACTGCACTGGTGCGACCCGGCGATGGATCCGACGGATGCATGGGGCGAAAAGGCAAGCAATCTGAATATCGGCAATTATGAACTGCCCGGCAGAATGAAAGGGGAAAAGCTGGCGGATCATTATCATGTAATCGGGATTGAATGGACAGAAAAAAGAATTCAGCCCTATATAGACAACATTCCGTTTGGCGGTTTTGATATTGATAAAGACGAAACCATGAGAGAAGCTTTTTTTGAGAACCACTTTCTCATTCTCAATCTTGCCATCGGCGGCAGCTGGGCGGGTTCCCCCGACAGCTTCAGTCCCTCTGTATGGCCTCAGAAATATATGGTCGATTGGATTAAGGTCTGGCAAATAAAAGAGTAACAAAGGCCGGTGCACAAGGATTATGTGCACCGGCCTTTGTTATACGCTTAACGCTTTACGGGCAAAACTTTTATGCGAACAATTCCCGGTAAGCGGTGATGTATTCAACGCAGTATTCGTCCTGTCCGTTGACCAGCAGGGCGGCTTTCAGCGCCATTTGCATGTCGGGGGAGGTGATGTCCATGATTGCTGTGTCCAGCCCCATGGTGATGGCGGCGGTCAGAAAAGCAATGTTGAGGTATTTTCGTTTGGGAAGCCCGAAGGACACGTTTGATAAACCGCAGCTCAAATGGAGAGCCGGATATTTCTCTCTTAAGACCGCTGCCGCCGTCAATGCTTCTCTGCCGGATTCAAACTCGCTTCCCAGGGTTTCGGCAACAATATCGAGATAGATATTTTCGATGCCTGTACCCTCCTTCACCAATAGATCGATCAGCCGGTCGGCGTTCTCCACACGGTCCTTGGCGGTTTTGGGGGAGCCGGTATCGTCAAAGGGCAGAGCGACCACGCCGGGCCGATATTCCCTGATGAGAGGCAGCATCCCGTCCAGACGGGATTTTTGCAGCGAGATGGAGTTGATCAGGGTTTTGGTGCCATCAAGCCTTTTCAGAGCGGACTCAATTGCGTTTGGGTTTGTGCTGTCGACGGAAATGCCGGCGGGCTTCAGAGGTAAGATCAAATCCAGCGTAACCCTCATTTTTTCAATTTCATCGTCAAACAAAGCGGTGTTCACATCAATATAATCCGCTCCGGCATCGATTTGTGCCTTTGTGATTTTGGTGATATGCTCATTGTCGCCTTGCTTCATGGCTTCATACATAGCCGGAATGGAGCTGTTTAATTTTTCGCCTATGATAATCATTTGATTTCTCCTTCATTTGGTTTCCTTTGATACGGTCCGATTTTGAACACAAAAACGGTATTATAACCCCTTGATGATTGTTTCAATGATATCCACCCGTTTCAGGGGGGTGATGAGATAATAGCCGTCACAAAGACCCTTGATTTTTTCGGATATGGCAAGGATGCTTTCTACGGCGATTTGTGCCGCTTTTTCCCTGTCGGCGTGCTCCATGGCTTTGATGATGGCGTCGGGGATGGTGATGCCCGGCACCTCGCTGTTGATGAACAAAGCATTTTTATAGCTGACCACAGGCATTAAGCCTGCCAGAACAGGGGATTTCAGCACCTGCTTTGCCAGAGCAAGATTTTCGAGGGAGGCATCTGTATAGACCGGCTGGGTGAGAAAACGGGAACAGCCCGCTTCTTCCTTGCGCTTTGCCTTTTTCAGCTCGGCTTCAAAATTGTTTTGATTGATGTTGAGCGCACAGGAAATCGTGAAAGGGTTTTCGGAAAAAATCGTTTCGTTCAGGTTGCCGATGAAGGAGGCAAGCATTACGGAATTGAAATTATACACACCCTTGATCTCGTTTCGGTCGGCAGAGGGAATGGCGTCTCCCGTTACCGCCAGTATCTCATGGATGCCTTCGGCATAGAGGGCAAGCAGCAAAGCCTTGGTGGCGTTGATGTTACGGTCACGGCAGGTGAGGTGGGGGATGGCGTCAATGTTAAAATCCCGTTTCAGCTTGGCGGAAAGCATGCTGGAATCCATTCTTGCCCGGGACAGGGGGCAGTCGGCAATGGTGATGAAATCCGCGCCGGCACGGGACAGGATTTTGGCACCCTCATAGAAATATTCCGCATTGGTGTCTAAGGGGGAATCCAGCTCAACCGCAATGAGATTTTTCTTCTTTGTTTTCGGCTTTGCCGTTTTTTCCTTCACGGTTATGGTTACCGTTTCGGTTTTTTCGCTGTTTTCCGTGGCTTCCAGCGCCTTTGTGGCCTGCTTTATATAATCCGGTCCGGTACCGCAGCAGCCGCCCAGGATCTGCACTCCGCAGCTGTGGATCTCGCTTAATTTTTCACCGAAATAAATGGGTGAGCTTTTATAAAAAGAACGACCGCCTATAAAGGTGGGATACCCCGCGTTGGGCATGATGGAAACGGGCTTGGAGATTTTGGGAAGCTCCTTTGCGATTTCCAGCAAATGCAGGGGTCCGCAGGTGCAGTTAAATCCGCAGGCGTCGATTTCGTCTGTTTTGTCCAGTGCTTTGATGATTTCCGAAACGGAAATTCCCCGGCTTGTATACCGGTCTGCATTGACGGTACATTCGGCAATGATATAGCTGTCCTTGTCCTTTTCTTTGATATAACGGGACAGGGTGATTAAGGTCTCATATTCCGAAAAGGTTTCAAAAATAAAGGTGTTGATGTGATTATCAAAAAACACATCGATGATTTTTTTCTGTTCGGGAATGGTGAGCTCGCTGTCTTTGTCCCGGATGGGTCCGATGCTGGCAAAAATCAACGTATCGGTGCCGGATACCGCTTGTTTTGCAAGGGAACAGCCACTGTCAATGATGCTTTTGACCGTATCAAAATCCGTTTTCAGCGTAAAGGTGTTCGCAGAAAAGGTGTTGGTTTTGATCGCTTTTGCGCCGGCGGCGATGTATTCTTTGTGAATGTCCAGAATCCGTTCGGGATTGTGCAAATTTTCAAACTCGCAGAACATGATATTGTATTTTTCAGCCACATAGGTTCCCATTGCGCCGTCAAAAAGCAGATATTTTTTGTTGTCCAGTATATTCGCCACTTCCGCACCTCCATAATAGATAGTATTATACCACGTTATCCCGTAGTTGAAAATAGAAAAATACTATGACCGGCACTAAGTTTTGGTGATACCGGACACAAGGGCGGAAAAGGGCAATTTCATACTTGCGAAAGCAACAAAGATGCCATATAATAAAAGAAATATACATTAAGGGATTGTTGTGCGTGAGCGTTTTCAGCGGTGAATTTATATTGAAACAGACCAGGTTGTTAAAACGGTTGTCGGGTCAGGTGTTTTTTCGCAAAAAGGGCTTTGATGAGCTGTTGGTCTATCACATCAAGGCAGAAAAGGGTAACGACACACTGCTTGGCGAGCTGACGGTCCTGTTGGAAAAAGGCAAGCTCAACGAAGGGGAAAACCGCCTGTTTGAGGAGTTTGACGAGAATCCCAGCGGAGGGAATTTTGCCGCCGGGGTGTTGTTTTATCAAAAAATGCTGGGTTACAGCGATGAGGAACTGAAGGAATGGGATTTTTCTCTGCTGGAGCTGTGTGAAGGCTTTGCAGAGCTGTGTGACGGGTTCGGGATTGAAGAGATATTGTAGCAGGTTTGGCGTCTGGATGGTTGAGAGTGGAGCTTGATATCCTTTGCCGGTAACCCTATCGGTCGGGCAAACCGCAAGCAATGCATAGGACAGCGGCATTGAGATATTCTGCTGCCGATCCAATCAACAAAGAAAAGGGCGGATTTTCCGCCCCTTTCTTTGTTTTTATTGAGGTTCATATGGTGTTATGTCAACCGATTGCAGCTCCGAGGATTGCTGTGTTTTTTTCATCAACAAAACGCAGGACAGAATCATCAGAGCGGTAGTGAGAATAAGAGCAAAGCGAATGATATAGATATCCATATATCCATAGTGATAAATACTAAAAATGAAAAATGGTATCTTCAGATAAAATTCAATGGTCGTTGAAAAAGAAAATACGATAAAATTGATGGCGGCCCATACAATCACTGTTAGCAGGCGGTGAATGCCTTTTGGGTCAAAAGACTGCAGGTTCACTCTGTAACGGATATAATAGAGGAGAAACAGAAAAGAGAAGAAGCAAAAAGCATTGATGAAAAGCTCTGTCAAATTGGATGCATAAGGCGTTTCGCTGTTCATATTGAAGGAGATGGATAATAAAAAATTACTAACAAAGGCAATGATGAAATACAGAGATACAAGCATGTGTAAAATGGTACTGGTGGAATACAGCGGTTTTAATCTTGTTATTTGTTCTTGAATTATGCCTGTGCTGGCTTGGCGTTTCAACATGAATGCGCTTGAAATAATCACCAGCGCTGTGCTGACAGCCAGTGAATATATCACGAAATAGCAGATTTCAGGATGGTTGATAAAAACAACATGAATGATGCTAATATTATATATCATATTAGAAATATTATGATAGCTGGGTACCGCAATATAGAGAAGATAGTTTAATATTACCCAAGACATTAGGATTAAGATAGAGTTTGAGGTATGTTGATTTTTGATGGTGGTTACCACAAAGAAAACAATCGATGCAACAAATGACAAGAAACAAAAAAATAAAATTATATTATTAAAAAGTATCAGCTGATTGCCGTATATAGTATCAAAAATGTTTGTACTTCTGTTTGTTCGAAAAAAATTCAAGAAAAACAACAGGCAAAAAAACAGTGCCACTGCGGAATACAGCGCGCAGCTGATGAGGTGAAAGATTTTTAATTTGCTGTTCATATGTGTCCTCCGTATGGTTTAATGGGACAGACTTTTCGGGGTTGCTTCCATGAGAGCGGCTTTTTTCATGGGTAACAGAGCAAAAACAGTAGCAGCAATCATAATCAATGGTGTTAAACCGGATATCTGAATATAAAGATTGCTGTAGTTGATATAATCAATTGACTGGATGAATATTTGCAAAAATAGTATACTGGGTATCAGGGAGAAGAGGAAATATTGAACCATCAATGTAATGAAAAGCTTAGCGAGTGGGTTTGTCTTCTTGGGGCTTTTAGACACGAAACGGACAAAACGAACGATGGGCAGAAGGAAGGATATCACACCAAACAAACAAATGAAGATGAATACAAAAATAATGTAAATATATAAGGTATTCTCATCATCGGATAGGAACGATAACAGAAAAGCCAGTGACATAAGGCTGAATACAATGGAAATCACCGTATGAAACAAAGCCGCCAAAACAACCGATGGCTTAACTTTTCTCTGCTTCATTCCGCTGTCCGTTTCAGGGTCTGCTTTTGGCATTGATTTTAACAGAAACACCACTGCCAACACAGTAGGCAGGATAAACAAAAGTGGAAGTAATATCACCAGAGTTGGAAATAAATGAGCATCAATATAACGCCAAAATGGATTTTCATTATAAGGGTTGCAAAAAAACAATGTCGGCGTCATAGAAAACAGAAAATAATTGATTACAATCCACGACATGGTTCTTAGTTTTTGTTTCATGGTTTGGAAGCGGTGGAAAATCGTTTGATATAAAAAGAACAGCGAAAATAAAATTGACGAAACAGCGAAAAGAATGATCACAATCATAGAGAAATACACCGCGAAATTTTCTTTGTTGATCGTCCAATATGTAAAATCCGTGCTGTCATAAAACGTATAAACAATTGAAAGAATTAGCCCGAAACTCAAAGAAACGGATAGAAGAAGATATACAATGCCACTGAAAATGCCCAGGACGCTTCTGTTTTTTTTCATCACAACACCTCATATTTTTATTTTCAGAAATACTGCCGGTCCGCAACACTATGGTCATAGAATCATCCCGGATGTTTTGTCTTTGATACAATAATGATAGGAATTCGAAATATGGCAGTCCAGTCTCGCAGTGTTCCTCCTGCAAAATTCCGGAAGCTTTATTTCTTACCGTTACTATATCCTTGTTAGCATATTATGTCAAGAAATTATTATGAAAAAAGCAAATATTATGTCGTTGTTTGTCTGTTTGTCCTGTGTTATTTTGATAACGGAAAGAGTCGCCCACGGGCGGCTTTGTTTTTGTATCGGGTGGTTGATCTTATTAGAAACCATCCTGCCAATCCGCCCCGTGCAGGTCGTAACGGATGCATATGCCTGTATGCATCCCGCCGCTTTTACCATGCTAGCCATCCAAAGGGGAAGAGGAAATCAGAATGCCGAAGAAGCAAAAAAGCAAATACGAAACCTCGCTGGATATCAGCAAAAAGCTGACGGTTGCCATGAATGACGTCGCCCAGCTTTTAATCGATACCATGCGGGATGAAACCGCCAAAATTGAACTGCGTGTCAACTGTGCCAAAGAAATCAAAGACTGGCTGTTCGGAAGGGAGACCATGCCGGTGGAGCAGGAATACGATGAGGATCAACCGTTTGAGGTGGTGATTAAGGTGATTGAGTGAGGGTGGGTGGTCAATATTTAAAGCGCAGTAATACATTATTGATCTCGTTAATGGATTTTAAGACATCCAATTATAATCGTCAATGTCATTTTCTGCATTTTTACTTTTAAAATAATTACCAAAATCTGAATTCTTATTAAAATACGTTGAATTAGTAATTTTAGTTTGTATAAAAATTTCAAATTGATTCCATTGATTTAGTATATTCTGAGTTAAGTCATTTGCAATTTTAGTAATACCATTTTCATCATATTTAATAATGTTATTTTTTATATAAACAGAAATTGCCTGAATTACCGCATATTTACCATATCTCAATGCATTGCCATATTGAGTTTGCAAATAACCATTTCTTTTCGTTGCTTTTAATGATAACAAATAGCTATAACAAAGATATGATAACATTATTTCACTTGTATTGAATTTCGCAAATAAATCATCAAATTTTTCACCAAATAACGAATCACTTTCGCTTCTTGCTCTTGCGCAAAAACCTTGAAATGCGGTTATACATTTTGTTAAGATTATACGATTAATTATTTGGTTGTCCTTACCTAATAAATCTTTAACTTCTCCAAATTCGCCTTTTTTTATCTCATATAAATAACCATATCTCATAAAAATATCTATTTGTAGTTGTCTTTGTACTAGCGTATTTGATTTCCTATCAGGTTCAGTGACTTTAGTTTGTAAATTAGTCGCATTTGATATTGTATCAATAAATCTTAAGTAATTCTCATAATCATCAGTAGGCGCAGATATAAATTTTATCATTACTTTTTTATTTGTTAAAAATGCCTTATCCTTTATTTTACTTATAGTACAGGCAGTTTGACCACCATTTATTATCTGAGTATTTTCAACGATAACTTGCGTATTATTACTTGATCCGGTAGAACTCTGATGGCTAAATTTCGAGCATACTATTGTTATACCATTATTTAATAACGAAAAATCATTAGTTTTATTACTGGAAATTGATTTTTCTATAGAAATATTTACACTATTTCTTGCTAAATCTAAATAATTTCTTGGATTAAACTGTAAAACTGAGTTTTTAAATTTAAGCATAAACTCAGCTACGGATTTTAATGGTATAAATGCGATATGAATATTACACTTGCCTATTGATGTATCAAATTGTTGGTTCAAAATTTTAAAATCATTATCTGATATATTTATTATCCATTCAATTTCTTTAGTGTCATAATAATTACTTTTACACATAGGTAAAACTAATTCTGAATATGTTCTTTCAAAATCAAAAATCTCATATTCAAGACCACCAATAATTCTACTAATTTGAGTTGAATTATATCTCTTTAAATTTCCTAATATAATTATTTTGTATTTATATCTTGCTATATCAGGTATTTGGTTAATTTTTGTCTGCATATTAATAATTTTTGAGTTATAACGATTTCCATTAGAATCAACTTCTTCGCCTTGAATTATACTTTCAGTTTCCATTTTTATTAAATCATCTAGAGATAATTCTTTTTCTTCAAAATTATTTTGGTTAGTTCTGAATTTTGATTGAATTAAATAGATTAATCGTTTTTCATTATTGATGTAATAAGCATCTAGACCGCCGTCATATGGTCCTTCTGTAATATATGTTTGCCGCTCTTTGAAATCTAATAATCCCATTTTTACTTTTAAATATAAATGAATAAAACACTTAGATCTTGCACTATTAACAGCATCCTGATTATCTATTTTAGGTTTATATGTTTTATAATTGGAAGGTGCTTCGTAACAAATATTATCTAGCAGTTTTAATAATGTTTTATATTTCATTATAATCATCCTTTTTACAAAGATTTTAATCTTTTATTTACATAATAAATTATTAATTTCCAAATTGCAATATATAAGTTGAAAAAAATGCTAGACAGAGTTTGTCTAGCATTTTTCTACATATTGTTCAACAACTGTAACAATGACTTTTTTTGCTCTGAGGTCAAAGCGTTCCATTTATCAAGCATTTCACGTTGTTCGGGTGACAGTTCGACAGCTTCATCACCGGATGAAAAAAACTGTGATAAGGTTAAACCAAAAGCTTTGCAGATAGACTCAAGCGTTGGGATGGTCGGAGCAGTGTCCCGCTTGAACATATTGGATAAAGTGGATTGCGGAACCCCTGATTCCTTGTGTAATCTGTATTCTGTCCAGCCTCTTTCATCCAGAAGCTTTCTTATTCTTTGTAAAGTATCCATTTTCAACACCTCTAGAAATATAATACATCACAATTGTGTAGTAAAATAGTTAAAATATGTATTGCAATTACTACCAATATGGGTTATAATGTACTTAACATTTGTAAAGGACTGATGAAAATGACTGAAAAACGTGCCTGTTGCTTTACGGGGCATAGGGTTTTACCAAAGGACAAGGAAAATATCTTGCAAGAAAAGCTGGAAGCTATGATTGAAACATTGATTGAAAAGGGTGTGACGATGTTTAACTGCGGCGGAGCCAGAGGGTTTGACACCGTGGCGGCTTTGACCGTAATTAAGCTGAGACGCAAGCATGAGCATATCAGGCTTCATCTGGAGATCCCTTGTCTGAACCAGACCAAGGGCTGGAGCGACGAGGATATTCATAAGTATAATTTTGTGATGCAAAACAGCGATACCATGAAAACCAAGCTGGCAGGATATGAAACAGGTTGCATGCACGAGCGAAACAGGGCGCTTGTGGACGGTTCGGATTTGTGCATAGCGTTTTTGACAAAGAATTCGGGCGGTACGTTTTATACCGTCAATTATGCAAAGGAAAAGAAACTGGAAATCATCAATTTAGCAGAACTCATTTAGCTTTTCCTTTCCCTTTTCTATAGCAGAAGACCGCCGATAAAAAGGCAGTCTTCTGCGTTTTTTTTGGGGGGGAGAACGGATTGCCACACCATACTGCGGTATGGTTCGCAATGACGCCGGAGTGGAGTGTCAGTAGTTGGTTACGGATTGCCTCCGTTCTTTAGAACGGTCGTGACGCCGGGGGAGTGGCGGTGGCGATACCGCCTAACCGGGAAAACCACTGTTTTATACATAAGACAGAAAAACCGCTGCGATCAGTTCGCAGCGGTTTGTTTTTCTTTTGCACGTTTGATGACTTTTAACCGGGAAAATTCTTCCCGTTCTTTTTCTTCCAGCGCCCCGGTGATGAATTTCACGGTTTCTTCAAAACGGGGGATGATGATATTTTTTAATGCGTTGGCACGCTTTTGTGTTTTTTTGATACCGTCTGCCAAGCGATATACGCTGTTTTCAATCTCTGCCAACCGCACGGTCAGTCTTTTTACATCCTCAAACCGTTTGAAGGCTTCGTCCAGCATGGAATTGGTTCTGTCATAGCCGTATGCGTTTTCGTTGACAGTGCATTCATAGCACAAGATCGGGATTTCTACGCCCATGACGCTTCTGTAATCCACGGTTACGCCGTCATCCAGCGGAACGGACATTGCGATGTCATCCACGATACCGAGGGTGATATTTGCCATTTGGAGTGCTTGATAGGCGGAAGAATAGGTAGAGTCAATTGCGCTTTGGATTTCATTGGCGATGTCAATCAGAGCCATTGTTTCCCGAACGAGGATATTTCTTTTCCGGTCAAGAAGCTCAAAGCCTGTTTTCGCCAAAGCCAGTGATTTTTTTACCGCAAGTAAATTACCCTTGGTAGGAAAAACTGTCTGCGCCATTTTCTATGCCACCCCTTTTTTAATGCAGAATGCAGAATTATGCTTGGTTAAAAGCTTGTGTTGCATGCTCAATTCTGTTTTGTCTTATAGTGTTCATTCAGCATGTCTGAGTCAACACGGTCCAGCTCTTCCCGGGGGAGAGCGGAGAGGATTTCCCAGCCAAGCTCTAAGGTTTCGATAATGTTACGGGCTTCTGTTTGGGTTTGGGAAAGGAATTTGGTTTCAAACAGCTTGCCGAACTCAATGTATTTCTTGTCTACGGAAGACAGCTCTTCTTCACCGATAACCGATGCCAGCGCTCTTGCGTCCTGCACTTTGGCATAGGAGGCAAACAGCTGATTGGCAAGAGGGGAATGGTCTTTTCTTGTATAACCTTCACCGATGCCGTCCTTCATGAGACGGGACAGGGAAGGCAGTACGCCGATGGGAGGATACACGCCCATGCCTTGTAAGGAACGGTCCAGCACCACCTGACCCTCGGTGATATATCCTGTCAAGTCAGGAACCGGATGGGTGATATCCTCATTGG
>MKRK01000088.1:19338-19633 GCA_001896915.1 Clostridiales bacterium 43-6
CCGCCTTTGCCTTTTATCATGCCGGCACGTTCATAAAGAGAAGCCAGATCGGAATATAAATAGCCCGGGAACCCTTTTCTGCCGGGAATTTCACCCTTGGAGGAGCTGAATTCACGCAGGGCTTCCGCATAGGAGGTCATATCGGTCATCACAACGAGAATGTGCATGTCTAGCTCAAAGGCAAGATATTCGGCGGCTGTGAGCGCACAGCGGGGTGTGATGATTCTTTCGATGATCGGATCGTTGGACAGGTTTAGGAACATGACCACGTGATCCAGCACGCCGGAGCTTTCAA
>MKRK01000089.1:0-1466 GCA_001896915.1 Clostridiales bacterium 43-6
CGGGAACACTCCCACATATCAATATGAAGTTGTAATCAATAAAGTGGAGCTGGTGGACGGATTTGAACCCCCGACCTGCTGATTACAAATCAGCTGCTCTACCGGCTGAGCTACACCAGCGCATTTCGCAAGAACTAATATAACACGAAGAGGTATTTGTGTCAAGAGTAAAAAACAAGAAGTTTAAAAATATGGTCGAGGCGACTGGACTCGAACCAGCGGCATCTTGGTCCCAAACCAAGCACTCTACCAAACTGAGCTACGCCTCGATATTTTAACTTAGTATAATTTGTTCAATTGACTTCACTCTTGCTTTCAGAATTACTTTCATGGCAACACCGAAAAACCCTGTGATACCCATTTCTCCCACATAAACGCCGGGAAACAGTGCATATTTCAGCCAAGCTTCAACAACAACTCCATCGCCGATAAATCCAAGCTTCACAAACTGGGGGGCTGTCAATAACCCTTTTCCCTTTTTCCAGACGGTTTCCCCCTTGAAAACGGTATACTCAAAGCCCTCAGAGGTCAAATAATCTCCCACCATCTGAGTTAGCGTTTGCGGATCTTTATTGAGCGGAAAATGATTGACATATCTCGCCATAGCAATCCCTCCAAAATTCACAGTGCAATAAATTATACAACGAAGTGCATATTATGTCAACAAAAAAATTTGACAATCTGTTGATAAAAAATAACAAAGAAGGTATAATGAGTGTACATAACCATTATGAAATGAGGATTGTATGCATCTCTTAACAATTACCGACGAAAAGAAAATCCCGGAAACGATTTTAAACACGCCAATCGGCCAACTGATACAATATCAAAATTTTGCTTATCCCTTCGCCGAATACCAACGGGCCGCCCTTTTGATCGGGGTGTGTATGGACAACCGAAAACAATTGACCATTCCCGAAAACTTTGCCTATATCATCCGTACCGGCGGTGCAAATTTACGCTATTGTGAATTTAAAGTATCCTATGCCATTGCCATCGGCGGTGTGAAACATATTGCTTTGATTGCACATAATAATTGCGGAATGGTGGGGCTGATGTCCAAACGGGAGCAGTTTATTGACGGGCTTTGCAAAAACGCCGGTTGGGACAAGGACCGGGCGACAGAGCATTTTATGAACTATGCCTCCATGTTTGAAATTGACAACGAAATGGAATTCGTGGTGTATGAATCCCGCCGGATTGAGAAAAAATATCCCGGCGTCCACGTGGTTCCCTTATATTATACGCTGGAAGACAATCGGCTGAGTATCATCGTTGAATGAAGCATCGGAAAGGATGAGCACACATGATTATTACCAATATTCACGGACGGGAGATTTTAGATTCCCGGGGCTTTCCCACAGTAGAAGCAGAAGTCACCCTGCTCAACGGCGAAAAGGGAATTGCATCGGTACCCTCGGGCGCATCTACCGGAGAATATGAAGCGGTCGAGCTGCGGGACGGTG
>MKRK01000089.1:1588-2929 GCA_001896915.1 Clostridiales bacterium 43-6
TTTCGCGGGCAACCGCCAAAGCCGAAGCCGCAGCACAAAATATCCCCTTGTACCAACTGATCGGAGGGAAGGAGGCAAACCTTCTTCCTGTTCCCATGATGAATATTTTAAACGGCGGCGCACATTCCACAAACAACATTGACATTCAGGAATTTATGATTATGCCGATAGGCGCAGACAGCTTTGATACCGCTCTGCGAATGGGTGCCGAGGTGTTTCACAGCCTGAAACAGGTTCTGGTGAACAAGGGATTGTCCACCGCCGTGGGTGACGAAGGCGGCTTCGCCCCGAATTTAACCGACGACGAGGATGCCATCATGGCGCTTCTGGAAGCCATTGATAATGCAGGCTACAACGCCGGCAAGGATTTTTATATCGCCATGGATACTGCCGCCAGCGAGTGGTATGAGGACGATGGGAGCTATCTGCTCCCCAAAAAGGGTCGCCGGCTGACACGCACCGAGCTGATTGACCATTGGGCGGACCTGACAGCCAAATATCCCATTCTTTCCCTGGAGGACGGTCTTGGCGAAAATGACTGGGAGGGCTGGAAAGCGCTGACTGAAAAAATCGGACAAAAGGTTCAATTGGTGGGAGACGATTTGTTTGTCACCAATACAGCCCGTCTTCAAAAGGGCATCCAAACAGGAGTCGCCAATTCCATTCTCATCAAACCGAACCAAATCGGTACCCTGACCGAAACCATCGGCGCCGTGAAAACGGCACAGGCGGCGGGATACAATACCATTCTGTCCCACCGCTCCGGGGAAACCGAAGACACCACCATCGCCGACCTTGCCGTGGCGCTTTGCACAGGACAAATAAAAACCGGTGCACCCTCACGAAGCGAGCGCACCGCAAAATACAACCGGCTGCTCCGCATTGAAGAAGAGCTGGGCGAAGCCGCCAACTATGCCGGTTTGGCAGTGCTTCGTTAATTCAGACACGCGACTCCCATATTCAGATAGGCCGCAAAAGAAAGCCACAATAAATAGGGGATCAGCAGATTGCCCGCCGTGGCATCGATCAGACGAAACCGGAAGGTGGTAAGCAGCACCACCGCCCAGAGAAGCAGCAAAATCACCATGGCGACCCAATAAAGCTGAAGGGTAAAAAATACCGGCGTCCACAAAAAGTTCAATGCCAGCTGAAGATAGAACAGCCGCAATGCTTTATTTTTGTTTTTGCTGTCGGAATCTTTTATGATGCAAAAGGCAATGCCCATCAGAACATACAGGATCGTCCATGCCACAGGGAATACCCAGGGAGGCGGCGACAACGGCGGCTTTATGATTTCTGCATACACCTCTTTTGTGTTTGGCGCCAGCACAGACGAAGCAA
>MKRK01000089.1:3014-11085 GCA_001896915.1 Clostridiales bacterium 43-6
CATTTATTTATATTCCGAAACTGATAAAATAATACAAAAAATTTGTTTTCTGCAGTGGCAGGTGTTGACAAAAAAAAATATCTGTTGTAATATTATTTAACATGTGCGCCCATAGCTCAGTAGGATAGAGCGAACGCCTCCTAAGCGTTAGGCCAGAGGTTCGAATCCCCTTGGGCGCGCCATTTTTTTATTGGGGGGATGGAAATGTATTACACCGACCCGAAAACGATGGAAAAACAGGATTTGTTCCGACATGGCAATATGCTTGGTTTTGCTGTTTTTCTCAATATCATTGTGCAGTTTTCTTCCTCCACGCTTCTTTTGTATCTCTATATGGTCATACGAAACAAAAGCTTTTCCGAAGCCGGCAAAGCTTTGATGACGGATATTCCCTTCCTGTTAACCATGAATGTGGTGTTGACTCTGATTGTTTTGACACTGCCCTTCCTTCTGTCGGCTTTTATTTTAAACTATAAGCTGAACCATTTAATATCCTTAAAAAGACCGGTAAATACCCTGCCCTTGATTTTCATTGCCTTCGGCATCATTGCCGTGGGCGATTTATTGACCCGACTGACCAGCTTTTTGTTTTCATTGATCCATCTGACCCCCACAGGTCCTGATTTTGGCACACCGAAGGACCTGAGCGGGCTGTTGTTTCTTCTCTTAACCGGCGCGGTAGCCCCTGCTATTTTAGAAGAGTTTGCTTTTCGGGGCGTAATTTTAAACGCATTGAAAAAATTCGGCGACTGGCCGGCTATCCTCATCTCCTCCGGGCTTTTCGCCATGGTACACGGAAATTTTGTCCAAATCCCCTTCGCCTTTTTTGCAGGGATCGGGCTATCCCTTTGCTATCTGAGAACAAAATCCATCTGGCCGGGCGTGCTGGTTCATTTTATCAACAACGCGCTCAGCTTTATTTTGCTTTATTGTTATCCCTCTATTCCGAAAGGGTACGAATTTTTACCGGACGTGGGGCTCCTTGTTTTGTTTGGGGCTTTGGGGCTGACCGGTTTTGTTCTCTATTACAAAAAACACGGCAATGTGTTGACGGCAGAACCGGTTCCGTCCTTTTTTTCCACCGCCCGACGTACCCTGTATCTTTTTCGCACACCGTTCATCTTAATCTCCGTCATTGTTTTCTTCCTGCTGGCAGTTCTGGCGTTATTTTCGTTTGAAGGGATGTTATGATCATTTACAACGAAGAATATATCCTTTCTCACAGAGCACTGAAAAAGAAAGAAAGAAACAGGATTCTGATCCACAGCAGCGTGTTAGGGCTGGCTTTGCTTTCCATCGTATTTTCCTCCGGTTTATTCCGGCCTTTGATCGTGGCGGCAATCCGATTTTTTGCCGACACCGACCAATCCGGGGCGGTTCAGATTTTTCAAAACAGCATGTATCTGCGTCTGGGTGTAAACATCATCATCACCGCCTTTATTTTTGTTTTGCCCTATGCAATTGCGGCAAAGCTCTTACGATATCGGCTTTCACAGCTCATTTCCTTTCGCACGAAGATAAACTCTCCCTTGCCTGCTTTTTTGGTAACTCTCGGCTTTTTTGCCGCCGGTAGTATTCTTACCATCCTTGTTAATGTGATTTTTTCCCTGTTCGGGCTCCGGCCCAACGCACCGGATTTCGGTACACCGAAAACCCTTTGGGAATTTTTATTTTTCACTCTTGCAACTGCTGTTGCCCCTGCATTGTTTGAAGAGTTCGCCTTTCGGGGCGTGATATTAAACGTATTAAAGCCCTTTGGCATCTGGCCGGCTGTTCTTATCTCCTCCCTGTTGTTTGGTCTGATGCACGGAAATTTTGTACAAATCCCCTTCGCCTTTTGTGCCGGTATCGGTCTTGCGTTTTTATACATCAAAACCAATTCCATCTGGCTTTGCTCCCTGGTCCATTTCTTGAACAATTTTCTTTCCCTGTCCATGTCCTACTTGGACGTTCCCGACAGCTCACGGGTATTTCTGCATATCCTGCTGATTGTCATCGATCTTTACTGTGGCGTCATCGGCTATTCGATTTATTGCCACCGCCGCAAGAAGCTGTTCGGCTTTCGAAAAACCACCTCTCCCTTTTCTTCTGTCACGGTAACGGCCTTGATTTTTCTGTCTCCTGTGATGCTTTTTTCCATCGGACTGTTTTTTTATGATGCAATCAAAACACTGCTTACCGGGGGTTAATATGGATTCTTACGAAACCTATATGCGTCAGGCGCTTCTCCTTGCCCGTGAGGCTGCCAATGAGCTTGAGGTCCCCGTGGGCGCCCTGGTGATAAAGGACGGCGTCGTCATCGGCTGGGGCAGAAACCGAAGAGAAACCGCCGCCAACGCATTGGCACACGCCGAGCTGGAAGCAATTCACACCGCCTGTGCGTCCTTACAACGCTGGCGGCTGACCGGCTGTGAGCTGATCGTGACGCTGGAGCCCTGTCCCATGTGTGCCGGCGCAATCATCAACGCACGGCTGGACAGAGTGGTATTCGGTGCTTCTGATCCAAAAGCCGGCTCCCTGGGCTCCTTAACCAATTTATTCGCCCTGCCCTATAACCACAAGCCCCAGGTGATCAAAGGTGTTCTCGAACAGGAATGTGCCGAAATCCTGAAAGACTTCTTCAAATGCTTACGCAATAAAAAATAGCACCGGTAACCACCGATGCTATTTTTTTATGTATTGAATTTGGCTGGCATGAATCTTAATATTCTCAGCCGGGGATAAATCTCCGGAGCGGCGGCAAACTCTGCCATGCTGGCGTTCAGCCGGTCATAGGAATGGCAGCAAATCAATACTTCGCTCCAGCCGGCGCCCGGTTTTGTTACATACAGCCCGTGCCCGTACCGTCCCGGAGCATAAGTGGTAACCTCCATCTGTATCACATCACCCCTGTATAGCACCGACGGGTCAATCTCTCCGAAAGTCCCTTCCCCCACCACCTGTGCCGAAGGACCAAGCCGCTTGTTTTTATCGGTCACATAATCAAAAAACTCGCCCACGCGGCACCAGATATTCGACCCGATGTGGCTTTCGGAGCCATACCATTTGCTTTTAGTCTGGCGGATATCGTTTTTAATCCGCTGCTTGTTCTGTGCCACCACGTCCGGGGTAAAGCCCACCATCCATCCCCCATACGCTGCCCAGACGCATTGGCTGATAAAATTTGTGCAGTCCTCCCCATCGTCATAATAAAACAGCCGCTGCTCCGTGGGAACATTCTGATACAGTGCAAAAGACTGGGCGTATAATGAACCCGTTGCGGGATTATATCCATAATTCTCCGGCATACAATGCCTCCCTACCATTTTTTATTATTATATGCGTTGATAAAGGGGAATATTTCTATTATAATAAGATCAGCTGATTTTTAGTTTGGGAGGGATTAAGCTGGAGCTGCAATATATCAGAAGCATTACCCTGACGGAACAAGGCGAGGGGTATCCCTTTACCATTCCCGCCATCAAAGCAATGCAAAAATTAAATTTACACAAAAACGTGACCTTTTTTATCGGAGAAAACGGCACGGGAAAATCCACCCTGCTGGAGGCCATTGCTGTGAATTACGGCTTCAATCCCGAAGGAGGAAGCCGCAATTTTAATTTCGGCACCTATGAAAGCCATAGTATATTACATGAGAAAATTCTGCTGGCCAAGGGTCCTGTTTTGGCAAAGGACGGTTATTTCCTGCGGGCGGAGAGCTATTACAATGTAGCCAGCGAAATCGAACGGCTGGACAATATCCCCTGTGATCTCCCCGCCATCAAGGGCGCTTACGGCGGCTGCTTGCACAACTTTTCCCACGGAGAAAGCTTCTTTGCGTTGTTACAAAACCGCCTGTTCGGTAACGGGCTGTATCTCTTGGACGAGCCGGAGGCCGCTCTTTCCCCCATGCGGCAGATTGAAATGCTCTCCATCATAGACAGTCTCGTCAAACGAAACTCCCAATTTATCATCGCCACCCATTCTCCCATTCTGCTGTCCTATCCCCACAGCACAATCTATGCATTTTCAGAAGACGGTATCACAAAAACTCCCTATGTAGACACAGAGCATTACCGAACAACAAAATATTTTCTGAACAACCACGAAGAAGCATTGATGGAATTAAACATTTAAAACAGAAAGGGAAACCCACCATGAGCTATTATGATAAGGTGTACGAAATCGTGAAACAAATCCCTTCAGGCAGGGTTGCCACCTACGGACAGATTGCCGCTCTGACAGGCAGCCCGAAGGCTTCCCGCGCGGTGGGCTATGCCCTGCATTTTAACCCCAACCCCGGCATCATCCCCTGTCACAGGGTGGTGAACCGCCTTGGCGGACTGGCGCCGTCCTTCGCCTTTGGCGGACAGGATGTGCAAAAAACCATGCTGGAGCATGAGGGTGTTATCGTCAGCGAAGACTACCTCGTTGATCTGTCACAGTTTCGCTGGACCCCCAATAATCCCTGATGCATTTTCGATTTCCACGGAAATAAAACTTTTTCTTTTCCTTATAGTATGGTATAATTTTCTTAAAACGGAGGGAATATCATGCAGGATATTGTAATCACAAAAAAGCAGGCATCCTATGTGATGGTCTCTCTATTGCTGTCCGCTTTTTTTCTGCGGCTGATCATCTCGGTCAGCTATCAAAACGACTATGATTTACTAAACTTTTATAAGCCCTGGGCGCTGGCGATGGAACAGTATCCTTTCACGATTTATGAAAAAGCAAAAGAGGGTCTTGTCAATCTTGACTATCCACCCTTGTATCTGCTTCCCCTGTTCCTTCTGGGAAAGCTTTACCGGTACATTCCCGCCCTGTCGTCCTATGCTCCCTATGATATGCTGTTGCTAAAATTCTTTCCTGTTTTATTCGACGCCCTGACCATTCTGTGCTTTTACCGTATCGGCAGAAGGTTCTCCGAATTTGCCGGCATTGCCGCTGCCGCTCTTTGGGCAGTGAACCCCTCGGTTATTTTCAATTCCTCCTTTTGGGGACAAACGGATTCTATCCTGATTTTTTTGCTGCTGGTCTCCTTTGCCTTGATCGAATTTAACCGCCCCCTGGCCGGCAGCTTTGTTTTTGCTCTGGCGGGGCTGACGAAATATCAGGCTCTGTTCTTTTTGCCGATTTTATTACTGGAGCTTTTCTTTAAATTCGGACCGAAAAAGGCGTTCAAGGGCATTGGGGTTGCCGCCGCCGCTGTGGCGGGCGTGTTTTTGCCCTTTATGCTGGGTGCGGGAGATGTTCTTCTGCCCCTCCATGTTTATTTCGGCGGTGCCGGCAAGTATCCCTTTGTCTCTTTGAACGCTGCCAACCTGTTCAGCGCTCTGGGGATGAACGGGTTCCCGGAATCAACCCCCATCCTCGGGGGGTTCACCTTTTCCCATCTCAGCCTGTTTTTTTTATTTTCCTCTTTGACGGCTGTTATTCTGATTTATATTTTCGGAAAGAGAGTCTCCCTGTGGGTGACGGGCTTTTTCCTCATGCAGTGTATTTTTATGCTGACGGCAAGGATGCACGAGCGGTATCAGCTGGTGGTTCTGCCCTTTGCCTTAATGGCATATCTAACCACCAAAAACAAACGGTTTTTTCACCTGTTCACTGCACTGACCCTGCTGACCTTGCTCAATCAGGCCTTGATTTTGTTTGGGGTAACCTCCAGCGAAATGAACGGGCTGTCCTTTCCCCCGGGTTATGTGTGGACAACCCCTTGGATTTCACCCGAAGGAATCAGTCCGGACGGAATCATGATGGTCCTCCTGTCCGTTGTAAACAGCATTGTTTTTGTCCTGTCCGTCGCAGAGTGCTTCCACTATTCTTTCAGAAAGGATGAACCGCTTGAAGCAGTATCATATTCTTCAGAAATACAATAACAAGGAAAAATATCTTTCTTCCTTTTTGATTGCGCTGGGGATAGCCATCGTAATTTTTGTCCCCTATATCGTTCTGGACGGAGGGATTTTCTATTTCTACGGCGATTTCAATGCCCAGCAAATCCCCTTTTACCAAATGGCTCACGACGCGGTAAGAAACGGCAGCCTTTTCTGGAACTGGCAAACGGATCTGGGCGCCAATTTTGTGGGCTCCTATTCCTTTTATCTGCTGGGCAGCCCTTTTTTCTGGCTGACACTGCCCTTCCCTTCCTCCGCCGTGCCGTATTTGATCGGGCCGCTGCTGATTTTAAAATTCTCCCTTTCGTCCTTCACCTCCTATTGTTTGTTCACCCGGTTTGTCCGGGACAAAAACAGCGCCTTGCTGGGTGCTCTTTTGTATGCGTTTTCCGGGTTTTCCGTTTATAATATTTTTTTCAACCATTTCCACGAAGCCATCGTCTTTTTTCCGCTGCTCCTTCTCGGGCTTGAAATGCTGATGACGGATAACCGCAAAGGTGTATTCGGTCTGATGATTGCCCTGTGTGCCGTTTCGAATTATTTCTTCTTTATCTCTATGGCGGTCTTTTTAATCCCGTATTTTTTCATCCGCTTGTTTTCTCCCCAGTGGAAAATGACCGGCGGCAAATTTCTTTCTCTAGTGATTGAAACGATTCTGGGGGTGGGCATAGCTGCCTTTCTCCTGGTTCCTTCTTTCTTCAGTGTAATGGGCAATAGCCGTGTAAGCCAGCTTTTGATTGGCTGGGGTGGTCTTGCCTATGGCAACGAACAGCTATATCTGAATATCATCCAGTGCTTTTTCTTCCCGTCGGACCTGCCGGCACGTCCGCTGTTCTTCCCCAACGCCGGAGCGGAATGGGCATCTCAGGCAGGCTGGCTGCCCATTTTCAGCATGTCGGGCGTCATTGCCTTTTTCATTGCAAAAAAAGGGCATTGGCTGAAACGGGTCATTACAGTCTGCGCTGTCATGGCACTGATTCCGTTTCTGAATTCCTCCTTTATCCTGTTCAATTCCGCTTATTATGCCCGCTGGTTCTTCATTCCCGTGCTTTTCATGGCGCTGGCAACCGCTATGTCGGTTGACGACAGCGAAAGCACCAACTGGTGGTCCGGGTTCCGATGGACCATGTTCATCACCCTGGCCTTTACCCTCTTGGTCGGGTTGTATCCAAACACGAAGGATGCCTCAGGCAAAATTACCCGGTTCGGTTTGTTTAATTTTGGCGATCCGAACTTCCCCATTGAAAAATTCTATAACACCCTGCGCTTTTGGGTGGTCTGCGGCCTTGCCCTTGGCTCGTTGCTCATTCTGGGCTTGCTGCTACCCCTGCTCAAAAAATCCAAAGAGACTTTTATGAAGCTGACGCTTCTGTCGGTGATCTGTGTCTCAGTGATTTCCGGTGCCTTTTTTGTGGGCTGCGGCAAAGCGCTGGACGACAGTGCCGCCAAAACCTACACCCCCTTTCTGATCGGCGGAGAGAAAAAAATCAACCTCCCTGACGAGGATGATTATCGCATCGATACCTATGATGATTTTGACAATGTGGGAATGTTTTTGGAGCGTCCCAGCATTCAGGGCTTTCACAGCATCGTGCCCAAATCCATTATGGAGTTTTATCCCTTCGTGGGCGTGGAGCGGGGCGTTGCCTCCCGGCCGGAAGTAAAATTCGTGGGGCTGCGCACCCTCTTGTCTGTACGCTATCTGCTGGATTATGCCGGCGACGACAAGCAGTTCGCCGACAAGGATGATGTGATGAAAATGCCCGGCTTTCAGTTCGTCGCCAAACGAAACAATTTCAACATCTATGAAAACACCAACTTCGTCTCCATCGGTTTTTCCTATGATTTTTGTATTTCGGAAAAAACAGCAACCCGATATGGCACTCCCTATACCGATAGGATGCTGCTGAAGGGTCTTATGCTCAGCGATGCCGATATTAAAAAATACAGCTTTTTACCCGAAAAGACCTTTCCGGAAAGCCCGTCCTTCAGCAATGAGGATTTGCGCACAGACGCAGAAAATTTGCGTAAAAACAACGTGACGGATTTCAAGCGGGATAACAAGGGCTTCTCGGGGAACATTGCCCTTGACCGTGAAAATCTCGTGTTCTTCTCCGTGCCTTACGATGAAGGCTGGACGGCTTATGTGGACAACAAAAAGGTAGACATCGTCAAGGCAAACAAAGGATTTA
>MKRK01000089.1:11118-11592 GCA_001896915.1 Clostridiales bacterium 43-6
CCTTGTGATTTTTTTGCTTTATTTTATCTTCTGCCTGTTATACCGGCGGGATCATCGCCACGAGCCCAACCCGAAGCTGGGCAAGCGTCCGTTCCCCGGCGGAGAGCCGGAGTCTGCGGACGAACGGGAGACGACGCTTTTGCTCAGTGAAATCGGCGAACAAAAACAAGAAAGTCTGTTTGAACTATCTATGCACGACATTTCTCCCAAAGATATTTTTGAAAAAAAGGACAATCTGACACCTGAGAAAAATACTGATTTTAACCCCTTTGAGGGATTTGATCCACCTCGGGTAATCATAGACCATGACGAAGAGGAGAACCGCTGATGACTGTGCTGTATATCATCGTCCCTTGCTACAACGAAGAAGAGGTATTGCCGGAAACGGCTTCCCGCCTTGTTACAAAGCTTGCTCAGCTGCAGGAAACCGGTCGCTGTGACAAAGGCAGCCGCATTCTTTTGGTGGACGATCAT
>MKRK01000090.1:0-8150 GCA_001896915.1 Clostridiales bacterium 43-6
AAGCCGTTTTTCTGGCTGGCAGATACCGCTTGGGAGATCTTTCACTCTTTATCCTACGAAAACGCAGAGCTGTATCTCAAGACCCGCTCCCAGCAGGGCTTCAATGTCATTCAGACTGTAATCCTATCGGAATTCGACGGGTTGAATGTACCGAACCATTATGGAAGAGTGCCTTTGAAAAAAAACGAAAAGGGTGAGTTTGACCCTACCCTGCCGGATACAGAGGGAGATTACAGCTTTTTTCACCACACCGATAAGGTGATCACGTTGGCAGAGTCATACGGCATTTATGTTGCCCTGTTACCCACCTGGGGAGATAAATACAACCAAAAATGGGGAGCCGGTCCGGAGATTTTCACTCCTGACAATGCGTTTGCCTATGGAAAGTGGCTGGGAGAGCGATACAAAAACAATAATAACATCATTTGGGTGTTGGGTGGCGACCGTCCGTTGGAAGAGCCGGTTCATTATGAAATCAA
Organism: Clostridiales bacterium 43-6; assembly: GCA_001896915.1. Classification (GTDB taxonomy): domain Bacteria; phylum Bacillota; class Clostridia; order Oscillospirales; family Acutalibacteraceae; genus MKRK01. The sequence goes on from MKRK01000090.1 coordinate 480, forward strand.
TGAAAAACTGGCATTGGGGCTGAAGGCCGGCGGTGCCGATCAGCTGATTACCTTTCATCCCATGGGCGGCAGATCCTCCACAGAGCATCTGCACAATGAGGACTGGCTGGATTTTAATATGATCCAGTCCGGTCACGGTCGTGCCATTACCATCAACCATGAAATGATCAAGGCAGATTACGGGCTTTCTCCCGTAAAGCCGGTCATTGAAGCAGAATGCTGCTATGAAGATCACTCCATCTCCTTTCAGCCGCAAAACGGGTATTTTGATGCAACGGACGTGAGAAGAGCGTCCTACTGGGCGGTTCTTTCCGGCAGTGCAGGCATCACATATGGTCACCACAGTATCTGGGCGTTTAAAAACGACCCGACAGAGGACAGCCGATTTGCTTATCCTTATTTCATCAAAAGCTGGCAGGAGGCATTGACAAGCCCCTGTGCATCACAGATGAAGCACCTGAAATCCCTTTTTGAGTCGGTGGATTATCAAAACGGCGTACCGGACAATTCTGTCCTTGCTGTAAATTTTCAGGGAGCCAATCACCAAGCGGTTTTCAAAGGAGAGCACTTTGTGTTCGTCTATTGCCCCCATGGGCTGCAGACCACACTAAAAAAAGACAGCATTCACCCCGACTGCACCTGCAAATGGTTTGACCCCCGTACAGGCAAGAGCCAACCGGCTGAATACTGCATCGGAGACAACTATGTGTTTTACCCCCCTTCCCATGGCAGAAACTGTGATTCTGTGCTGATCATAGAACAATAAATCACAAAAAAGCTGCGGTTCTTCATAGAACCGCAGCTTATATTTTATTTCCCGTTACTTTTTAAACAAATAAAGCAATAGCATAATGGACAGCAAAAGCGTAAAACCTCCGCAAGACATCAAATATGCTGTTCTCGATGATTTTTTATGGATTTTAGATGCAAAGATACCGTAAGCAATACATGCCACAATCATCCCGGTTACCACGGCCAAAGTATAAATAATCTCAATGTCGATCACGTCGACGATCTTTGGAACAGAGGATATGGCGCTGGCGAAGATATACATCCCCGGCACAAAAACCAACGGTATCGTGCCCAGTGCATAGCCCTTTTTTCCTGTTCTCAGAAAGATAAACGACATTGCCAATAGAATGGCGACGATCGCAAAGCAGGCTTCTGTCATATTATGCTCCGTTCCCCAGCGAGACAATGATCATACGATTTAGTACAATGGCTGGAAATTAGTTCTGATTTGTTAATTTTACCATAATAATTCTCATTAATCAAGTACTAATTCATCAGCTTTGCGCCCATATCTTTTAAAATAATTTCCGCTTTTTGATTTTGATCACAAACAACAACGATAATGCAATCATCCACTCTTCGGATAATTGCATTGCTGACTTTATTGTATTCTACCGGAAAACGGTCTTTGAAGTTTTTGGCAAGCTGACCCAGCTGTGAATTGATCTCGCCCACAACCACGTTTTCTTTGGATGTATCACTCAACTTGAATACGCCGATTTCATCAGCAGTATCGTCCACATCGCTGAGATAAACCGCAGAGTCAAAAATTACACCCTCAGGAAACGAAAAATGGGTGTCCAGCTTATCATTTTCTATTAATATCATTTTCGGTAAATTTAACTCTTTCAATAAAGTGTCCGCAATCGTTGATGGTTGTCTTTCTGCAACTTTTGCACCGCAGCCTGACAGCATCACTGTCAAGCAAATTGCCAAGACGGTCAAACTCAGCATTTTTGTCAGTACTATATTCATAGCAGACGCAACCTCCCTCTCTTTTCTGTACTACGCAGGACTATTTTACAACATGTTCAACAAAAAGTCTACTTAAAAATACTTCTTATTATATATTATTTCTATTTTTGCAAGTAGATTTACATAATCATAGCCAGTTTTTACCTTATACATAGAGTAATCCACATTTTCCACATAGTTTTCCACAGTCCTTTGGGACGAGCAGTAAAGGCTTTTTTACGATTTACCAACAATTTTAAGCTCTGAAAAAGTCCGATAGCCGTGGAAAACGGATAACAATTTATTGTTGACATAACATTGTATATTTCCATTTTATGCTACAATAAATACTAATTGTAAAATGTACTTGTCAAGGATTTCACCCTTGCAAAAAACGAGTCGAAATGCTATGATGAAAACAGAATATTTTAAGAAACCGGGTGTTTTCATGACCAAAAAAGAGAAAGCAAACCTTGTCATTCAGCTCCTTGAAGAGCGGTATCCAGATGCACTTTGTTCCCTTGTGGCTGCTACGCCTCTTCAATTGTTGATTGCCACACGGCTCTCTGCACAGTGTACAGACGCAAGAGTTAATATTGTGACGCCGGATTTGTTTGCGCGGTTTCCCACAATTGATGATTTTGCCGACGGTAACATTGAAGAAGTGGAGACCTATGTAAAATCCTGTGGTTTTTATAAAACGAAGGCAGCGGATATCGTAAACATGAGCAAAATGATCCGGGACGAATACAACGGCGTTGTTCCCGATACCATAGAAGAACTGACCAAGCTCCCCGGGGTGGGCAGAAAAACCGCCAACCTCATCGTCGGCGATGTTTATGGAAAGCCCGCCATCGTGGTGGACACCCATCTCATCCGCATTTCAAACCGCCTCGGTCTTGTGGACAGTGTGGATCCTTTTAAAATTGAAATGAGCCTGAAAAAAATTCTTTCGCCCTTAAAATCCAATGATTTTTGCCACAGAATTGTTCTGTTCGGCAGAGATGTTTGTGTCGCCCGAAAGCCACGGTGTGAAAACTGTCCTCTCTCCAGTGTATGCAAATTTTACAAAAAACTTGAAATGCGATCGCATTGATGTGAATACCTGCCGTATCCGGTGTTGATTTTAATGCTATAACGTATAGTCATTACTCAAATTCTGTCTTGGGTCTGCTTTGGATATATATAGCCTGCCGTCAGAACTGATATCTGCATAAAAGACTTTGCTAAAATCCTCTATATCAACTTGTTTCAGCTGTATTGAGAGCCATTTTCTGTCCCGCTTGAGCTGCTCCAGATTGCCGTCATACACCTTTCCATCCGTGATAAGCGGTATGCATAATCCCTTTGCTGTTGTATTTAGATTCATATCTGAAGGGGTCAAAGGTAAAAATTGAGGCTTTCTCAGAACACTGATACTGCCGCTGCCCTCTACGATGGCATATGCAACTTCATTTAAGTCAAACACGTCTTTTTCTCTTAACGCCGCTTTCACATTTTCAATGGGGTATTTCAGCCGTTCCATGTTGGATTTGATAAATTGACCGTTTTGGATAATCACAGTCGGTCCAAAAGTGATTTTTTTCGCAATTTTCTTATTGTTAATCAACAGACAGCTCACAAAATATTGCAGGGCAACAATAAGCACAACAGCAAATAAAGTAGGCAGATGTGGAATATTCGGCTCCGATATATCCGCACCGATTACGCTTCCGATGACGATTACCGATAAAAAATCATAGATAGGAAGCTCGCCGATTTTGCGTCTGCCGGTTTTTAAAATCAAAAATAAAATCAGTGCCATCACGCTTACAATACGAAATACGATCCATACATATGTCATTTTCGTGGCTCCCTTCTTTTTCGTTATTGTAACCAATATTATTTTCTTTATCAGCTCAACGTTCGCTGTCATCCGTTGCAAGTAGAAAAAACGATTGATTGCCTGATAAAATCCTGCTGTAGGGCTTCAGGATGTCATTACAGCAAGAATGATTACCCTTTATTGTCCGAGACCAAAATGCCGCCGGGCGTGTTGCAGGGTAATGATAACAATATCCAGCGAAACAACAAGAAATTTTATAAAAAGCTTGAAATCCGAACAAAAACGTGCTATTTTAATATAGGTTCATGGGGGCGTAGCTCAGCTGGGAGAGCATCGCGTTCGCAACGCGGGGGTCAAGGGTTCGAATCCCTCCGTCTCCACCAAAAATTGACCGAGGCATTGATACGATGCCTCGGTCAACTCTTTTATTTTGCGTATCAGGAAAGCCTGCAATACAAGTGATTTGCCCCATAGGGGTATTCAAAATCCTTTGTATTGCAGGCTTTTTCTGCATTTATGGGCTTCTCCGGCACTCTCGGCTCATGGTTGAATTTGAATACCCCTTGAGGAAAAATAAAATAGTTCTACGAAAAATAACAGGGTTCAAGGAAAAATAAAAGTGTTTGATTTGCTCTGCCCAAACACCTTGATTCGATAGTGTTAGTTGATCTAATCAGACTTTTTCGCCGAGTACTTCGTGGATTTCCTTCGCTTGACACCATCATCACCGACCTCAACATTGCTCCTGCGAATGCGTTCCTCCTGGACTTGGTCGAACATCTCTTCGGTGATAATTGCTTCGTTATTCCCCTCGGAAGCATATCTGTCTTAAGGGATTCTTGCCACCGGGCATTTTGGAGACCAGGCGGTAAGCGGATATGTTATTATTGAATAGAAGCGTCGAGTGTACACTTTTGCTTGCTACTGTGGGATTGGTGATATGCCGGTGATATGCTATAAAGATGTTGTAATAATGAGTGTAATATGTTATAATAACTTAATGTTTGATTGTACATCTTACTCGAGGGGAGATCAGAATGAGTTTTTCGGAAGATATTAAAAAGATTCGTCGAAAAGCCTTTTTATCGCAAGAAGAGTTTGCGAAAAAGATAGGAGTATCTTTCGCTACAGTCAACCGTTGGGAGACTGGAAAAGCCACACCAAATTTTAAAACAATGAAGTTGATCGATGCATATTGTAAAAAGAATGCAATTGATTTCGATGTTTGTGACATTGTTGAGTCCAAACACAAAGATTGACAATATTTAACTTGAGAGGTTATACCACAGTGAATAACGTAGTTAGAGAAATTCCAGGAGGCGATTACGCCTTCTTAAGAAATAAGAAACCAAAGAGGCTGCCTGGGAATCCAGAAAAGACGGTTAGGCTTGTAGATTTGTTTTGCGGCTGCGGCGGCATTTCCCTTGGGGTCAAGGAAGCCTGCAACACTCTAAACTATGGTTTGGATATTCCTTTGGCTGTTGATTTTGAAAAGGAAGCCAGCGATTGTTATGAGTGCAATTTTCCTGAGGCAAATGTTGTCAATGGAGACATCACCCAATTGTTTTCCGATATGGTAGGTTCTCCTTTTACTGAGAAGGAGATAGAGCTTCAACAAATGGTAGGACATGTTGATTTGCTTGTTGGTGGACCTCCCTGCCAAGGGCACTCGGATTTGAACCGCTATACAAAGCGGAATGACCCCAAAAATCATCTCTACCTATATATGGCAAGAGCGGCAGAACTGTTTCGTCCAAGGTTAGTCATTATTGAAAATGTTACTGGTGCATTACATGATAAAGGACAAGTTGTTCAGTGTGTTCAAAAGGATTTAACCAAGCTCGGTTACAAAGTGGATATTGGAATTGTGGACTTGGTAAAGATTGGAGTTCCTCAGACGCGCAGACGCTTAATACTTCTTGCGTCTTTAGATAATGTTTACTCTGTTGAGAAAATACAAGAGGAATATACAGTTAGCCAAGAGAGAACTGTTGATTGGGCAATTGGAGATTTAACGGGTGTTGCTCAATCAACGTTATTGGATATGCCCTCTATTCCTTCCAAGGAAAATCAACGGCGGATTCATTACTTGTTCGAACATAATGTTTATGACCTGCCGAATGAGGAACGCCCTCCTTGCCATAGAGATAAAAAACATTCATATAACAGTATTTACGGGCGGTTGCATCCCGACAAACCGTCCCAGACAATCACTAGAGGCTTCTATAATAATTGTATGGGGAGATATGTCCATCCAACACAAAAAAGAACACTGACTGCACATGAAGCGGCCCGCTTACAGTTCTTCCCGGATTACTTTGACTTTTCTTCTGTAAGTAACAAGACTGCTCTTGGAATTATTGTGGGAAACGCGGTTCCAATGAAACTACCATATATCTATGCACTAGCGCTCTTAAGCGAAAAAAAACATGGGTAGACATTGGCCGAAAGGCAAAATATCTATAAGAGATTATACGCCATGTTGCCATTTGTTGCCTCTGAAAATGAAATGACCTCTTGGACGGATAACAAATGTGTGGGAATAGCCTCAGCTTGAGGAAAGAGAGTGATGAAAATGACAATTAATTATAAAGCCGATATTCCAAGGAAGATGGTTAGCCTGTTTTCTGGAATCGGTGGATTCGAGCTTGCCTTTCAAAGAGTAGGGATTTCAACCACACTCATGTGTGAAATTGATCCTATCGCGCAACAGATTTTAAAGAGTAATCTACCAAATATTGAATTAACGAATGATATTTGCGATTTGGAAAGGCTCCCAGAAGGTACAGATATATTGTGCGCTGGCTTCCCTTGTCAGGATTTAAGTTCTATTGGTGTAAAAAAAGGCCTTGATGGAACACGGTCATCATTGGTTCGAGAAGTTTTTCGTTTACTCCGTCAGGATAAAGTGGAGTGGGTTATTTTTGAAAATGTACCTTACATGCTTCACCTTAAGAAAGGTGAGACTATCCGAACAATAGTGGAGACACTAGAAGAACTAGGTTACAGTTGGGCTTATAGAACAATTGATTCTATGGCATTTGTGCCTCAACATAGGTGCCGTGTTTTTATTGTTGCATCTCTGCACAATAATCCGAAAGATGTTCTGCTGAGTGGAAACTCTTTAAAAAAGCAAGGCATGATTACAACTGAAACATTTTCAGAGCCGTGCGGCTTTTATTGGACGGAAGGAAAATATGCGCTGGGATTGTATCAAAATGGGATACCAACTTTAAAAGTTGGATCTTCAATAGGAATAGCATCTCCGCCAGCTATTGCATTTCCTTACGGAATGGTCGCATCGCCTGATATTAGAGACGCTGAGAGGTTTCAAGGTTTTCCGGTAGATTGGACCAAACCCGCAGAGGATATAGCCAAACCTTCTGCAAGATGGAAACTGGTAGGTAACGCTGTTACTGTAGATACTGTTGCGTGGATAGCAAGTAAAATTGTTCATGCTGAACAATATAATCCAGCCAAGGACAAGAAACTTAAAGATAAAGACAAGTGGCCAAAAGCAGCATGGGGAAACAATGGAACAAGGTATTCTGCATCCGTATCAGAATATCCAGTGGAACGAGACGAAATATTGTTGTTGGACTTCCTTAAATATCCATGTAAACCGCTGTCTCCGAAAGCTGCAAAAGGATTTGAACATAGATTAAGCATGGGAAAGGTTCGCTGTCCTCAGTTCTTTAGAGATGCAATACATGAATATGTAGAGGGGAAGGATGAAGAAAATGGGTGAAATAACACTTGATTCCTTTAAAGAGACATTAGGTATACTTATCGATGCTAATCCTCATGCCCGAAACAAGGGTGATGAATTCAAAGACTGGGCCAAAGAACACTTCGATTGCGATGCAAGGATTTCATATATTAAGGAGCAGCGTCAAATCACGAACCGTGTTTCCGAGCAATTTAGATATTTTGCTCCTATAGTGGTCTTCGTCTGTGTCCCTGAGGTGAAAAGAGATACCCTTATCAAATACATATTAGAAAGGGTTTATAAGCAGCTTGAGAGCGTTGCAATAATTGGTGTCACTACTTCAAATGGTGAGAAGAAATATACTTTTGAACGTTTGATTGCCTTTAAACAG
>MKRK01000090.1:8213-8615 GCA_001896915.1 Clostridiales bacterium 43-6
CTTCCTGATTCCACCAACTATGAAACTGAGGTTGACTTTGCGTGGTATGTTGGCACAACCGGAAATGACCAAGACGGCAACTGGCGCGACTATTCGGATGAATATATAGAAGCCGGTGTCTGGGAAAATGGGTGGGAGGATAAGTTTCAAGATGTTGTAAAATCAATTCAAATCGGAGATCGGATTGCATTGAAATCAACATTTACACAGAAGCTAAACCTTCCATTTAACAATCACGGAAAAACCGTGGGTGCAATGAAGATTAAAGCAATCGGAACAGTTACTGGAAATGCAGATGACGGGAAGCACATTACCGTTGACTGGATAAGACTTGATCCAGTGAAGACGTGGTATGGCCCGGGAACATTACGTGAAACTATTCACAGCGTTGATGCAAACGAG
>MKRK01000090.1:8718-10508 GCA_001896915.1 Clostridiales bacterium 43-6
TGCGCTTGAAAGACGGTTCAAATATTTTATTGTACGGTGTTCCTGGGTCTGGCAAGAGCTGGACTATTGAACATGAGTACTGCCACCCCGAGAGTGTAGTTGAACGATTAGTATTCCATCCCGACTACACAAACTCCGATTTCATCGGACAGATTCTCCCTGCTGTAGATAAAGAAGACGATAATCAAGTTACCTATGAATTTACGCCGGGGCCTTTTACCTCTATTCTTTATGACGCGTACAACCATCCTAAAAAAGAGTACATTCTTATCATCGAGGAAATCAATCGCGGTAATGCTCCGGCAATATTCGGCGAAGTATTCCAACTTCTTGATAGAATTTCGGATGAAAAAACTGTCGATGGAGTAAAATACCCTGTTGGCACAAGCGAATATGGCATCACAAACCGATATATTGCAGAGGTCGTATATGGAGACCCCAGACACAAGGTTCGTATTCCATCCAACCTTTCGATTCTCGGAACGATGAACACATCCGACCAGAATGTTTTCACTCTCGATACTGCTTTCCAGCGCCGTTGGAAAATGCGACTAATCGAAAACAATTTCGATAATGTTCGCCTTTCTCTCGCTGAAGCGGAAATCCTGGATACTGGGGTTACCTGGCGGCGGTTCTGTGAAACCATTAACACACAGATTGTCGGGAATAAGGCCAAAATGTCCTCATCTGAGGACAAGCGTCTCGGCGTTTATTTCGTCCATGAGATCGATCTTATGTATAATAAAGCGGATATACCTATAAATCATGATAAGCTTCTCGCTGAGCTTAACGAGTTGTTGAAATCAGAGATGGGGGGCACCATTTCTGAAGATGGTGAAAAACGACTCCGAGAAATTCGCGCAGCTCTTATGCAAAACAGAATTTTTCCCGAAAAAGTCATTAAGTATTTGTGGGATGACGCTTTCAAATTTAATCCAGACGCGGTATTTGATACTATGGACAACAAAGACCTCGATTCATTGGAGGCGGTCATTCGGATGTTCATATATGAAAGAGAGAAAGCCCGCTTTAATATTTTTAGAAAAGAAATTAGAGATCATCTGTATCAGTAATGAGTCTGCACAATGAGAGGTGGTGATTGACGTTGGAGAATCTGTTTCAAAGCAGAAATGCAGAAATGGTCAATAGAATACTCCCCAATATCGACTCGGATATGGACAAGCGCGGAATCACTCTGCGTGAGATGTGCCATGTAAATAAAAACGGCGAAGGCGATAGTTTTGTAGGCGTTAAGGCAGATACCAATGGAATGACCATCTACTTCCCCATTGGCTATGAGCTACCTGAAAACGACGATGATCTTCGTGTTGACGTTCATAACCTTTTCGGCGTTCTGGCAACCTTTATGAAAGAAGCCAGTCAGATTGAAACTCAGAACTTCAGCGGACCAATTTCTGTAGATTTTCCGATGCACGCCTACATAAAGGTTATCCGGCACTACCTCAATACGGGTCGCTACTACATTGAAACCGAGCCCGAGTATGTTACCGCAACAAAAGGTGCACCAGATTGGCCACGCACCTTTAAAAATCAAATGGGTCTGGTTCAGAAGAACGGGTCTGTAATTTTTACACAGATGACGGTTCGTCGTCAATCACCAAATACCAACAAAAAAATAACGCAGATTCACCAGTACTGCGTCCATGAGGCGTTTTCCAAGCTCGGCACCATTTATGTGTCTTTCGTTCCGCAAGAGCCTGCTCAACATCCGGGCATTGCCGAGTCAATCTCTATCCTTACAGACAAAATCAACCATACAAATAAAGACG
>MKRK01000091.1:0-3679 GCA_001896915.1 Clostridiales bacterium 43-6
CGGACAGCATGAAATCCAACGGATGGAAAGGTGACCCAATTGATGTTGTGAAAATGCCTGACGGAAAACTTTCGACTCTTGACAACACGAGGGTTGTTGCCGCAAGGCAAGCGGGAATTGATGTGCAAGCTAATGTTCATGGTTATGATGATCTGTTACCAATTGACCTTGTTGAAAGATTTTCTACAAAAAAAGGTGTTCCAAGAACATGGGGCGAAGCGTTGAATTTAAGAATAGGCAAACAAAATTCAACATTTCGGAATAGTTATCCGTCAGGTTCGTTCGATATATCCAAAATTAATGAGTAGGGAGGAATACATCAATGATAGATGAATTAAAAATAATGGAAAAACAATATGCTAACTTTAAATACCCTGCCTCGTATTTGAAAGTTATTGAATTGAATCTTGTAGATTATGAAAACTGGTATTTAATGAATGTACAACAAATACAAGTTAGACGGAAAGGACTTTTAGAAAGATATCCGAATCGTAATCTTATTCCGTTTGCAAAGAGAGATGATAATGACGATATAGCATGCTTTGAAATTGGTCATGGCGAGAGAGTCTTTATAGTTCATGACTTTGCTAATGAAGGTTGGGAACGTCGACAGGAATTCGAGACTTTTTGGAACTGGTTTATCAGCGCAATAAAAGAACTGATAGGAATCCAATAAACCCCGGGAGAGATTTATATGGATTATATTGCTTTGAGTAAAGAAATTTCATATGCGTTACGTCATGCACCCCATGAATATGGATTGATTTTGGATGATCAAGGCTGGATCAGTGTTGATCAGCTTATTTCGGCGCTGAACGGACATGGACGTTTTGCGTGCGTTGAAGATATTGAAAAAATGATACAGATTTCCGAAAAGAAGCGTCATGAAATTTGCGATGGTAAAATCAGAGCATTATATGGTCATTCAGTGGATAAAAAAATAATAAAAGAGCCCATGAAACCACCGGATATTTTATATCATGGTACTGCGCATAGATTTATTGAAAAATTATGAATACTGGGTTAATATCCAAAGACAGGCAATATGTTCATCTTTCGGAAGATATCAATACAGCCATTATTGTCGGAAAGAGAAGGGATGAAACCCCTATTGTTTTGAAAATTGATTCGAAACAGGCGTGGATTGATGGCTTTAAGTTTTTCTTCGGGAACGAGAATATTTGGTTGTCTGATGATATCCCAGCTAAGTATATCAGTGTTATTTGATGGGCTTTTTACAAAAAATCGTATATATTAAATTTTTGCTCCGCTTTTGTTGAAAGCGGAGCATTTTTTTATTTTGAATTATAACCGGTAAGCTTGTCAATATCGCGGGGGCTTGATGTATCGGTTGGTAATGTTACTCAAGGCGTAACAAATAGTATGAAGCCTGATATTCCACAGTTGAATGTAAACCAAGCAACCCGTTAAAACAAATTGCAAACCTCGGGGTTACGCGGTATAATACAAAGAGTGGAAGCAGCTTGCTTGACAACGCTTTTTTGCATTCTAACGATTTTATGTTTCGGGAACGGGAAGCGGTTCTGCCCTCTGTGTTGAATCAGATGGGCATGGAGCAAAGGTCGCAGATGCTCAAGGATTCCCTAACCGCTCAGAAGCTGCACATGAGCCTTAAGGATTATAAGGAAGCAAACAAGATTCATGAGGAAGCACGAAAGAATTATGCCGATGAGTTGCCCAAACGGATGCGGGATTCACTCGAGAAACAAGCACCGGTTCAGTATGTTGACGATGTTGTGCCTGATTATATGCTTGATTTTATTGACAAGCCTAATTTTGGCTTGCCGGATGCGATCCAGAATGCCGACACAGGTATTTACGGAGATATGAGGCAACAAGTGTTGGAAGCAATAGAAGCCGGCATGACAGGACACGGTTACGCCAAAAGCCGCGGCGTGCCTCTGATGCTGAGTGACGAAGCAGTGGCTTCTTTGTATGCGATGAATTTTCGAAGTTTTGCTGAGGATGCGATGAAGGTTGAAATGCCTAAATCGCCCAAAGCAGAAAGTTTGGACGATGTGGCAACAAGACGTTGGTATCTTGAATCTGAAGCAAAAATTCCAGATATTATTGATAAGACAAAACCGTTGGAACAACAAGCCCGACAAGCCTTTGACTTTCGTAATAAGTTTAGAACACAGGCACGAGATGCTATGTTAAATCGTACAGGTGCGGAAAATCTATTTGGAACAAAACTAAATATGACATGGGAGCAACTTGTTGACAAATACTCCAAAAGAGGATTTTCGGGCGATACATTATATGAAGAAATAATTAAAGCATCAACAAGAAGCAATCCTTTAGTGAACGAATCTTTAGGAGTGTTCCCCGAAGGAGAGAAGGAGAGATAAATATGGATATGCGTATATCAAAAATCAACAATGATGATGGTTCAATTGAGTTATACTTTGAAGGAATAGGGCATTGGGATGACTGTGAATTAATTATCAATATACTTGTAAATGAGAATCAATGCCTTGTTATTAATGAAAATGACATGATTACAGATAAAGATGTATTTATGAAGTTTAAGGATATAGAGTTTTTGTTAAGGCATGACTATATGCTTGGCAATTTTCTGTATACAACGAACAAATCTGATTTCTCAACATTAGAATATTTAGCCAACAATGTTATTGAGAGTATAAAAGTCAAGTTTGATAACATTCAAAAGTAATATAAATACAGACAACTACCTTTATTAGGCAGCTGTCTGTTTGTCCACATGTATGAGGTTGCAATTGTGTAGCATTTCTCAATATATCATCTTTCTTCGTCCAACCACAATGATAATTGTGGTGTTCAGGAAACACTGAAAAAATTCAATAAACACCAAGTAAACCGGCAGCTATCTGTTTCGCAAGAAAGTGAACTGATGACTGCCGGTTTTTATGGGCTTTTACGGATGCTATTTCCCGAATGCGTTGATAAGGATTTTAAGGATATATTCCATATTGCTGAAGTTCAGCTTCCTATGGTATCCAACGTGGGGGGGCGATGTGGCTTTCTATTGCAAACCTTGGGAGTAAAGAAAAGCGGTATGATATGGTAGGTATATAATTGTCATAATAATGTGAACAAGGAAATTCAATTACTGTTTTTCTTTCCGAAGGATTTTACGTCCTTTTCTTTGCCGAAGAATTCTTTGATACTGAGAAGAATCAGGCAGACTGCAAAAATTTTTTGTAAGATTCCGTCACCCAGCAGACCGGTGAGCCACGAACCCAGAATGACACCGAACAGACCGGTGAGAACTGCAGGAATGATCTTTTTAATATCTATGAGCTTGTCTTTGTAATAAATAATCACGCTGAATATGGCAATGGGAATGAAGAAAATCAGATTGATGCCTTGGGCTTTGATCTGACTTGTGTTCATGAAGACGGTTAGGAAAATAATTAAGAATCCACCGCCTCCAAGCCCGAGAGAGCCTGCCGTTCCTGCCAATAAGCCGGCGACGCAAGTGAAGAAAAAATTCATTTTAACAGTAACCTCATTCCTGCCCAGAGCATGAAAATTGCGAAAATTCGTTTCAGCCATTTGTCGGGGATTTTACGCAGAATTTTCGTGCCGATGAATGCGCCAAGGAGACCGGCGGGGATAAAATAAATAGTGCTTACGAAATCGATTCTGCCCTGCATGCCATACAGGATCGAAC
>MKRK01000091.1:3689-11409 GCA_001896915.1 Clostridiales bacterium 43-6
TTTGGTCACAGCCTGTCCATTTAAGCAGCGGCACAGCAAGCATGCCGCCCCCGGCGCCAAACAAGCCGTTAATGATACCCACAGCAAATCCGCCCAGCGGTAAAATGAATTTTCTCAAAAAAACCACCCCGTATGCATTATTCTATGCACGAGGTGGTTTTATACTTAATTCGTTACAGCATGATATAAATCAAAGCAAAAATCAGGATTTCATCGGCTCCTTCGCTGAGCAGTAAAAGAAGAAGCATCAAAATAAACGCCTGCTCGGGATTGTTCAGAATGTTATTGATGTTAAAGGATTTTAATATGTTTTTGAAATCAAAGTTTTGTAAAAAGCCGGAACCCAGCCCGAATAAGGAATGGTCTGTCTTTTTGGGCGGCGGGGGTGGGGGCTCAAAGAATCGTTTGGATACGCTTTGTTTTGATGGCGGATTGCTTGTTCTGGTTGGCTGCTTGTGATATTGTTCGTTTTGGTTGCCCAATCGATTATAGCCCTGTCGGTTATTTTTGGGTGGTGGAGGCGTGCTGCTTTTATTATGTACGGGTGGTGCCTGATAGGACTCAGTGTTTCGATTTTGCGCTTCTCTGTATTGTGAATTCGAGTTTTCGACGGATAGCTTTGCGCGCTCGTTCATCTCTCTGACGCGGCGTATGGCATCCGCTTGCATTGCCCGAATTTCATCTAAGGTAAAATCAGCCACGTCTATGACCTTCCTTTCGCATCAGGCCGGGATGTTTTTGACTTTGTTTGAAAAGCAAAGGGGATTCGCTTGGTTTACTACTGCATTTCAAATTCACGCTGTCCCATTGGCGCGAAAGAACAAAACTCCCATATCCCTCTCAAAAGCAACCTGACCTTCTAAAACAAGCCGCTTTCCTGAATAAGCGGCATGAGATTGACAAGCTTTAGTATTTTCACTGCCTTATCCACTTTGTCTCTCCGCTCGTCCCCCAAATGAGGCTTCAGCGCCATGAGCAATCTGCTTCTTTCATCATCCTGCTTGGTCGATTTCAAAGCGTTGGTGATACGCATAATGTTTTGTATTTCATCGGGATTAAATCCCAAGCCGCCGGGGGAATCGTCATCAGCTTTTTGATCACCTGTGTTGTTCAAAAGCATTCCGGCCAACGATTTGATGCTGTCCATCCCATCCGGGCTGTCTAGCAATTCGGCAAGCTTGGCAGCGATATCGTCCATTATTTGCCCTCGATTATTTTTTTGAGGAGCTGCTGCGCCTGTGGTGTTGAAAGAAGCTTTTCGGTGGCTGCCTTATCTTTCAAAACATTTTGCAGGCGGGCTGCATCCCCAGGCTTCAGATTGCCCAAAATTTTATCAAGCGAGCCGGAATTCATCGCTTTTTCTATATTGTCCCGTGACGTGCCTAGCTTATCGCTGGCCATGCCAACAAGTTCGTTCAATTTTTCTTTATCAATCATTGTAACAACACTCCTTTTGTAATATAATATGAAAGGAAAACAAGTATTATGAAAATATTGTCGCGGAGAATGGGACTAAATATGGGTTTGGGAGGATAGAATGAGAGTTTTGGTGATTTCTGATTCGCACGGTGCGAATTCTGTGATTGGTGATGCCATAGAAACACAAAACACGGCTGATTATGTTTTGTTTCTGGGGGACGGAATCAGACAGTTTGAAGATTATTCCTATCTGTATCCCGAAAAGACTTTTGTGGCTGTCAGGGGGAACTGTGATTTTTTCGGCAGAGAAAAACTGTCGGAAACCATCCTTGCCGGAAACAAGCGCATTTTCATGACCCACGGACATAGTTATTACGTCAAGGCCGGACTTGATGAAGCAATCAATGCGGCCAAAGGGCAGAACGCCGATATTTTACTATTCGGACATACCCATGTTTCTTATGTTGGCTACGAAAACGGGCTGTATATCATGAATCCCGGTTCCATTGCTCTGCCCAGGAGAGGCAAACCCTCCTACGGGGTAATTGATATTACGAGCGCCGGGATTGTGCCGTTTATTGTGGAGGTTAGACGGTGAGCCTCAGGGAGCCGGCAAAAAGGAGTTTTAGTACCGTTAACCTCCGTTATGTGTGAGAGGACCCTGACATTCAGGCGTTGAATTTTTGTCAGAGCCTCTTAACAGTATATGCAGGTTCCGGTTTTGTGGGATAGCTTTTTATATTGTGCAATTGAAAATGCTGAATTACGGTCTCACCACTACCGAAGATATAGGATGAATAAATCTCTCGGAAGCAATGCGTGCATTGTAAATTAAATAGTTATTGTTTGGTCATAATATGAATACGATTCTAAATTTATGACAAGGAAAACAATGTATGAAAAATGGTTGCTTTGAGGGCTGGTATTTTAAACAAAATACAAAAGATGGAGGATATGCGGTTGCTTTTATTGTAGGAAGGGCAAGAGACAAAAAGGGTGAAGCTCACTCTTTTATTCAAATCAATCAGTCACAGTTACCGAATACTTTTTATATCAGGTTTCCGGAAGAGATATTTAGCATGAAGGATAACCCCTTGGAAATACGAATAGGAAACAATGTGTTCGGAGAGCAAGGAATTCTATTTCACCATGAGGATGATGCCATGCAAATATCGGCCCAACTCATATTTGATCATGTTGCCAAAATCAAAAAGAGTATGCTGCAACCGGATATTATGGGTATTTTTTCCTATCTTCCTTTTTTGGAATGTTATCATTCGGTTCATTCCCTGCATCATGTCACAAAAGGAAGCGTATCAATCAATGAGTCTGTGTATGGATTTGATGAAGGAAGCGGTTATATTGAGGGCGATAAAGGAAAGTCCTTTCCGGCAGGTCACATTTGGTTACAAAGCAATCATTTCCATGAAGAGTTTCCCGTTTCCGTTGTGTGTGCGGTCGCCCATGTACCGGTGCTTTTTCGAACCATTAAGGGGTTTCTGTGTGTGTTGTATATAGATGGAAAGGAATATCGCTTTGCAACCTATAATCATGGGAAAATCCATCGGATTGAAAAACAGGGACAGACCGTTAAGATTGAGCTGAGCCGGGGGGATTTGCGGCTTTGTATGAGAGTAAGCAGCCAAGACGGCGGCTTGTTAAAAGCTCCAGGTCACGGTGACATGAGCCATAACCTAAAGGAAAATATCAATGCGGTTGTCAAGGTTGCATTAACAGAGGGCGGTAAAACGGTTTTTGAAGGAACGGGGATGAATACCGGCTTTGAAATGAATTGTTTTGACTTGTAATGTTGATTCCAATTATAAAAATTATCAACGATGCAATATTTTATAGAAAATAGTATGATTTGTATAGGGAAAGTGCGGCGTGAACTGTTGATGTTTCGTTCCCATTTCGATATAATAGGGTTGGTTATTGTGAAACATTATTATTGAGGAAAAGACTCATGAATGCAAGGAGAAAATTATGACGTATTTTAATGAAACAGAAAAGCAGATTCCTATAGTAGATGATTTCGATGTCGTCGTCGCCGGCGGCGGACCCGCAGGTGTCGGTGCAGCGATTTCTGCAGCAAGAAATGGGGCAAGGACACTGATCATTGAACAGGCCGGCGATATTGGCGGCGTTGCCACTACCGGACTGATGAGCCATTGGACCGGAAACACCAAAGGGCCTTTGTATGAAGAAATTTTGGAGCGGTCCAGGGATGATCACAGGGGTCAGGGTAATTCACATACAATTAACCCCGAAAAGCTGAAGACGGTATTTCTTGAAATGCTTTTGGAAGCGGGTGTGAAGATTAAGCTTTACACATTTGTTTCCGATGTGATAAAAGAACGAGATGTTGTCAAAGGTGTAATTACAGAGAGTAAAACGGGCAGAGAAGCTGTTACAACAAAAATCCTTATTGATTGTACCGGCGATGGAGATGCAGCGGCAAAGGCCGGGGCGCCATTTGTGAAGGGCAGGGAGACAGATGGTAAAATGCAGCCCATGACTTTGATGTTTAAGGTCGCCGGTGTGGACTATGACACAGCAGTTTTCCCCGGCAGCTTTGAGAGCAACTTTGACATTCCCCACGGTAAAATTCAGGATTTGGCAAAACAAAATATTCCCCATCCTGCAGGGCATGTTCTGTTGTATGCAACAACATTGCCGGGCGTTGTTACCTGTAATATGACCAACTGCATTGACGTGGACGGCACCAATGCCGATGATTTGACAAAAGCCCATATTCAATGCAGAAAACAGATGGATGTTATTGTGGACTTTTTAAAAAAATACATTCCCGGCTACGCCAATTGCTATGCAGTCAGCTCTGCATCAATCATTGGTGTCAGAGAGACCAGACACTTTAAAGGTGAGAAGACCATAACAGAACAGGATATTTTGGAGGCCAGAGTATTTGACGACTGGGCCGCTACACAGCTCAGTTTTAATTTTGATGTACATAATATCAGCGGTTCGGGTCTGGACGAAACCGGCTGTCAGGATGGGTTCAAACAACCTAAGGGCTATACAGTGCCATATGGATGCTTGGTACCCTTGAAAATTGAAAATTTGCTGTTGGCAGGAAGAAATATTTCAGGCACCCATATTGCGCATTCCAATTTCAGAGTCATGCCGATCTGCGTAAATTTGGGTCAGGCTGCCGGTACGGCTGCCGCATTGTGTGTGAAAGAAGGCATCCCGCCCAGACAGCTGGATGTGTCAAAGCTTCAGGATGTTTTGGCTAAAAGTGGTGTTCGGGTGTAAGGGTATGAATTCGTCAGAAAGAAACCGGATCGAAAGGCTCTTGATAAGCGGCTTTTCGTTTCTGTTTCAGCGTTGAGCTGTTTTTAATACGTAAAGTTTGATAGAAGCAGGTGCTGTCGTTACGAACAGTGCCTGATTTTTGTATATGCTTTTTATTTGTTTCATGTTATAATAATTTCAGTTAAATTTCTTGGGATGATTTTATTGCAAAATATAAGTTCAACGGGGGTATCTTGAATGGATATTAACAGCAAACTTAAGAACTACGATTACAAAACCATTCCCCTTATCGAAAAACATATGAAAAATATCACAGATAAATATAAGGTTAAAATAAACTTTCATGATGTATTTGGTATTTATGAAGGAATTGAAGGGGTAAAAAGGCTCTTCACCGACTATTATTACCACAACAATGAATTTTGTAACTTTTTAAAAAAGAAAGACACGTGTTATTTTACATGTCTGGCAACAAAGAGAAAAATACTCGAAAAATGTGAAAAGACAGGAACGCCCTTCTACGGGATTTGCCCTTTTGGGGTGGAGGAGTATGTTTTTCCTATTTTGAATAAAAATCGGTTGTATGCCTTTTTTTGCATAGGCCAATTTTATTCTGACAGAGATGTGAATTTAGAAAGATTGAGATCCGCTTCACTGGAATATGGTTTTGACGCTGCAATCGCTGAAAGTAAATACTGCAAGGTATGCAAAAGAAACACCATGAATTTTGATGAATTCGTTGTTGATATGAATATTCTTTGTAAATTGGTTTTGCAATTGTATAACGAATACGGCTATGAGTATTACAAAGGATATAAAATGATTGAGCACGTCAACAACAATACGATTAAAAATGCGATATTTTTTATTGACTGTAACTTTGATAAAAATATCTCATTGCGGGATGTTGCAAATGCAAGCTTTTGTAATCCTTCTTATTTGAGCAGCACATTTAAAACGAAGATGAACATGACGGTTACCGATTATATTAACTATATAAGGATTAAAAACGCCAAGTATCTTTTAGACTGCTCTACTGAATCAATTACCGAAATCGCTTATAAGGTAGGCTTTAACGATTCTGCTTATTTTACTAGGGTTTATAAAAAGCTTATGGGATTATCACCAAAAGAATATAGAAACAACCCCTAAAAATTGTCCATATCATCAATAGAAAAAGTAAAAGTAAATAGTTATCGTGTTTGTTATAATTTTTGAGGATGGTATTCGTACCATCCTCAAAAATATTTTAGGAGAGATGATATGTTGTTGTGTAAAAGAAAGCTGCATAGGACAATCAGTTTTATTTTAATACTGACTGTTTTGTTTGGAGCTATGGCGATGCAAACTTTATTCGGCGTATCTGCGGATGTTGCAAATGTTTCTCTAAAACAAATTTCACTCAACAACTCACCCGATACTACGGCATTACTGGGTCTTTATGAAGATGGTACCATCAGACTGGCAGGAGCCAATGGATATAATAATGTATATGTAGAAAGACTTATGGGAGATTGGAACACAGCTCCTGCTGTCATCAACAGAACTTATCCCAACCCCGATAACAAAGTAATTATGGTAGCTTCCGGAAGAACCTTTGCCGGTGCGCTGCGTGAAGACGGCACGGTCATTATGAGCGCCGGAACAGGAATGGATGCTCAAAAAATTGTTGTTGCATCATGGACAGGGATCACATTCATCAAAGCGGTATCAGCGGAAGCCTTGATCGGACTGACAACACAAGGCACCGTGGTTTGTTCAAAAACTTCCGGTGATCTATACTCCGGTGCAATCGCATTGAATACGGCTTTGGCGGAAGGGGAACGATATATTCAAATTGATGCCTATAATTTACACATAGTTGGCTTAACCAATACCGGCCGTGTTGTTGCCGGAGGTAACCAATCAGACAATAAGCTTATCATTCCGCAGGAATGGAATACGGCAGGTGTGGTTTCAGTAGGCGCTTCTATCTCCAATACATTTGCCTTGACAAGTGAGGGCAAGGTGCTTGTAGTCGGAAAGGCACAGACCTACACCAACTGGGCGGCTATTACCGAATGGACCGGCGTTATAAAACTGATTGTCAGCGGCAATGATGTATTGGCCTTTACGGGAGACACCATTCTGACAGCAGGAAGCAACGCCAGCGGCGAGCTGACAATCCCGTGGAGCTATTCTGAGATAAACAAAAACATGATAGAATTGGATGGAAAAGATACCGCAGCCACGGTGGCAATGCTTTCTGACGGGACGGTTAAAATGTGCGGCAAAACAACAGGCACCTTAAAACAATCCATTATCGATTTATCCATCAATAGCTATCTCTTTGAGCTGGATAAAGGGACCCGAACGTTATCTTCTACCGGAAGTGATACTGCAACTGTTGTTGCTGATACCCCGGCAAGCGGCGGGTATGTTCTTTCCTTTGCCAGTCAGGCACCCAATATTGGAGATTATATTGAGATTTCGGTTTCTGCTGTGTGCGCTGGAAATTATTCTATCGTCATTGCCTCAAAGGCAGGCAACAACAGAGGAACCTATAGTGTTTTATTGGATAACAAGGATATGGGTATCGTCGATTTTTATGCGGCTGCCAGCGCTTATACACAATATCCCATAGGTAATATTACAATTCCGACAAGCTCGGATAAACTGCTGAGATTAACGGTAACCGGCAAGAATGCATCTTCTTCTGGCTATGGGGCGGCCATTGATTATATTAAGTTTATCCCCATTGCACCGGGCACCACAACCGGTTCCCAAAGTTCTGCTACAACAATCTCAACTGCCTCAACCACTGCTGCAACAACTTCAAGTTCATCCACCATTACGACAACGAACACAACAACCGTGCCGACCACATTGCCATCCAATGCAGTCTCCTTTTCAGTAACAAGTCTTGCCAATCAAAACTCCGGTGATTCTATTACAAGCATTTCATCACCTGCATCCATTAAATTCAATGCTGACGCTGTAGGGGATTATATTGAATTTACATTGCCAAGTATTCCTGCGGGTACCT
>MKRK01000091.1:11435-11731 GCA_001896915.1 Clostridiales bacterium 43-6
AATGAATCCCGTGGTATGTATCAACTAACATCCAACGAGGGAACGGTGGGGAAAACGGTTGATTTCTATGGTTCGACCCAGACTTATCTCAATTATGACTTCGGAACCCTGACTTTCACTGAAACAGGTGATAAATTATTCAAATTCACGGTCACAGGAAAAAATCCAAGCAATACCATATCTCCGGAATCCTATAACTGTTTGATTGAAAGTATTATCCTAAGCGAAACATCCGGCGGGACAATAACAACACAATCAACAACCGCAACGCAGTCCACCACATCCGCTTCAACGGT
>MKRK01000092.1:0-4003 GCA_001896915.1 Clostridiales bacterium 43-6
ATATGGTCAGACGATATTAGATATCGGACCCAAATGGCATAAATCGAAGGAAGGAACGCCTACCATGGGCGGTCTGATGTTTATTTTCGGTGTGATCATTGCTGTTGTTCTGACATTTTTTATCGCGTCCGCACTAACGGGTTCAGACAAGCTGATGAATCAGTTGAAGGACGGTACGAATGTTGTCCGGATGGTGTCCGGAATTTTACTTGCTGTGGGAATGGCATTGATTGGTTTTATTGACGATTATATTAAGGTGGTCAAAAAGCGAAATCTGGGCTTGCGGGCACGGGAAAAAACTTTTTTGCAGCTTTTGGTAGCAGCCGGATATCTGGCGACCTTGTCCTTGACCGGGATGGCCTATACCAAAATCCCGTTTTTTGATCCCATCAACATCAATTCGGGATTGGGACTTTTGTTCTGGCCGATTGCTTTATTTTTTATTTATGGATTTACCAATGCGGTCAATCTGACCGACGGGGTGGACGGTCTTGCTTCTTCGGTGACCCTTGTGGTTGCACTGTTTTTTATGCTGGCTTCCGGTATGTTGGGTTTTTACAGCATCAATGTTGCTGCTTCCGCTCTGGCAGGCGGATGTGTGGGATTTTTGGTGTGGAACCTGCATCCTGCCCGTGTGTTTATGGGGGATACCGGCTCCATGTTTTTGGGAGGAATGGTGGTTGCCCTCGCCTTCGGCATTGAGCGGCCGGTGCTGTTATTGTTTGCCGGTGTTCTGTATTTCGGGGAAGCCTTGTCCGTTATGCTGCAGGTTGCTTATTATAAGCGTACCAAAAAAAGGATTTTTAAAATGAGTCCCATTCACCATCATTTTGAAATGAGCGGGTGGAATGAAAATAAAATCGTAATTGTTTTCTCTTTGGTTGCGTTTATCGGTTGTGCGGTGGCACTTTTGCCCATACTAATGGAATGGTGAATAATTATCGGGAGGCAAACATATGGAAAACACGCAGAAAGCTGCGGTAAGAAAGCTGAAGCTGGTGCAAAGAGGGAAAATGGATATTACCTTCTTCACGCTGGTGATAGTCATATTAACCATTGGCTTGGTGATGCTGTTTTCGGCCAGCTCCTACTCCGCTTATGCTTATAAAAACAACAGCTATTTCTTTATCACAAAGCAAGCAGGCTTTGCCGTATTCGGTGTGGTTGCCATGTATATCATTTCGAGAATTGATTATCACATTCTCCGCAGGTTTGCCATTGCGCTTTATGTGATATCGGTAGGTCTTCTGGTTACCGTTTTGGTGCTTCCGCCTATGTATGAAGGTTATCAGTTTAAACGGTGGATTACAGAACCGATCAATTTCCAGCCATCTGAAATTGCCAAATTTGCTGTGATTCTATTGTTTGCCCATTTTATTTCGCTGAATTATAAAAAAATGGAAAAATTTACGTATGGTATTCTGTTTTTCGGCGGACTTCTTATCGTGGTGTGCGGTCTCGTGGTGGTAGAACCCCATTTATCCGCTACCATTTTGATTTTTTGTATCGGAATCACGCTGATGGTTGTTGGCGGTATTAAAATGCGTTGGGTGGCCGGGGGTGTCATCGGCGGAACAGCGCTGGCGGCGATGGTCATCCTGACCGGGATCGTCAACTACGGTGGTGACCGGATTAAATACTGGATGCATCCCGAGCTAGACCCGAGAGGGGACGGCTTTCAGGTGTTGCAGTCATTGTATGCGATTGCGTCCGGCGGGTTTATGGGCAGAGGAATCGGAAACTCAAGGCAAAAATATCTCTGGCTGCCCGAACCCCAGAACGACTTTATATTTTCCATTGTTTGCGAAGAACTGGGTCTTATCGGCGCTTTGGTCATTGTCACATTGTTTGCGTTGTTGGTCTGGCGGGGCTTTGTCATTGCCATGCGTGCTCCGGATAAGTTCGGCTCATTGCTGGCCATCGGACTAACCTTTCAGGTGGGACTCCAAACAGCCCTCAACATTCTCGTTGTGACCAACGCAATTCCCAATACCGGTATCAGTCTGCCGTTTTTCAGCTACGGTGGTACCTCACTCATGATGCTACTTGCACAAATGGGCGTTATTATGTCCATTTCCCGCAGCAGTACAGTGGAGAAAACTTAGTGTATGCAGAATGCAGAATCAATGATGCATTTAATAAAAGGAGGTCCTTGGATTGCACATACTTTTTGCGGCGGGAGGGACAGCGGGACACATCAATCCGGCTATTTCTGTTGCTCAGTATATACGAAAACAGCATCATGATGCGGTGATCAGCTTTATCGGAAACAAAAACGGGATGGAGAGCTCCTTGGTGCCCAAGGCGGGGTTCGATTTTTATTCCATCAATGTTGCCGGGTTCCAGAGAAAGCTTACAATGACGAACATCAAACGGAATATTTCCGCAGTAATTAAGGTACTGAAAAGCTCTTCCGACTGTGAAAAGCTTTTGCAGGAACTGAAGCCTGATGTTGTTGTGGGAACAGGCGGATATGTCAGCGGCCCTGTGCTTCGCAAGGCGGCAAAAATGGGCATCAAAACCGCTGCCCATGAACAAAATGCATTTCCCGGTATCACCACCAAAATGCTATGCAAATCCGTGGATAAGGTGATGCTTGCCTTTGAAGATGCAAAGAAACACATCAAAACCGATCGGGAATTTATCGTCACCGGCAACCCTGTAAGACAGTCATTGATTGATGCTGACCGGGAAACCTCACGCCAAAAGCTTGGTCTGGACGAACGTCCCATGATTTTATCCTATGGCGGAAGCCTTGGAGCGAGAAGGGTAAACGAGGCGATTGCCGACGTGCTGAAATGGCATGCCGCAAGCGGGAAATATTATCATTTCCACGCCATAGGCAAATACGGCGGATTTCTATATGAGCTTCTTGACGAGGCCGGCGTGGTTTATCAAAACTCCCGGACTATTCGCATCCGGGAATATATTGATGATATGGATATTTGCATGTCGGCTGCCGACGTGGTAATTGCCCGTGCCGGTGCGATTACATTGAGTGAATTGCAGGTGACCGGCAAAGCAGCAATCTTAATCCCGTCTCCCAATGTGGCCGAAAACCATCAGTATCATAACGCGTTGTCCATATCCAAAAAGGGCGGTGCGGTGCTGATAGAAGAAAAGGATCTGACCGGCGAGAGATTGATTGAAGAATTGAAAAAACTCATCGAAAATCCGAAATTAATTCAATTAATGGGCAAAAAGGTACAAAGTGACGCTGTTTTTGACTCAAATGAGCGGATATATGAGGTTATCATGGATTTGTACAACACTTGATAAGCTTGACCGAAATACACCAGAAAGCACCTTTAAGCATACAATAAATTGCAAGGGAAATTCATCCCTTGTGCTTTTGCTAAGGGGTGTATAAAATGTCAAACTTAATAATTGAGGGCGGACACCGCTTGTATGGAGATATATCTGTTCATGGCTCTAAAAACAGTGCATTACCGATACTTGCGGCAACCCTCCTGTGCAGTTCAAAAAGCGTTCTACATAATTGTCCCTGCCTTTCCGATATCGATGCGGCAATCAACATTCTGGAATATTTGGGCTGTGTCATAACACGGGAAGGAAACGATATTGAAATTGATGCACGGGCAGCCAGCGGCTATGAAATACCGGATAAGCTTATGCGTGAAATGAGATCGTCCATTGTATTTCTCGGCGCAATCGCATCCAAATGCGGGGTTGCCAAATTATCCTATCCGGGAGGCTGTGAGCTGGGTCCCCGACCCATTGATATGCATTTACAGGCGCTGGGTCAATTGGGTCTTATTATCGATGATAGGTATGGGTGTCTTGACTGTAAATCCGAGGGACAATTAAAAGGATCAGAAATAAACTTGCCGTTTCCCAGTGTGGGTGCCACAGAAAATGTCATGATTGCGGCATCTGTCGCAATGGGAACAACAATCATTCATAACGCGGCAAGAGAGCCTGAAATAACAGATTTGGCGGATTTCCTCATAGCATGCGGAGCAAAAATATACGGCGCCGGTGA
>MKRK01000092.1:4067-7996 GCA_001896915.1 Clostridiales bacterium 43-6
AGAATTGTGGCGGCAACCTATATGGCCGCCGCAGCCATCACCGGTAGCGAACTGACCATTACCGATATCGTTCCGTCTCATATTAAGCCCATCATTCCCGCTTTTATGGAATGCGGATGTAAACTCAACATCGAAAAGGATTCTCTGCACATCAAAGCACCGGAAAAACTGAACAGAATTAAGCAGATCAGGACGCTGGCATACCCGGGCTTTCCCACGGACGCTCTGGCTCCTGTCATGGCCATGACATCTGTGGCAGACGGAACCTCGATTTTTATCGAGACCATTTTTCAAAACCGCTTTAAACAGGTTGATGAGCTATTACGGATGGGTGCAAAAATCAAGGTGGAAGGTCGAGTGGCAGTGGTGGAAGGCGTGCCGAAGCTGTTCGGCGCCGAGGTGGAAGCAACCGATTTAAGAGGCGGTGCAGCCATGATTGTGGCGGCGTTGTCTGCCCAGGGTGAAACCACCATCAACAATATTCATCACATAGACAGAGGTTATGAAAGTATTGAAAAAACACTTTCGCTGGCAGGAGCAAAGATAAATCGGGTATAAAACCGGTATTTCGTTAAAAATACAGAGAAAAAAGGATGGGTGAAAATGAAGGAAGCCGCAAGACGCTACCGGTCAGGAAGTGGCAAAAAGCAGAATAAAAGAAGAAAACCCAACCCCGCTTCCTTTATGCTTGTTTACATAGCACTTTCATTTTTAGCGGTTGTTATCTTAATCGTGTTATCCTTCACGGTCTTTTTTAAGGTTGCCGATATCAAGGTAATCGGAAAAACAAGATACTCAGAAGCTGAAATCGTGAAGGCATCCAAGCTGACCACGGGCAACAATCTGTTTATGACAAACGTAAACGAGGCAAAAAAAATAATAAAGCAGAAGCTTCCTTATATTGATGAGGTAAAGATTTCCAAGAATTTGCCTTCGGAAATCCGCATCAATGTTAAGGAAGCTGTTCCCATTGGCCAGTTGGAAAAAGGAAAGGATTATATCGTGCTGGACGCCAACAATAAGGTGCTGGAGGTTCTTCACGACAAACCGATGAAGGGCTGCCCTGTCATTCGGGGCATCCTGCTCAATGAGGACAAGCCCGGCAGTGTTGCCGTTTTCAAGGATGACAGCCAAAAGAACAATTTAAAGATCATGCTGGACGGTCTTAAAAAATCAGAAATTACTAAAATATCTGTAATCAGCTTCATCGAACCCCTCAATCTCTGCGCTACCTATCACAATAAAATCGTGATTGAATTCGGTTCTGTTGCCGATTTGAACCTGAAGCTTCAATATGCAAAAGCAATCATAGAGCATCCCAAAAGTGCCGGTCGCACAGGGCGGCTGAATGTGAGCATTGTTTCCGGTTCAAAGGTGAGCAATTACTTTGAAACAGTGGAATTGACACCCGCACAAACGGCTGATGTTTTTTGATATAAATCTGAAAATGATGCTGAAAAATTAAATTTGTGGTTGAAATTTATTTATACACGTGATACAATCACTATATATAATTAACAATACAATTATTTACATATTATAGGAGGACGAAAAAAATGGGTTTTGAAGTTTCCAACGAGCTTGCCGATGTTGTTCAGATAAAGGTAGTTGGTGTCGGCGGCGGCGGCGGTAATGCTGTTGACAGAATGGTTATGGCAGGAGTACAGGGTGCCGAATTCATTGCTGTCAATTCGGACAAGCAAGCTTTGTTGCGCTCAAAAGCGTCTCATAGAATTCAAATCGGCGAAAAATTAACACGGGGACAGGGTGCAGGGGCAGACCCCATCAAGGGCCAGCATTCCGCAGAGGAATCCAGAGACGAAATTACAGCTGCTTTGAAAGGCACTGATATGGTATTCATCACCGCAGGTATGGGCGGCGGAACCGGGACAGGTGCTGCTCCGATCATTGCTGCTGTTGCCAAGGAAATGGGTATCCTGACCGTTGCGGTCGTTACCAAACCGTTTTCCTTTGAGGGCAAGCGTCGTATGGTACAGGCGGAAGAAGGTATCAAGGAATTAAGCGAGCATGTGGACAGCCTTGTTGTCATTCCTAACGAACGCTTAAAGCTGGTTTCCGAACAGAAAATCACATTGACCAATGCATTTGACATTGCCGATGATGTTCTTCGTGAAGGTGTCCAGAATATTTCCGAGCTGATTAAATTACCGGCCATGGTCAATCTTGACTTTGCCGACGTTACGGCAATCATGAAGGACGCAGGCTATGCACATATGGGCGGCGGCGTCGCCACAGGCCGTGACAAGGCAGAGGTTGCCGCACAGGCAGCAATCACCAGCCCGCTCATCGAAACCTCAATGAACGGCGCCAAGGGCGGTATCATCAGCATCACCGGCTCACCGGACATCGGTCTGGAAGAAGTCGAGCTTGCTTCCACCATTATCTCCAATGCGGCACACGCGGATGCCAACATCATCTGGGGTGCATCCATCGACGAAAAGCTGGACGATACCATCCGTATCACCGTGATCGCCACCGGTTCACCCAATGACAAGAGAAAATCTTCATCTGCTGCTGAGCTTCTGGGATTGGGAATTGACGATGATTTTGCCGGAAACACACAGTCCGGAAACGAAGATGACTACTACGATGTCACACAGATTTTCAGCCGCAAATAAATAAAAAAACAAATAGCAAATCCGGCGGACTAAACCTCGCCGGATTATATTTATGTAAGGTCATATCCGCACAAACTGGCAGATGGATACGGGAAAGGAAGCAACATAACAATGAATTTCACAGAGCTTTTGATAGCAATTCATTCAGACGATACGGACAGAGCGTCCGATATTGCCACAATGGTGGTGCCATACGGCATTTATATTGAAGACTACACGGATTTGGATTGGGCTGCCCGTGAAATTGCCCATATCGATTTGATAGACGAAGAACTGCTGCAAAAAGACAAATCAAAGGCGTTTATTCATATCTATATTGAAAGCGAGCAAAATGCGGCGGAAGCCGTGAGCTTTCTGAAAGAGCGCTTTGTTGCTGAGAATATCAACCATACCATCGGCAATAGCACCGTGAAGGAAGAGGACTGGGAAAACAACTGGAAGCAGTATTTTCACACCACGGAAATCGGGCAAAAGCTGATGATTCATCCAAGCTGGGAGCCGATGCCCGTGACTGACCGAAGGGTGCTTGAGATTGACCCCGGCGCTGCCTTTGGCACCGGCACCCACGAAAGCACAAAGCTTTGTCTTGAGGCCTCCGAGGGCGTTGTGAAAGAAGGAGACAGAGTGCTTGATCTTGGCTCGGGCAGCGGGATTTTATCTATTGCAGCTGTTTTATTGGGCGCTGTCACTGCCGTGGGAGTGGACATTGATCCTGTTGCCGTGAGAGTGGCGGGTGAAAACGCAGCCAAGAACCATATGACCGATCAAATCAAGCTATATGCCGGTGATATTTTAGGTGATGCTGCACTGTATGAAACGATCGGCAGCGAAACTTATGACGTTATCTATGCCAATATCGTGGCAGATGTGATCATTGCTTTGGGTACCACCATGAAACACTTGATCAAACCCGGCGGGTATCTGATTTCCAGCGGTATCATAGACACGAGAAAAGACGAAGTGGTTTCTGCACTGGAAGCATCGGGCTTTACCATATTGCAGGTTAGCGAAGAAAAGGGCTGGATCGGTTTGGTCTGTATGGGCTGAAACAAGCGAAACAATAATATAGGAAACATCAATTACTCCGAAGGAATGGGGCTTAGTATGATACAGTTTGAAGAACAGCAATTGAAGCTGGAAAACTACAGAGCGGAGCTTGTGGATTTGGCGGAAGCCATTGGGCTTTTGAAGCTGAAAAGCGAGCTTGTGCGCTTGGAAGAGCAGTCAGCCAAGGAGGACTTTTGGACAAACCAGGAGAATTCACAGGTGGTACTGCAAAAAATCAGCCAG
>MKRK01000093.1:0-1777 GCA_001896915.1 Clostridiales bacterium 43-6
GCTGTTCGATCTCGTTTCTCATTTCCTCGCTCCAGGGCTCGGCGCCGAAAATGCCGATACGAAGCTTTAAATCTTCAAGTTGAATCCCCTGATCTTTCAATTCGTCAGCGATATACAAAGCGTAGGACGGGGTGCAGCACAAAACCGTCGCCCCAAAATCCTTCAATAGCTGAATCTGTCTTGCGGTGTTGCCGCCGGAAACAGGAATGACAGTAGCGCCCACACGCTCAGCTCCGTAGTGAAGACCGAGACCGCCCGTGAACAAGCCGTAGCCATAGGCAACATGCACAATGTCCTTTTTGGTTACACCGGCAATGGTCAATGCCCTTGCCAGACATTCGGACCACATAGCAATATCGTTTTCGGTGTAGCCCACAACGGTTTGCTTGCCTGTTGTCCCCGAGGACGCATGCACTCTCACAACCTCGTCAAGCGGGACGGCAAAGGTGCCGAAGGGGTAATTGTCCCTCAGATCGGTTTTGTATGTAAAGGGAAGCTTGCAAAGATCATCCACACTCTTGATATCCTCCGGCGTGATGCCTGCCGCTTTCATTTTTTCGGCATAATACGGTACATTTTCATATACCCTTTTGACCGTGCTTATCAATCGTTCGCTCTGCGTTTTTTTGATTTTTTCTCTGTCTGCGCATTCAATCTCATTCCATACCGACATAGATAAACCCTCATTTCTTTTGTATATAAAGTATAGATTATTCTGTTTTACATAGTAAAAATTATAACATTTTGACTCATTCTTGTCAATTGATTTCTTGTTTGCTTTAAACCGTTAAAGCAATGATCAAGGCTTACCCGAGACAATGGCAGAAAAAGCACTGCATGTCTTTTTCGGTTCTCCATTGGTGGTAAATGCACACACTATATTCATTCATTGTTTCTGTTTCAATCTACTAATGTCTTTTGTCTTTCCTTTTCCCTATGATGGTCCTCCAGCATGCCGTTCAGATTGTCCGCCACAAACTGCTGAGCCTCTTTGGTGTATAATATCACCGTATATTGCCCGTATTGACCTGTCCGAACCTCGGAGGTAATGCCAATGGTTACCGACTGTCCGTTTGTGAACTTTACCCGTTTGTTTTTTGCATCGGTGCCCTCATCCAGAAAGCCCTTTTCAACCAGCCAGGTGGTAATGGGAGTCAGGGTCAGATATTTCATTTGTTCGTCAGTGATGGTTTCATTGATTCGCTTCACCAGTTCGCTGACGGGGATTGGCTTTTCCGAAAACGCAAGCCGGCTTTTCATTGCCTCTGTCAGCGTAAAATCCAGCTTTTTATCCTGATTGCGTCTTCCCACGGCTCCGCCGTTGCGGATTACTTGCTGCAGGATTTCCGCCACATACTGAAAACAGCGGGACAGACGGTCATTGTTCAGCGCCGTGTCCTGCTGAAGGGTAGTATCTGTCAATGGGTCAATTCCTTGTGCCAGCTTATTGATATAATCGTATGCACGTTTTGTTTTCTCTAGCTCTGTCATCCTTGCCGCACCTCCGTTTTTCCTTTATTATACCGTATTATTTTACATAATTCAACAGGATTGCTGTGGATTTGCATGCAACACTGTGTTATAATGCTTTTATCGGAGGGATGAAAGTGGCAGAGCTTTGGGATATATACGACGAAAACAGGAGCTTGACCGGTCGAACACTGGAGCGGGGCATGCCCTTGCAAGAAGGGGAGTATCATCTTGTGGCAGACATCTGGACCGTTACCCCGGACAAGAAAATACTATTATCCAGACGTCATCCTCATAAGCCTTACGG
>MKRK01000093.1:1816-5315 GCA_001896915.1 Clostridiales bacterium 43-6
GTGGGCATTGCGGTGAACCCGGAAGAGCTGATTCCTATATTAAGCTTTCCTTTTTTCAATCGGCTGGTGGATACTTATCTGGTCATAAAGGATGTTTCCCTTGACCGTCTGGATTTGCAGGCTGAGGAGGTCACCGATGCCATGCTTGTCACGCTTTCGCAGTTCATGCTTCTATATCATGAAGGATTATTTCATCCGATATTGACACAGCGATGGAAACTCTATGAGGAAAAGCTCACGGCTTATTTAATATAATCATGGAAACGCCGCCCCATTGGTCATGGCTTGACCAATGGGGCGGGTCCTTTGTTTTCTGCATATAATGTAAATAGAAAAGACGAAGAGGTGGGAATTGTGGAAAACAAAAACGGTATGGGCTTATTCGGAACCCGGTTCGGGGGTTTTCCTGACAAGCTGGTTTCTGAATTTCTGGACGGGAGCTTGTTTTCGTCCCTCAATATTTTCAGTTTTAAAACGGACATCAGGGAAACCGACGATGCATATATCATTGATGCCGAAATCCCGGGTATCGGGAAAAACAAGGTTGACATCAAGGTTGAGGAGGATACTCTCACCATCATTGCCAATGTGGAGGAGCGAAGGGAGCAAAGCGATGAAAGTGGCTATTATATCCGAAAGGAACGAAAAATGGGAACCATGCAGCGCAGCTTTTCCCTGGAAGACATCAATGCGGATAAAATCAAAGCAGAAATGAACAACGGCGTGCTAACGGTCATTTGTCCAAAAAAGGAGGGTATGAGAAAGAGCGGAAAAAGAATTGATATTACCTAATATATTACATTCCAAATAGGATTTTGGTGATCAATCTTGTTTCAACGGTCATTCATATAAGTCCATGGCTGACAAAAGAGTGGTTTTATACTCCTCAATCACTGATGGGGGTGAAATGATTTTTGCTTTGTTCCCAAACTGAAACAGCCAGCCGAAAAAGGTAGGGCTGATTGCGATATCCAGCCGCACGGCAAAATGGATATCGTTGATTTTCTCAATGAAAATATCCTTGCCGAACCGATCAATCACAACATTGATCAGTGAATTTTGAAACAGGATCTTCACCCTTTGCTCCTGTCCCGAGAACATGCTGAATACCTTTTTGGAGTAGTCGGCAACATTGAACTGCTCATTGCCGATGATGTTCATTCTGTTCTCCAGGGTGATTTCGATCTGTTCCATTTTATCCACGCGGAAATGGGACAGGTCGTTGTACTTTTCGTAAAACCCGATGAGATAATAATTTTCGTCATCCCAGGAAAGCGCATAGGGACTGACAATGTATTTCTCCCCCTCACGCCGGTATTGCTTTTCTTTGTCCACTGTATACTGAAAATACTTGAACGCAATTTGCTTGTTTTGTGCAATTGCAGTATGTATGGTGTCTACATTATAATAAATCTGCTCATTCATGGTTTTGACCCGGTTGGTAACAAAAACCTGGCGCTGCAGCTTTTTGGCTTGATGAACCCCGGCAAAGCCTTCTATTTTTTTGATCAGCTCATTTGACTTTTTCACCGTGATGAATTTCGAGGACGCCACAGCGTCTGCCAAGAGCTTCAGCTCCGGCAGCTCAAACTCCCTGCTTGCAATGAAATAATCGTAGGTTTTGCTCTTACGCACGGCGATATCCAGCCCGAATTGTCTGAGAATTTCAAGGTCATCGTAGATAGACTTCCGTTCGGCAGAAATCCCGTATTGTGACAGCTCTTCAATCATCTCATTCACGGTCATCGTATGCTCTTCATCGGTTTTGTCCTGAAGAATTTTCATGAGATATAAAAGCTTCAGTTTTTGATAATTGCCCTTTGGCATTGCTTCACTTCCCTGTGATCCCCAATCCCTGAAACAGAGAAATCAGGATTAATAGGCCTTGCGGGTCTGATACCCGTAATAATATCGGTCAAACTCCACAATATCGGCTTTTTTCGTTTCCCGGGGAGCTTGAACATCACCGGAAATATTGGTGACCTTGTATCGGTCAAAGCGCTTACTGCCGATTTGATATTTTGTTATGGTCAAGTCAAAAAATATCTTCTCCATCTATCTTGCCATCCTTTCTATGCCGGTTTGGAAGTCTTCTTTTATGATTCTTATCATAGCATAGAAGGTGTACGATAAAACGGATTGTAATTCTATTTTACTATACTTTGTATAAAAAGTTAAGCATTTATTACAGTATCGGGTGAAGAAACAAAAACGATTCCTGATTTCATAGAAAAACAGGCTTTATCTCGAAAGATAAAGCCTGTTTTGTTCCGGTAATTACTCGCCTTGCTTGATGGGGGCAAGGTTCAGGATATCTTTTTTTAAGATCACGGCATCGATTGCATTTACCTTGCCGTTGATGTCCCTGTCTACGTTGCCGGCTTTTAATGCCGCGCCCGTCAAATACTTGATTTTCAGACAGTGCTTTTTGACTTCCACCATGTCAAGCACGTTGATTGTTCCGTCCCCGTCTATATCACCATACAGAATGACCGTATACTGAGAAGAAAGGGTACCGTTTTTAAAGTACTGAACAACACAGCCGGTGCCAATGGTACCGCTGGTCATTTCTACACCCTTTTTATTCAGCACCTTTACTTGATTGCCGGCCGGAACCGTAATTGCTTTGATAAAGTCCTGATAGGATAACTTGTCGGAGGGCAAGCCGTATAAGTATTCCCCGTCGATTAAATAGGGACTGAGCTCCGACTGACCAAAGTCGATTCCGGTGGCAGTTAAGGTATAGGTGCCTGCGTTTTCCCAGGTTGATAACTCCAAATAATACCTTCCGGTTTCTTCGACCGTATAGCTGAGTTTGTTTTCAACATCCTGGTCAAAAGAATGTGCTGCTAGGCCGGACATATCCAAGGTTGTAGCCGTGCCGGGTTTAAACAGCGCCAACGCAAACCATGCTGACCTCGTGGATGAAACACTGAACGTTACCTCTTGACCTTTTGTCAGATCCACATAATATACATGACCGTAATTCGTTGTTCCTGTCATGGTTGCTTTGTTGGTTTCTTTAAAAGGCACTCCCGGGATATCCCCGATCGCCGGTATCGCCGGGCTTGTGTATTCCCATATCTCCTGGGAGTGTGCAGACTCTTTGGTTGCATTTACAGAAGTGACGGTAAAGGAATATTCGGTTTCGGGTGTTAAGCCTGTTGCAACATAAAACGCTGTTGTTATGGGTGCTACATTTACCTTGACGCCGTTTTTATAGACATTATACCCTGTGGCATTGGCAATCTCATCCCAATTGAGTGCAACGACTTTGTCGGTGCAGGCTACTGATTGAAAATTGGAAGGTGTAAATAAATAATCCGAACCCTTATCCTCGTAGGTGAGGACATAGCTTCCTGCTAATATATAGGTCTCAATACTCAAATAGTATCTGCCTGTCACAGGGACGGAATAATTCAGTCGTGCAACATCATCGATATATTCAGCATAACGGAGGATTTCACCATCATAAACCGTTATGGCATCAGGACAGTAT
>MKRK01000093.1:5352-13320 GCA_001896915.1 Clostridiales bacterium 43-6
ATCCACATAGTAAATATCGTTAAAATCGCTTTCGGCATCAAGATCACCATGAACGGTAGGAGCAATGGCAACGCCCGGTATTTTATCGTCCGGTTCCATCTGAGGCAAGGTGGTGATGACCAGCGGAGTGCTTGCTTCGGACTCTCCCGAGGCATTAACGGATTTTACTGTAAAGGAGTATTCCGTGTCCGGCGTCAGACCTGTGACAAAATAATAAGTATCCGTGATGGGTGCGGGCGTTAATTTTGTTGTCCCGGAGTATATGAGATAACCGGTGGCATTGTTTACAGAATCCCATGCAAAACTTGCAATGGTATCTAATATAACATTCTCATACAGGCCGGCAGGGGGGAACAATACATTTGTTCCTACGCTTTCATAGGTTAATGTGTAGCTGCCCGAGCCGGCGCTTGCATAAACACAAATATAATATTGTCCGGCTTCTGCGACTGTATATTGGATCAATTCATCTGACTCCATACCCCATGATCCTGTTAAGCCTTGTGCCTCTACCGTAGTCGCATTCGGTCCAAATAACCATATATCAAAATCCGTATCCACCGGACCGGTTAAGGTGAATTTCACGCTCTGATTGGCTGTCAACGTGATGTGATATACATCATAACAATCGGAAATTTCATTCACTGTTCCTGTGTTGGTTGCCAAAAGAGCCACACCGGGTATTTCATCATCGGGTCCCGCCGCATTTGACGCCTGTAGCTTGTTTTTTGTCTTCGTGGCTGCCAACGCCGGGGAAAATATTAAGGTACTCATAAGAACTGCAAGAATAACGGAAAACGCGATAACTTTTTTAAACTTCTTCATCAATGATTGCCTCCTAGACCTTCTATGTATTTGTTTCATGTCAATTATGTGCACACCCCATTCACATACAATTTACATTATAACACAAAAATTATAACACATTATTCCAATTTGTACAACTATAATTTACAGCATATATTTCATTGATTGTCACTAAACTTTTCCTGTAAATCGGTTGGCTCGTGCTTTGCCCAGAACGATGATTGTTCTGTCGTTCTTTCTGTTCTTATTCCCATAATGGCAAAAGCACCATCCGTCTCCGGATAGTGCTTTTGCCAGACTATTTTTTATTAGGAGTGGTGTTTTTGATTGTGGTGAGCTGATAGACAAAGTCAGCACTTTCTGCCACAGAAGGGGAATGGGTTACGATAATGACACACTTATCTTCCTCATAGGCCAGTTTTTTGAAGATTTCCATTACCTCGTTTTGGGTTTCCACGTCCAGGTTGCCTGTGGGTTCATCCGCCAGGATGATATCGGGATGATAGGACAGTGCTCTTGCAATGGCGACCCTTTGCTGCTCGCCGCCTGATAGCTTGAGCACTCTTCTTTTCGCCTTTGTTTCGTCAAGGTCCACCTTGGCCAGCATGGAATTTGCTGTTTCCTTTTTCTTGCTCTCTTTATACCCTGCCACGTCCATGGACAGAACCACGTTTTCTGTTGCTGTCAGGTTGGGCAGAAGATTGAAGCTTTGGAAGATTACTCCCACATAGCGACTTCTGTATTTGAACCGGTCAATTTTACTGATATCCTTATCCTCATGCCATATCTTTCCCTCCGAGGGCTTTGTCAGTCCCGACAGCAGGGACAAAAGAGTGGTCTTTCCGGCTCCGGATTTACCCACAATGGCATACAGTTTGCCTTTTTCGAATTCATAATTCACGCCGGAGAGTACCTTCGTTCTGCCGCCGTCATAGGAATAGCCCATGTTTTCCAGTTTTAATATACTCATTGTTGTATCCTCCCTTAGGTTCTGTTTGACAGGATTTTGAGCGGTTCATAACGGAGTACGAACACCACACCTGCCAAGCTTGAAAAAACGGTCAATAAAACGCCTATGCCCATCAGCTGTGAGATAACCGACAAATCGATGGTTGCGTTGATATTGTCAATATAACTGGCGTTTGCTGTGTTTCGACCCGGAAACTGCATGGCTCTCATTCCCGTGCCCTGCTCTCCCGGTCTCCCGAAATTTTGCTGACGCTGTTCAGACTGTTCCTTTTGTGCCGAGACCTGGGCGGACAGGAGCGTGTTTGCCGTCGGCACGGATATAACGGCGCCCGCTGCGGTTCCGATGACAATTGCCATGAGAGTAACCGCAAACAGCTCTGTTACAAACTGCAGCGCCACCTTACCCCGTTTCATTCCGATGGCGGTTAGTACGCCGACTTCATATTTTCTTTCACGAATGTTAAAAATATTAAAGGCGATCAAAATGATTCCGCCGATACCAAGCACCACAAAAAAGAAATAAGTGGCAAACTTGCTGAGGTTTTTCAGCGGCACCAGACTTTGTTCATAGCTGGTTACATCGCCGGAGCTGACAGAGTAATATTCTGCCAAGCCCAGTGCGGTTACTTGTGTTTTGAAGGTTTCAAGGCTTGCCGCATCCGGCAGTACATAAGTAGCGGAAACGCGGCTTGTCAGAGCTGTTGTGCTGGTTCTGCCTGTATCCTCGTCGGTAGAAGTGGTTGCAACCTTCGTGGAATTGTCCAAAACCGTTTTCAGTGCCGCATAGCTAGTATAGATCTGATTAGCGGGATCACTGGACGTAAAAAATCTGGGCTGGTTGTTACTTTCGGATTCGGTGCTTGTGTTTTCATAAATTCCTTTGACCGTGAATTTATAGGTTTCTGTTTCCACATTGGGGTTTTCAAAAGTAATCACACTGCCGACCTTTAAGCTGTTCAGTGTGGCAAGCTCCTGGGAGATCAAACAAACCATTTCGGTTGTGCCGTCGTCAAAAACTGCACCGGATGTAATTTTTGAGGTTCCGTTGATAAAGGACGTCATGGCAACAGAGGAGCTGTAGCCCAGTATGGTAAAGTCGCCTTGGTTTCCCATGCCTCCCATGCCTCCTCCGGGTCCGCCTCCGCCTCCTTCTCTTTGGTTGTTGCTTTGGGTGCTTTCTGTTTCGTCTGTTGAATTTCCGGTGGTATCCACAGGCTCAAGGGTTCCGTTTGCATTGATCGAGCTTGAGAGGGTATAATAAAAATCCTTGACCGCTGCTGCTTTTGAATACTTGGTCAGATCGTCAACCGATAAATCCTCATATTGCTGCATGACCTCACGCATGTCACTGCCGTCTGACTGGGCTTTTTCCATCAGTGCCTGACGGTCAAGCGAAATCTGTGCGGTGATATTCAGGTTTTCCAGCCCTTCTTTTTCTGCTTTTTGAGCAGAATTTCTGATGGACAGTGCGACGCTGCTGGAAATTGCAATTGCCACCACGATGATACCGATTAAAATATTACGTCCGGCCGATCTGGTGATGTTTCGTAATGCGTTTTTTAAGATATACATTTTGCCAACTCCTTATTGAATATGTCACTATTCTAACCCTTCAGTTTGTTGACAGAATGTTGTGAATTTGAAGATTGTGTGAACTTTACGAAAACCAAAAAAAGAAAAGCTGACCGAAATCAGTCAGCTTTTTGTTCTGTGGGCAGTTCAAACCAGAAGATGCTGCCTTGGCCGAGGGGGCTGTTCACCCCAAAACGGGAATTGTGCTGCACCAGAATCGATTTGACGATGGATAATCCGAGGCCGGTGCCAATCTGGGCACGCTTGTGTTTTTTGTCCGCTTTATAATATCTGTCCCAGATATCCTTCAGTTGATCCGGCGCAATTCCGTCTCCCGTATCAATGACTTCGATGCGAACTATATTTTCATTCACAGTCTGGTTCACAATGACGGATTTGTCTTTGCCGGTATAGGTAATGGCGTTGTTGACAAGGTTATAAATCACCTGCGAAATTTTCAATTCATCTGCTTTGACAGTCACTTGGTCATTGTGAATAAACTTGATGTTATATCCGTCCTGTTCTGTCAGCTTTGCATACCGCTTCAAGATATCCTGGATGCCTGCGGTCAGATCAAATACACATACATTTATTTTTTCCGTGCCGGACTGAAGCTTGGAAATATTGAGCACATCATTGACCAGCGTCGTCAGGCGGGTTGCTTCGTCAATGATAATTTGAACATTTTCTTTGGAGTTTTCCCCCGGCAGATCCCGCATCACTTCGGCATAGCCTGTGATCATGGTCAGGGGGGTGCGTAAATCATGGGAGATGTTTGCAATCAGCTCCTTGCGCAAATTATCCGTTTTGGAAAGCTCGCCGGCCGCATAATTCAGCGTACTGCCCAGCTCTGCGATTTCCTGATAACCTTTCCCGTTGAAATTAACATCATAGTTGCCTTTTCCCAGCTCTTTGGCAGAAGCATTGATCTGGATAATGGGCTTTGATATTTTCTTTGAAATATAAAAGGCTAGAAAAAGGGCAAGAATGAGCATAATAACGGTCACAAAAATCAATTGGATGCGAATGGTTTGCACTGTTGCATCCACCGGGGAAATATTGGCATTCAGGATGACTGCCACTTGGGTTCCGTCCTTTTGGGTCGCCAGCGCCGCATACACAATACTATCCATCCGTCCCCGTTTGGGCATGGGGGCGAATCCCGGAAAATCATCTCTGATTTGCTGTTCATTGGTGATGCCCGATTCATTGAAGCGTTCGTAATAGGAACCGTTTCCTGATTTGGCTTCTTCAATCAGGCTTTTCAGCCCTTGCTCTGACAGCCGTCTGATGATATTGTTCGGACCCATTTCTTCATTGAACAAGCTTACCCCGTCCATATCGGTAAGGATAATACTGACATCCCCTTTTTGCGCCTGAGTTCTGGTATAGCTCTGTAAATCCTCGCTGTCAATGTTTTTTATGATATTTCCGGCGATATATTTGATGTTATTCACCTTGATGGCCTTGTAAAAGCTTTGTAAAAAGACAACCTGAAAAAACCATAGCAGCACAAGCATAATGGCGGCAAACAGCGATATGTAGATAAACAACCGCCATTTGATGCTGATTTTATCCATCTTTATCAGTTTCAAAACGATACCCCACCCCTCTTAAGGTCACAATAAATCTTGCATAATCCCCAACGCTTTTCCGAAGCAGCTTAATGTGGGTATCCAAGGTTCTGTCGTCCCCGTAATAATCATAACCCCAAACTTCCGTAATCAGATTTTCTCTCGAAAGCGCTCTGCCCTTATTTTTGACAAGATAGAAAAGCAAGTCATATTCCTTGGGCGACAACACTGCCCGCACACCCTCAATATACACCAGCCTGGCGGTAAAATCCACCTTCAATCCCTGATGGACAAACACGTCATGATCGACGCTCTGTGCTGTCTTTTGGCTTGAGGAGCGCCGGATGATAGCATCAATGCGAAGCATCAGCTCTTTGGGGGAAAAGGGCTTGACCACATAATCGTCGGCTCCGGTTTCGAAGCCGTTTATTCTGTCATATTCCTCGCCCCGAGCAGAAAGCATGAGAATCGGAGTGTCCTTTATTTTGCGTATTTCACGGCAGGCAGAAAATCCGTCCAGCTCGGGCATCATAATGTCCAGAATGATGATATCAAAATCCTGTTCTCTGCAAATGGCTACCGCTTCCATACCGTCCTGTGCTTGTGTAACCTCATGCCCTTCAAACACGGCATATTTTTTTACAAGCTCCCGTATTTTCTGTTCGTCATCTGCAATCAGTATTTTATACATGGATCATACCCCGTTTCGGTTTGGAGTTTGAAATGGGCAGCCGTGGAATCCTACCGTCTTTTAATCTGTCGCAGACAAACCAAACGTCCACTCTCCACTTTCAGAAACTCCGCTTTTTCAATCGTTTACTTTATTTATTGTGCAATATCAATGTGATGACTGTATGAACATCATCTGACGGGAAACAAAATTCATGCCTATTTATTTTTACCAAAATAAAAAAATCTTATGTCAAAAGACATAAGTTCGGTTTCGTCTGTTTCATCTGCCAAACCGGTATTCCGACCATTTGGCAGATTAACAGTATGTACATTCATTGCATTGCATCTTTGCGTTGCAAGATTAGTATATCCGTTTTAATTGCAGATATTTTGAAGTTTTTGTGAATAATAATTGAAAAGATTATGAAAAGTTTCTATCACAATACCACATGATATCAAATGATGACAAAATGAAGCCGTAAGAAATCAATGCTCATATTGAAAAAGTCAGATGTATAAACCGTTTTGACTGTTATGAATGAAACCCTTTCTGATAGCAGGCGAAAATCTAAGCTTTATTCTATTATTAAGAATGACATTCTGCCTCATCTGCCGGGTCTATATCATCCATATGCAGGTGCATTGTCCCGTTATGTCATTCTTATCACAGAAGCCAATCCCTCCTGAAAGAAATCCGCAGCAGCATGCAAGTGATACTGAAACGAAGTAAATGGAACGCTGGCTCAGTGATGAAAATAACGCAAAATAGAATTTGGTTCGTGTGCCGCCGCTGCTGCACTTACCCAAGGCTACATCAGTGATTCCTTATATAAAAAACACTTGACAAATACATTCTATAGTCATAGAATAGCAATAGAAGATATTCTATAATTATAG
This sequence comes from Clostridiales bacterium 43-6, assembly GCA_001896915.1. Classification (GTDB taxonomy): domain Bacteria; phylum Bacillota; class Clostridia; order Oscillospirales; family Acutalibacteraceae; genus MKRK01. The sequence continues at coordinate 11,844 of MKRK01000093.1, forward strand.
AACGAGGGGATGCTCATGATTAAGTTACCGGAATCCGAAATAAAAATCATGTCAATTATCTGGGACAGGGACAAAATTTGTGCCAAGGATGTATCCGATTATACCATGGAGCATTTTGGCTGGAAAAAGAACACTGCCTACACGATTATAAAAAACCTTGTGCAAAAAGGGGTTTTGGAGCGCATCGAACCCGGGTTTCAATTAAAACCACTTGTCACAAGAAAAGAAATCGGTGCTGAGGAAACAGAGTCTTTGATTCAGAAATTTTATAAAGGCTCTGCCAGTGTGTTGTTTTCTGCTCTGTTGAAGGAGGAAAAGCTCTCGCCCAAGGAATTGGCGGAAATTGAAAAGCTGATTGAGGAAGCTAGGCGCTGACGAAATGACGAACCTGTTTTCTGATGTTCTCAATTCCACGCTTATTGCATCTGTTCTTGGTCTTGTTATTATTCTGATAAGAGGCATTCTGTAATGAAAAATGCCTAAGGCGCTGTTTGTGCTTAAGGTATTAAAAGCGATTTAATCAATTGTTCCTCCTTTGCCTTATACACAACAACCATCGTTGAGCCGGCACCGCTTGATTAGCAGAACCATTCATAAAAAGAATAGACACCCCCTAAATAGGTAAACTATTGATGGGGTGATATTTTTGATACCGAAAAAAATATATTATGAAGAAAATATTCTGCAATATGATCTGGGAAAACAATTGTATGAAACCTATAAAACCGCCGAGTGGATTCCCATTGACAGCCACAATAATATTCCCTCCCTCAGAGAGAATGAAAATTCCGAATTTGCCAAAATGAAACGGCATTTGGTTATCGGGGTGCGAAAAACCCATAAATATGTACCCAACAAAAAAACCTCGGATTTTTTGGTGCCCTTTACCTCCTCGGGCTGCAGCGCCATGTGCCTTTACTGCTATCTTGTTTGTAACTATAATAAATGCTCCTATCTGCGGCTTTTTGTGAACCGGGAGCAGATGATGGAAAAGCTCATCAAAACAGCAAGAGACAGTGAAAAGCCGCTCACCTTTGAAATCGGCAGCAACAGCGATTTGATCTTGGAAAACACGTTTACCGACAATTTACCTTGGGTCATTGATGAATTTTCAAAACACGAAAATGGGTTTCTTACCTTCCCGACGAAGTTTGATATGGTAGACCCGATGCTTTCCCTCAATCACAGGGGCAGGGTGATTGTGAGAATGAGCGTGAACCCGGAGGAAATCATCAAAACTGTAGAGTTTGGGACCTCTCCTTTGCATGGTAGAATTAAGGCAATCAATCAATTGAAAGAAGCGGGTTATAAAATCGGAATTCTGGTTGCCCCGGTGATCTTGATTGAGGATTGGGAACGGCATTATTCAGAAATGTTTCGGATTTTGGGCGAAGGGCTGTGTGACGACGTGAAAAAAGATGTATTTTTTGAAGTGATTTTCATGACCTACAGCTATGTGCACCGAATGATTAACAAA
>MKRK01000093.1:13412-14146 GCA_001896915.1 Clostridiales bacterium 43-6
GGAAAAAGCAGAAGTTGTCATCAGAAGTGAGATCAAAAAACATTTTCCGGGCAATGAAATTGTTTATGTGGTATAAATTAAGAGGGAAACAGACTGGATTCCAACGGACAGAAAAGACACCTTCATCTAAGGGGTATCCCTTTTGAAGGTGTCTTTTTGGTTGTCCTATCTTATGTGTGATATCGCGAATGTTATTGATTGATCTTTCCACCCGAGAATTCATAAAACCAATGCTGATTTAACCAATCCTGATACAATTTTACTTCTGCTTATAATCCATTGGCTTCAACGCCATATACAGCCTGCTCATTTGTGAATTTATCAAACTCCAATTGATCTATCAAGCTCTGACGCGAAAAGGATGAGATATTCAAATATGATTTTGCTTTTTTGGCGGCTTGTTCGTTCCAATTGGCACCGCAGTTCTTTACTGCGTATACAGCATCGGCACTGGAGAACTTATCAAATTCCAGTTGATCCACAAGCCCTTCACTTGAAAAAGCGGACACGTTCAAATATGATTTTGCTTTTTTGAGTGCCTGTTCACTCCACTTGGCATCACAGTGATCGGCCCCATATACTGCATCCTCATGTGAAAACTTCTCAAACTCCAGTTGTTCAACCAACCCGTCCCGTGAAAAAGCAGAAACGTTTAAGTATGATTTTGCTTTTTTCACTGCATTTTTTTGATTTGCTGTTTCACCAGAAGCTTTACCTGTAGTTTTCACAGTTGC
>MKRK01000093.1:14281-17320 GCA_001896915.1 Clostridiales bacterium 43-6
CCCAAGGTCAAAGGAATGATGAATGCCAACACAAGACATAAAAGAAGCGCCGGTATTTTTTTGTTTTGTTTTTTTGTCTGCATAAATTATTTCCCCCTAAAAATACTTTTGATGACAGGATATTACATGAATCATCTTCCAGTATTCTATCACAAAGGACAAGCTTTGTATAGCATAAATTTTTCAATAAAATAGCCGGGTTCCTAACTATCGTTGATTCTGACTGCCTTCTGTGTGTTTATTCATTTATCCTTTTCTAAACCAATACCTGCAAGATATCTTTGGGGTTTGACACAATCGCCTTTGCTCCGTTTTCTCTCAGTTCCGGTTCTTCCCGGAATCCCCAGAGTACACCCACGGGAAATGCACCGCTGTTGACTGCGGTTTCTATGTCCACCCCTGAATCGCCGATGAAGATACACTCTTCCGATGTGACACCCAGAGTTTTCATGGCTAAAAGTGCGGCAGCCGGATCCGGCTTGGGCGGTAAATCGTCCCGCTGCCCGATGATCAGGTCAAAGCTGTCAGGATACAGACTCGACAGTATCTGCTTTGCTGCCTTTTCTTCTTTGTTGGTCACCACCGCGGTGAGATAACCCTTTTTTCTGATTTCCTTTACGATTTCGGGAAGTCCTTCATAGGGAACGGTTTTGTCAACCGAATGGGCGTTGTAATATTCCATGAAATCCGCCAAAACCCGCCGGATGGTTGCATCGTCACGCAAGTCTTCGGGAAGTGCCCGCTCGATTAATTTTCTCATACCGTTGCCCACCATCAGCTTATACTCCGATACCTCATGAAGGGGATAGGCGGCCTTTGTCAGCGCATAATTCACTGCGTCCGATAAATCATCGATGGTGTTGATAAGGGTACCGTCCAGGTCAAATAATACTGCTTTGATTTTCTTCATTTTAAAATAGTCCTTTGCGTTTTTTGATTTTAGCAAATATGCCACAATGATTATATCAGAAAATACAGAAAGAATAAAGGGATAGATGATTGCTGCTATGGTACGATAGGAAGTGCCGGCACTTCCATACCTTAAGGAATATACAGATATATATATCAGGGAAACGGCAATTCGAATAAGGTATAATCCGATGATTGCTTTTCTGCTGTGGAATTTCCTGCTTAGTAAAGCTACAAACAAGACAACGCCAATGATAGTCATGCAACAAAAGTAGAGATAGGCTTGAATCATTTCTTCTATTTTAATGTACTTGATATATTTAATATTTTGTGAAATGTTAAGATATACCCCTTGAACACATCCCAGCAAGAAGATCGCAACACTGGCGGTGATATAACCAACCATATGTTTACCCGGCGAAAAAAAAGGAATATTACTGTGTTTTTGCTCTGCTTTCACCAAAATCCAAACTATGCTCATTACAATGAGCATGCGAAACAAATGATTGTCTTGTACCAGTATGGATTTCTTTTGAATTCCATAGATAAAATAGAATAACAGACCGGTAACAAGTGACGATACACAGGCCACAATCCAAAAGGTCCTGTTTCTCTTTATTATATCCGCAAGACTCCGGTCGGTGCAAAAGCGATAGAGCATGATAACACCGACCGTAAAAAAAACGGTCTGGCTGACAATATAAACGGCGGGTATGTAATTCAGCAAAGATACGTTAAATAAAAGATAAACAGAAAAACCGATGGCAAGGGTAAAGAAAAAAATATCCCGAAAGATTGCCGGTATCACCGGTTTATCCAACATATATCTTCGGATATATCCGACGAAAAGAACGGATGTAGCATAGAACAAAAGCAGTATGAACAGAAGATAGGTCAAAAACTCTTGATTGAAAGGAAGAGCTGTAAAAGTTGTGCGTATGAATCTATGATAGAGCACAGAAAATATCAGCCAAAAAAGCTCCATAATTCCTGCGACAATAAAATAGGCAGGGATTTTCCTGATTGTGTTATTCATTCTTTCCATTGTTTACTCCCTGTTTACTTATTTGGGTGCCTTGCCCCATGACTGGATTATTTTGATTCCTATCCTTTTGAACCATTGGTTCAGCAATACCACTGGGATTGGGACTGATACATTTTCTTGTACAGTCCGTTTTGACGAATCAGATCATTGTGATTTCCGTCTTCCACTATGGTTCCGTCTTCAAACACCAATATCCGGTCAACAATACGTGTGATGCCCAGACGGTGGGATATGGTGATTACGGTTTTGTCTCCCGTCAACGACTGAAAATCCTCATACAGTTGAGCCTCCGATTTTGGATCAAGAGCCGCTGTCGGTTCATCAAAGATCAAAACGCCGGCATCCTTTCTTATCAATGCACGGGCAAACATAATTCTTTGCCACTGGCCACCGGAAAGATTGACCCCCTTGTCGCCCATATCGCCCAATACGGTATCAAGCCCATGTTCCATTTCATTTACAAAGGGTGTGACACCGGCACGATCGCAGATTTCCTGTAATTCCTCATCTGAAATCTCCCGGGAGGTATCTCCGATTTTTATATTATCGGCAATGCTCATGTCAAACTGGCCAAAATCCTGGAATATGCATGACATTGTGCGGCGGAAGGTATCGGGGGAATGGTTGATGTTCGTTCCATTGATCAGAATTTCGCCTTTATTTACCGCATACAAGCCGGTCAATAAATAGGTGAATGTGCTTTTTCCGCTGCCATTCAGCCCCACAATAGCGATTTTTTCACCATGCCTGATATTCAGAGAGATTCCTTTGATGATTTCCTTTTCACTGCCGGGATAGGTGAAATGTACATCATGAAACGCAATCTCCACTTTTTGAGGAACCGGTAAAGTGTTGTTTGCCGGTTCGTATTCCAGCTCGTTTAAATAAGACAGACTGTGAACATACTTGGCTCCATACCCAAATCGCAGAACCCTGTCTGACAGATCATTGACCGCGCCAATAAAGCTCCCCAGAGCCGCTATCATCAACGAGAAGGTACCAACCGAGGTTTTTCCATGATAAATATCAAAAACCACGAGCACCAGTGCAAAGACATAACAAACTGAGACAGGGATGGTGGAAAC
>MKRK01000093.1:17437-21164 GCA_001896915.1 Clostridiales bacterium 43-6
ATTTCGATTGGGGGCTGTTTCCCAATATGCTTGGTGATATTGAAAATCATTGCTGATATAATTCAGAAAAACTTGGGGCAGCGAGCCAACAAGCACCACCAGTCCCGCTATGCTGTTAGTGGAGAAAACCAAAACTCCCACACTGACCAGTGTAATGATTTGAGATACGCCGATCACGGCAGAAGTAATGAACTGCGGTACATTGCCCGGAACCACCCAGCTCATGAACATTATTTTTTCCTGTATGTCATTGTCGGTTAAATATTTTAACTTCATGGTGGAGCATTGGGATATCATTTTTTCTTTTACTTTCATTTGAATTCGTACCAGCATGCGGTTGATAATTTTCTGCATTACGGGATACACAAACAAGTTTGCAATTTGTACCAAAAGCATCCCGAGAATGATTGCAATTAATATAGTGTATAACTGATTGTCGCTTGTTGTATATAATTCTATCCCTGTATTGGTTATAGCCTTGTTAAACAAAGGAAGCAATATCGGCAGCGTAACATTGAACACCACAATAACGCATAACTGTATCAAATCCTTTTTGTCGTCAGTGAACCCGTACGTTTTTATTGTTTGACGCAGCACCTTCAGAGTGCCCATCACGCCCAGATTAATCTCACCAATTGCTTTTCTCTGCGTATTTATGCTCAAACGTCACACCTCTTCACTATAATTGTCTATCTCTACTTTTTGATACCATTGTGCCTGTGCATTGAACATGGCATAATATTCGCCCTGTTTTGTCATCAGCTGTTCATGGTTTCCCTGCTCATGGACTTTTCCATCCTTCAGCACAATAATTTCATCTGCCAGCCTTGCAAACCCGATCCGGTGTGATATCAAAATAGCGGTAGTACCCTTACATAGCTCCCTTACCTTCATAAACTGCAAATATTCAGCAATGGGATCCAGCTGTGATGCAGGCTCATCCAATATGAGTATTTCCCGGTCCCCCATATGTGCACGGGCAACTGCCAGCTTTTGCTTTTGTCCCCAGGACAGCTCAACCCCGTCATCGTTGCACCATTTTATAATCTGCTGGTCCAGCCCCTTATTGCCGATAGAACGAATCAACGACGCCACACCGGCCTTTTCGGCAGCCTCCCAGATTACTTCGTCCCGATCGATTTCTCCCACCAGCGAATAGGCAATATTATCTCTGAAGGCATAATTATAAATGCTGTATCTCTGCATTGCCATACCGACGGAATTATTGATTTCCGCCCGCTCAAGATCCTCATAAGAGTATCCCTTGAATGTCACATCGCCTCTGTCCGGTGCATACAGACCCAAAAGAATCTTTACAAGCGTCGTTTTGCCGGCTCCGTTGTCACCGCACAAAGCGATGATTTTTCCCCGTTCAAAATTTATGGAGAGGTTGTCCAATATGGGTTTCGTGCCGTAACCGAAGGATAAATCTCTGAGTGAAAAGGCAGTGTCTGACTGATAGGGTTTTGTTTGCTTCTCATTTCCCGGGCGTGTGTTCTTGACAACCGGTTCATTTTGTTCCTTGGAACATAAATCATAGACCATTTTATGAATTCGAAGGTCATTGAGTTTTTGAAACACCACACCAAGGCTTGTACTTGCGCTGCTGATGCTTCCAAATAAGCGAAGAACGGTGGAAGACATCAATATCATTGTCCCGATGGTTATTTTCTGGTCTTTCAACAGAGTTGCACAAAGGATTAAGAGGAACGCTGTAAACAGGCTGTCCATTCCACTGCAAATTGCGTTTAAAAAATTTCTCTGCTCGTCTATTTGATTCCGTCGTTGCAACACCGTCTTTTCTGCATCCATCCAGTTTTTTCGTAATAAGGGTTCCATGGACAACATTCTGATTTCCTTCGCCTTGTGATAATCGGTAGACAGATTAAAAAAATAATGTGCTTTGCGCCTCAGTCGTTTGATATCATTCCAAAAATCCTGTTCTTGACCCAGAATTTTGCCGGCAACATAAAAACGGATCCCGATAATCAGCAACGCAATGATTCCAAAATACCATTTCACGTAGATCGTAATGACAAACAACCCGATTGTAGTAATACAACTGACAATGAAATTGATCCCATCCTTGATGAAAAAAATGAGTTTATCCACCGTACCATGAAATTGGGACGAGTTATCATTATATTCGCCCTTTTCCAGAGTTCTGAGATTCAGATTTTGTACTCTGCTGATGAACTTTTCATGCAGTATGGGGTTATAATGAAGCTGCATGATGTCACTGATGATGTTCAGAAACAAACGGTAAATCTGCTCAAATAAATATGCACCGCCAAAAACAAGCATTAAAATAAGCAAACGGCGAAAACTCCCGGTCTGTATCTGACCGCTCAATGCGTCCACAACTTTTGCATTGATTTGTAACATAATCAGCGGCACAATGGCACTTGCAACAGAAATCAGCGACCAGACCGCAATCATTGCCTTGCTTAAATCAATTGCTTCCTTGATTCCAAACCATATCACCTGCCAGGTATCTTTCGGCTCATTCGTCTTTTTTCTCATGACTTGGACCTGTCCTTCTTATGTATTGAGGTCTATGCAAGTTTTCCTGTAATTGAAATCTATGGTATTTATTGTATTATAATATTTTGCATTATTCAACTGTTAATATGAATTTTCGAGGAAACCTCCCGATTCCTCTCTGTTTTAACCTTTTATACTATTTCTATAACAAAAAAAACTGCCTTTCGGCAGTTTTACATTTCATAGGTTTTCAAGACATCCTCGCTGACGGCACGCTTGCTTTTTCGCATATCCATTGCCTGCTTTTCGATATAGCGGTGGGCTTGCTGTTCGGTCATCCCCAGATACTCAATGAGGCAGCATTTGGCCCTGTCAATGTATTTGATGTCTTCGATTTGTTTTTGCAGCTTGGTTTGTTTTTTGTATAGGCTGTTGATTCGTTTTCTGGAGGCCAATACGAATTTTATGGCACTGTAAAAAATCGTCCGATTAATCGGCTTTGTTATCACATAGATCCCATAGTCTTCCACGATTTCGCTGACTTGGTCCGCGAATTCCGCTTTGACCACTAAAATCACAGAAATATCACTGTCTCCGATGATGTCACAAGCCAGCTCTATTCCGTTTTCATCGCTCAAAGGGGCGTTGATGACCACAATATCAAAACTTTGATCCAGCATCAACCGGCGAAGCTCTCCGCCGGTCGAGACCGCATCCATATATACATCCTTTTGTTGTGATATAACATCCTGCAACGCATCTCGCCCTTTTTCCGAGCTTGAGGCAATTAAATATCTATCCATATGAACTCCATCTCCAAAGCAGCACTATTTTCTCTTCGTTTCTGTTGCTGCCCTCAGCATTGGACAACCGCTGTGCAGATTACAGATTTTTGAGATACCGGTCCATCTCCCATTTGTGAACAGACTTATTGTAGCTCTCGAATTCTACTTTTTTCTCATTCACATATTCGGAAAATGCTTTTTCGCCAATCGTGCTTTGTAACAGGGTATCTGCCAAGGCGTAATCAATGGCTCTTGTGAGACTGATGGGGAGCGACGGGTTCAGGTCCATCTCATCCAGTGTCAGGTTTTGTTCCACTCCTTCCATACCGGCTTCGATCAATGCGGCGTATAACAGATATGGGTTGCAGGACGGATCCGGTGATCCCAGCTCCAGCTGCTCTAAGAAAGCATTGACAGATATGGTGTCAAATTTCCCGCCGGCCAGTCTCTTATAGGAG
>MKRK01000093.1:21191-23059 GCA_001896915.1 Clostridiales bacterium 43-6
CAGACAGCCCGTCCTTTTTCACAAAGAGCTTTTCCTTGTTATAGGTTACAGTCATATTGATTTTCAGACCGTTTCCGTCTGTATCGTTCATCGGCTTCGGCATAAAGGAGGCAAACAGACCGTTTCGTTGGGCAATTGTTTTTACGATGGTTTTAAAGGTGATTAAATTATCCGCGCTTGTCAGCCCGTTATCATACTTAAATGCGATTTCGTGCTGTCCCGGATCGTTGGAATGATGGGAGTATTGGATTTCCAGCCCCATATCCTCAGCAGTGAGACAGATTTCTCTCCTGACATTTTCGCCCTTGTCCAGCGGTGCAATGTCGAAATACCCTGCATTGTCATGAGTTTCCAATAGAATGCTTCCGTCTGTATTGGTTTTGAATAAGGTAAACTGGCACTTGGGGCTGATATCGATCTGAAAGCCTTTTTTCTTTGCCCGTTTCATGGTTTCCTTTAAAATATTACGGCTGCTGCTTTCAAATATCGTTCCGTCATGCCGTTTGATATCGCAGAAAAAGCGCAATACCCTTCCCTGCTGGGGGCGCCATGGCAAAACATTCATGGTTGCAATGTCAGGAAACAGCAACAGTTCGTTGTGACCGGCATTGTCGGTTTCAAACCCTTTTACAGACAGCTCATTAAAACCGATTCCGTCAGAAAAGGCCTGATCGATTTGAGTGGATGTAATCGAAACATTTTTCAATGTCCCAAAAATATCACAAAACTGCAGCCTGATAAATTTAACATCATTCTCTACGATAAACTCCATCGCTTCAAGTTTGTTTTTTATCATATTTATAACCGTTCCTTTCCACACCCGACCGTATTCATACTACGACCCTGGCACAGTAAAAATTTCGCTTTTATTTATTACAAAAAGTGATGTTCACTTTTCTATCTCAACAGCTACCTGCCTGAAATTATATGATTCTTGCTACTTGTCCTGTTTTCTATCTATTAAAGTATTATACTATTTTTATTCATTTATGTAAAGGAGTTCTGCATATCCAATTGTTTTGATTTTTTCTCGGTTAAATTGTGAAGTTGCACATTTTATGCGAAAATCATTGCTTCACAATTCTACCGTTCACAGCACATTCACTATGGATATTGTTTTTTCTTTTTGGTGCTCCACGACATTGGATTTCATATAATATGAAGAGAAAAACCCGTCCATTCACCCAAAGAACACGCTGTTTCTTCCATGGTTTTCGGAATAAAAACCGCCTTTTGCGTGGAAATTCGACGAAAAAAGGCTGAAAAACGACAAAACGTTCGCATACCGACTTTGAAAAAGCCGGTATGCGAACATCTTTGTTCCTACATAATATACAATAGAATAAGGGTGAAGTCAACTGAAATGTATTATTTTTATAAATTTAAAACTAGGTATTGACAAAATGCACAACATGTGATAACCTATTGTCAAATGATACGACAGTAATGGTGCTGTGTGGTTTTTTTGCCATGCAGTTTTTTTATTTTCTCAGAAATCATTACTGTTTGTATACAATATCCCTATTATGCATTTATTTTATGTCTTTTAAGTATAAGGAGGAAATTCAATGGAAAACAAAATAACCGAAGTTTTCGGGAGCAATGTGTTTAACGAGACAGTCATGAAAGAAAGACTGCCGAAAGAAGTGTATGCTTCTATCGCCAAAACCCTTGCACAGGGGACTTCACTTGACAAGAATGTAGCACAGGTTGTTGCAAATGCAATGAAAGACTGGGCAATCGAGAAAGGTGCAACTCACTTTACTCACTGGTTCCAGCCGATGACCGGTGTGACCGCCGAAAAGCACGACGCTTTTATTTCTCCCACAGCAAACGGCAAAGTAATCATGGAATTCTCCGGCAATGAG
>MKRK01000093.1:23067-25873 GCA_001896915.1 Clostridiales bacterium 43-6
GCGCTACTTTCGAAGCCAGAGGATATACCGCATGGGATCCCACATCCTTTGCTTTTGTAAAAGATAAAACACTTTACATCCCCACCGTTTTCTGTTCTTACAGCGGTGAAGTTCTCGACAAGAAAATGCCTTTGCTCCGTTCTATGGAAGCTGTCAGCAAGCAAGCCTTGAGAGTTCTTAAAAAATTCGGCAACACCGCTACCCGCGTTGTTTCCAACGTCGGTCCCGAACAGGAATATTTCCTTGTGGACGAAAAGAACTACAGCCAGCGTAAAGATTTGATTTTAACCGGCAGACCCCTTTTCGGTGCAAAACCGCCGAAGGGCCAGGAGCTGGAAGACCATTATTTCGGTTCCATCAAAGAGCGTGTTTCTGCTTACATGCAAGAACTGGACGAAGAGCTTTGGAAGCTTGGTGTTTATGCCAAAACAAAGCATAACGAAGTTGCACCGGCACAGCACGAATTGGCTCCGATTTATTCCACCGCCAACATCGCAACCGACCACAACCAGCTGACAATGGAAATGATGAAAAAAATCGCCCGTCGTCATGGTTTGGTTTGCTTGTTACACGAAAAACCATTTGCTGGTGTGAACGGTTCCGGTAAACACAACAACTGGTCACTGAGCACAAACACAGGTGAGAATTTATTAAAGCCGGGCAGCAACCCGATTGAAAACAAACAATTCTTATTATTCCTGTGTGCAGTCATCAAGGCAATCGATACCTACGGCGATTTGCTTCGTGTATCTGTCGCAACAGCAGGCAACGATCACCGTCTGGGTGCCAACGAAGCACCTCCGGCTATCGTATCCATCTTCTTAGGTGAACAGCTGACAGAAGTTCTGGACGCCATCGAGTCCGGCAAAACAACCTTAGACAGTGCTGCAAAATTCATCAATACAGGTGTTGACGCAATTCCGGTGATCAGCAAGGACAGCACTGACCGTAACCGTACATCACCCTTCGCTTTTACAGGAAACAAGTTCGAGTTCAGAATGGGCGGTTCTTCCCAGAACATTGCCGGCATCAACATCATCATCAACACCATTGTTGCAGATGCTCTTTCTGATTTTGCTGAAATTCTGGAAGCTTCCGATGATCTTGACACAGCGGTTATGACAATCGTAAAAGATACCATCAAGAACAACAAGCGTATCATCTTCAATGGCAACAACTATTCTCAGGAATGGGCAATCGAAGCCAAGAAGAGAGGCTTGCCGAACAATAAATCAACCGTCGAAGCACTGGGTGCTTTCATTGAGGAAAAGAACGTAAACCTCATGATCAAACATGGTGTTTTCAGTGAGACCGAAGTTCATTCCCGTTATGAAATCATGCTTGAGGATTACTCAAAAGCCATCAACATCGAAGCTCTGACCATGCTGGAAATGGCGAAGAGAGAAATCGTTCCTGCTGCAATCGGCTATACAAGCGAAGTTCTGGACGGAATTTCCGTGAAAAAAGCTTCCGGTCTTCCTCTCAAAACCAAGAAGGAAGAAGCACTTGCCGTTAAGTTATCCGACTTAACCGAAAGCCTCATTGAGAAGGTTGAAGCTCTCGATACTGCCGTAATCGGTGCAAAGAACGAAAGCGAAACCCTTGACACCGCAAAATATTACAAAGAGCAGGTATTTACCGCTATGCAGAATTTAAGACTCGTTTCTGACGAGCTTGAAACACTGGTAAGCGCTGATTACTGGCCTTTCCCGACCTACTCTGAATTGTTATTTAATATATAACGATTCATCAATAAAAAAAGCAATGATGCTTATATGCTATTACATAAGCATTTAATTTGGCAATGATGCCGTCCTCCCTGTTTTCAGGTGGGGATGGCATTTCTTGTATACAATCGAATAAAAAATAAAGTCTTGGAGGAGTTTATTATGATCAACACAGGCGATACAGCTTTTATGCTGGTATCCTGCGCTTTGGTGCTCTTTATGACACCGGGCCTCGCATTGTTCTACGGCGGTATGGTAAGAAGAAAGAATGTCCTGAACACAATTATGTCCTCTTTCGTTGTCTGCGGTCTCGCATCGATCCTATGGGTTCTGATTGGCTATTCCTTGTCCTTCAGCAAAGACATCACCGGTCTCGGAATGCTAGGCGACCTGAATTTCTTTGGTCTCAACAATCTTGATCCTGTTTCCGGCACTATTCCGACAATCGTCTTTGTCGCATTCCAAATGATGTTTGCTATCATCACACCCGCATTGATTACCGGTTCTCTTGCAGAAAGAATGAAATTCTCAGCTCTCGTGGTATTCATCATTCTTTGGTCCATTGTTGTTTACTATCCTCTTGCACATGCTGTTTGGGGTGCAGACGGATTCTTATTCAAAATGGGAGCTCTTGACTTTGCCGGCGGTAACGTTGTACATATCAGTTCGGGTATTTCCGGTCTTGTATTGTGTATTATTCTCGGCAAACGGAAAGGCCACGGGGCGCTGAAATATCAGCCCCACAACCTTCCCTTGGTATTCATCGGTGCTGCCATTCTCTGGTTTGGTTGGTTCGGATTTAACGCCGGCAGTGCTTTGGGTGCAAATGATATTGCAGCCAACGCCTTTATGACCACCAACACCTCTGCGGCTGCTGCTTTGATTTCTTGGATGATTATCGAAAAATTGGTCAACGGCAAGCCCACCATGTTGGGTGCCGCAACCGGTGCGGTCGTTGGATTGGTTGCTATTACACCGGGCGCCGGCTTTGTACCGATTTGGGCCTCTATCATCATTGGTGCTGTTGTCAGTCCTCTGTGCTATTTCGCACTGGCAGTTCTCAAAGAAAAGCTCGGATA
>MKRK01000094.1:0-4848 GCA_001896915.1 Clostridiales bacterium 43-6
GATCGTAATTGACTCTGTTTAAAAATCCGCCCGACACTTGAAAGTCATATCAACGCATGATATAATGATTTACGTTGATTGCCTTTGTGTAATCGGCGGTGCTGGAGGCGGCTGTTTCTTGTCACAGAGGAGCCGCTTCCGTTTACTTTTCATCGAGTTCGTCATGAATCTTTTTAATCCCTTTTCTAACGACTTCCGAACGATTGAGTTCCAATTCCGTACTGCATTCATCCAGCATTTCCATCATTTCTGCATCCATTCGTATCTTAATCATTCTGTCCTTGGGATTGTCTGACACAGGACGCCCCATTTTTTTATCAGGCATTTTTTCACCTCACTTTAATGTGCCCACATCTATTATATTGTGGTGGGCACAAAATGTCAAGTACAAATTTAAAAATTTTGAAATGAGCAAGCGGGGTTGAAATCCACCCCGCTTGCTCATTCGATTTTTTGTATATTTCAACAGCAGAACCATTATTAATATTTGTTTTTGGTGTAAACATAATGCGAGGTTAGTAAATGTATTATAATTAGCACTTATGATTATCCTTTCTTTCGATGAACTTTGACATTCGCAATGCACTCTTATTCAACATTCCAACATCAACAACAATCTAATAACATCGCTCTAAATTTAATTATATTATGCTAAATACTTAATTATCTTACTATACTGCGGCTCTTTAAATGAAGGGTAATTGTTACGATGCTTCACTATTTCTAAAAAACAAACCAATAGAATTGTCGTTATTGTAGTTAACCGAAAGGTAATATTCTGGACAACCAACTCATAAATGAATGAAAACAACAATGAGAGCATAATCGTTAGTAAGATTGAATCAGTACTATAATCTTTTTTTCTTTGGAATATATTTATTATTCCACTAATGAAAAATAGTCCAAACAAGAAAACAAAATAGAAAGAATTAAATGGCAGTATGGATATATCTTTCATATGTTCAAACCGAATTTCCCATCCTATGTAGAATAAATCTAATATTTTAGTATGCTCAAATAGATACATGATCAGTTGGAGAAAAAGCAGTGCAATTATAGTATATATGATGATCCTATTAAGAACAGAAATATTAACTAATCCGTTTAAATGAAAGAAAAGTCTTCTTTTCTTTTTTCTTCGACCCCAATGATATGCAAATTCTACAACGGATTTCACTTCAAATTCTTTTATATTTATCAATTCACTTCTAACTTCATCTTCCTCTTCGCTGATAATGTAACTTAATAAAAAAGCAATTTGATTTTGTATTAAAGCAATATTTAATCCCAATCTATCTTTGATTATATTTTTACTTAAATGAATAAGCATAAAAAGATTTTCTCGTGCTGAATCTGTAAATTCATTTTCAATCCAACCATACTTATCTTGTAAATGCCTTGAATCTTTCTTGCATTCCTCACTTGCACTCTCATAAAACTTTTTAGATTCAAGCCAATCAAGTAACGCTGGTTCTCTTGACATATAAAGCATCCCTATTGTTGCTAAATCTTTATCGGTACCCACACCATACTTGTAAATGTTGTAAATCGCTTCAAAACGATATGTTCTTGCGAGCAATTCAATGAAATGTATTTTAATCTTTTCATCAATTATCAGACCTATTATTTCTTTTGCCAAATCATCAATCATATCGCCGGAATATTGCACTAAATAATTTAAATTAATTTCTTCAAGATGGACACTCAACAGATTGTATAGAAAATCTTTGTCGCAGAAAATCATAAGCCCCACAATGATGTTGACTTTAATCTGTTCGCTTTCACAAGTTGAAAGCTTATCCGAAAGATTTTTCTTAATTAATGATTCTACTTCATTATATTGCTGTGCTATATAACCTAACGCTTGCAACTGGGTAATATCCCTGTAATTGGTTGATTTTAATATATCGATGGTGACTTTTCGTACAACACTGGCATTTTTAATTTTACGTTCAATCAGAATATCTTGTATCAATTTGGTATAATTGAGGTTATCTTCCATAAACTTTGTTACAACCAACTCATCGTCGATCATTGACAAATAAAAGAATAAAATATTCTGTTCATTCTGAACATTATTATAAAGCCGCAATGTGTCTATCTCTAGTTTCGACATGTACCTGGCAATAAAGTACTCAAAAAAAGATCTATGTCGAAATCGCAAATGATTATCATCTGTCTTTTCGAGCAATCCGCTTTGATTCAAAATATCATCCAGTACGTCCTTTGATTTGCCGTGATAATAAACCGGTTCAGAACAGTGGTCGCTCCATAGCTCGAGCAATTTACTTTCCTTTATATTCGAGCTATTATTTTGATATAGATGATATGCTGTAAGTGACAATAATTCCATTTTTAACTCGGTATTATCAAGTGTTGTATATCTCCTTAGTCTTTTGAACATTCTTTTTTTATCTTCCCAATTTTTTAATAAACACTCACAACATTGCTGATATAGGTTTAGCCTGCTTTCTAAAAATGAAAAGTTAGAATTACTATATGTATGAGCAATCATAGTTAATAGTAAAGGATTTTTAACCACACTTTCAAGCTGAACAGTATTAACGATTCTCTGATATAATTCAGTTCCGGACTTGTTTTCTGGAAAAGACCATTTCCCTAAGAACTCACGGATCTGTTCATTCGACAATGGTGATAGATACAGGGTGTTTTGTGATAGAATATTGGCAAATCGTTCTTCTTTATATATCTGAGTTCTTGAAGTAATAATAAAGCTACATCTCTCGTATTCGCTCATAAAATTCATTAATATATTAGAAAACGCAAGTCTGGTTTCCGTATTTACTATTTCGTCATAGCCATCTATGAATATTACAAATTTTCCAAGCGAAAGATATCGTGTAATCACTCGTAAAACTCGCCCTTTTGTACTTGTAAGAAGCCGTCCTCTTTTCTTTTTTGCAACCTTATGAATTTTTTCATAGATGTAATTTATAATATCATCATCGCTTCTACTATCTGAAATTTCGGAAAAGTTCAATATTATCGGTATTAAATTTGTCACCTTTTTATATATATGTTTTTCGCTTTTTTTATTGAAACCAAAGCCATTTAAAATCCCCAAAGCCACTCTTGATATAGAAAATGTTTTACCTTCTCCTGCATTACCAAGAATAGCATGTACTGCTGCTTCCTTTCCAGAGATTGCAGCGGAAAAATAATTCAACAAATTAAATTCCTTTAGCCCTTCATTCAAATAAACCTTAACTGACACATAAATATCATTGGGTGAGTTATTTCCAAACCAAGTATGTTCCTCAGGGAATAACGCTTCTTTCAGATAATGTTTATATCTTTTCTTCAGCAATTGAGATGTCCTATTAAAGATGAATATGAAAACAACGATAAAACCTATTCCACCTGCAAATATTTCCCATATCCAAGGAATAATTGCATCATTTAAAAAATCATGAAACCAATTTTGTTGTTGCTCACCTGCCGCATCATTTTTTTGTGTATTGTTTGGCTTATAAGTACCCGAAGACTGATTTAAGACGACTGCCCCCTTGTTATTGGGGTACTTAAAGTTGCAACCATATGAATCAACATTAAAATATTTATCTCTTAATTCCATTTTTCCATTATCATAAATAAAAGAATAGGTTTGTTTCATATTCTCACTAGGAAATATTATAAAGCAAGAATAGTTATTCAGAAAATATATTGTGAGGTTGGTATCTCCGTTTGAATTATTTCTTTTCCACATATAGTTAATATTTTTCATTGGTATGCCGTTCTCGGTTTCTATCTCGGTTGCACCGGGGTCAATTTCTTCACGATGGTATTCTCCTGAAAGGTCAAAAGGTAAACCGTGAAAATTGCTATTACGAAGCAGAACCATTGATTTGCTTATACTCTGAGGGACAATATCTATCCTATTCTGATAATCATTTCTTGTTTGCAATTTTGAATAATCAATCTGAAAGCTACTGCTGCTCGTGTATAATTTCAAACCACATAAAAACGAAAGTAAAACTATAGCGATTATCAAGACTACTTTTTTCAAGATATGCCCACCTTTTTTATTCTTTGCAAAGATGTTTAAATCATTATTTGGGTTCTCTTTCTGATTATTATAGCATTTTCCATCCGTCGTTTGTTTGTCTCAAACAAACCTTAATAGATAATCAGAATTCCCATAACAGACATCTCACTGACATTTTAAATGAATTAAATTATTTTATCTATTATAGCATGATTTCAAACAAATTACAAAATCAAATGTAAAAATATATTTAATATTGTCGAAATATTCTATGTGTAACACTTGTTGAGAAAAATTATAATTTTATTTCTTTCATTAAATAACCCCTGTAAGCGTAAAGCTTGCAGGGGTTATTTGGGCTATCTCTGAACAGTTGAAACAGTCGGATTTTTCGCCTTTGTTCCTATTAAGTTATTCCGTAGCTCATGATTGCGTCGACGTAATAATTCGGGGTTGCGCTGTTGAGATTGTTGGTGAAGGTTATTTTGTCAATGGTCCCTGCGTTTGCCGCTGTCAGGCTGCCGAAGCTCGTGTAGGGGATTTCATACCATGTACCAGTGGAGGTAAAGGTGGGTTTTGTGCCCGACATCTGATACATGGTGGAGCCTGCATTGAGATAAATTCCTGCCAGAGATAAGCTGGCACCGTCTGTTTTTGCCCAGAAACGAACGCCTGTAGCGCCAGTGGAAAACAGTCCCGATGATTTGGTGATCACCACCTGCTGGTCTCTGTAATCCGTTACCTGATAGGTATTGACCGCAGAATTGATTTTCAGCGACTTGGAACCAAGTGCGAATGCTTCCGTGGACAGCTCTGCCGTAGCCCTTGTGGAGGTGGTGCGT
>MKRK01000094.1:4886-7074 GCA_001896915.1 Clostridiales bacterium 43-6
AGGCATGCTTTCTTCAAAGTCTTCCCACATCAATGTGCCGGGTGCTGTGGTCGTGGTCGTTGTGGTAGATGTAGTTGCCGCTGTGGTACTGGTCGTCGTGGTTGTAGTAACCGTCCCCTGTGGCGGAGTGGTCAGCTCAATGCAGTCAAACATTCCGCTGAAGCCGGAGCTGGCCGTGTTTTTTGCGGTAACGGTAAAGCGGAAGGTCTGGTTTCCTGTGGATGCAATTACCACATTGCCCAGATTTACCTCCCCGAACATATTGCCGGTGTTATAGCAGTCAATCACGCTGCCTACATTGGTACCGTTGACGGTCAACTGATAGCTTCCCTTGGCATTGTCCAGCTTGATCCTTGCTTTCACGGTATACGTAGCCGCCGTAACACCCGGAATGGTGTATTGTACATAGTCCCCGACGGCGTTGGCTGTCAATGCGTTGACATTGCCGACGCTGGCATCCTGGTTGACCACATTGCCTTGGCTGTCGCCGGAGGAAGTGGTTGCCGCCAGAATTTCACACTCATATTTTGTTTTACTGTTGGGTGGAATTGCGGTGGTGCTTGTAGTAGTGGGCGGTGCGACGTTTGTTCCGAACATCTGCATGTCGTCAAAATACACCGTCTGTGTTACGCCGCTGGTCGCATCGAAGGTGATTTCTATGGCGTTCAGCCCGGCAAAAAAGGCACTTCTGTCCGCTTCGGATATATCACTGAGCTTTTTGCTGCCGCCAAAGGTACCCCAGTACATGGTAACCCATCCGCTGGCTTCCGGCGCCGTTCTGGTACAGCCAAACACGGTTCCCACGCCAGGGACAGAATAGCTGGAGAACAGAGTGATGGTCACCTTGTATTTTGCCGGTGTTCCTGCTGTAAACTTGGCCCATAGCCGCATACCTTCGGAATAAAATCCCTGATAGGCACTTTTCACAGCGTTCAGAATGGTGGCATTGCTGGTATGCATTTGGGTTGCTCCCGTACTGTTAGGGACATAGGAAACCTTCATGGATTTAGTGCTGGCGGTGTTCGGGTTTACCTGTTCGGTGCTCAGGGCAATTGTTCCGGTGGGACCCACACCCCACTGGACATAGGGAGTGGCTGTTTCCATAGGATCTACCGTTACATATTGTCTGGTGGGGTATGTGGTTGTGGTGCCCGAGATGCCGGGTCCGTTATAAGCGCCCCGGTTGGGTGCTGTGCTGGAGGATACTGCGTTTCCGAAAAAGTCCAATCCACCGTTGTTGGCTATGATCCTGCCCGATGCCAGTGCCGGGGAAGCACTGTTCAGCCGATAGCCGTTGACCGAGCTTCTGCCCACGCCGCCGGAGCCGACATTGACGAATTGCGGGTCAGAGGTCAGCTTATGGGCATCCGTCGGTTCTCCCGATGGATGGTTGCCGAAGAACAGGTTATAATCCCACTCCAAATTGGTGCAGTTGGCAATGGTGTAGTTGCCATAGCCTAAGTTATAAATGATGTTATTATAAAACTTGGTGTTGTCGGGATATATCCCTTCTTTGGTACCTTGCTGTACCACATCGGTCATAGAACCGTATGCAATGTACATGGTGCTATTATAAATGGTGGTGTTGGTGATTTTAGTGACCAGGCTGATTTCGGCTCTGCCGTTATTCTGGCTGATATTATAGCGGACTACCGTGCCGTCATTGTAAGAAACACCGCCGTCCCAGTTGGTGGGTTCACAGCAGATCAGCAAGAACCCGCCCTCGTTGTTGTGGGCATAGTTATACTGAAACAAGGAGTTATGGCATTGATAATCGCTGTCAAAGCCCTGTCCGTCTATGGTGGTTTTGGTGTTGAATGACTCGTTGTATTGAATGACTGCATTGTCGCAGTTGAAGGACCAGATGGCAACACACCACTGCAAGGATCTTACATGGGAGCTTTCCACCACGTTATACTCCACTAGCGGTGCTTCTGAGTTGATTGCCAGAATCCCATCGCCGCCAATGTCATGGAGATAATTGTTTCTGATAATCATACCGGAGGACGTTGTGCCGTTGACGCCGGAGCTGGCATAAATACCGGTGCTGCCTGTTGTATAGACCTCATTGTTTTGGATGAGAACATTGGTAACGGCTTTGTAGCCTCTTGGCAAGATGGATATGGCGGCAATGGCTGCATGGTTGCCGTCGTCTCCATTGCTGGCGATGTTATGTACCTTGTTATTT
>MKRK01000094.1:7128-12214 GCA_001896915.1 Clostridiales bacterium 43-6
CGGTCCGCCAACACCCGGGAATCATTGACCACCTCAAGGTTTCTGATGGTGATATAGCTTTGGTTGTTGAGATAGACCGCCGAATCAATGGGATCTGTTGCTGTATAGTATTCTTCGTTGCCGTTGATCAAGGGGAGATTTCCGGTTCCGTATGCATCGATGGTGATGCGTCCGTCAACCGAGCCGGAGCCTTTTGGATAGAGCGTCCCGATCCAGATGCAGTCCCGTTTGAATAAAATCGTGTCACCGGGTCCGAAGGTGGTTGCGTTTACCTTGCTGAGCGTCTGCCACGCACTGCTTTGACTTGTACCGTTGTTTGAGTCATTACCGGTCGTTGAGTCTACATAGTAAGTGGTATTGGTTGCAGATGCCGTGAGTGGTATTGCAGTGAATACCACTGTGATGACGATTGCCAAAGCAATCACGATACTGAAAATTCTCCGATTTTTCACGCTCTTCATTTTTTCTCCTCCGTTTGTGAAACAAATTTATACCAACACAACATCCCTCAATAAGCACAAAAAGGTATATTTTGCTAGTATATTTATATGATACTCGTTTTTCTTATTAAAAAACAAGATAATAAACTAACAATTATTCTCATTTTATTTGTGCAGTATTCACATAGCAATTGTTTTGTTTTGTACTTTTCTGTATTATTGGGGAGTATCATATCCATATAAAATACAAATTTCTTTCCGGATACATGCTTGTTTCTGGTGAATAAAAAGAGTATAATTCTATTTGGAGGGTTGCCCATGAACAGAATCACCGAGCGATTTTTGGAGCTTTTTAAGCAGCTTGAGGATATTGCGGAAAGCAAATTCCCGTATCGCAGAGAATTTGCCGTCAATAACTTTATCAATCATCCACAAAACAGAAGCATTCGCAGAGAACTGGATTATTGCCGGGAGGTTCGCAATTTTTTGGTTCATACCCCAAAGCTGGGCGATGAGTTTTCCGTTGTTCCCAGCGAAAAAATGGTTATATTATTGGAAAGTCTCATTCACAAAGCCAATCACCCGAAACTGATTTTGGATTATGCCGTAAAAACAGCAAACATATTTTCTGTCAGTTTGCAGGACTTTGTAGCAAACGTGATGAGAGAAATGCGGGAAAGAGGGTTTTCTCATATTCCCGTCATAAAATCCGGCGTTGTAACCGGGGTCTTTAGTGAAAATGTGATTTTTCAATACATTCTTGATCACGGAATGCATGAGCTAGGGGACGAACCCTTATCCTTCTTTTCTGATTATCTCAGTTTGAGTAATAAGAGCAGCGTTAGCTACCGTTTTGCTTCCCGTGGCACTTACTTTTATGAGGCAGAGGATCTGTTTGAAGAAGCTTCAAAACATCACGAACGGATTGCTATGATTTTTATTACGGAAACCGGAAACGAAAATGAAAAATTGTTGGGTATCATCACTCCTTGGGACATTCTTGCCAACATGGACTAATGAAGTCGATTCCTACCTCTGATATTGATATACAGGATTATATTTTAAATACTGCGGATACCGGCTGTAGCGTTATCATCCACCGGGCTTCGAAGAAAAACAAGGGGAAATCCCTATCACACATAAAAAGGCTGCCTGTCCCCATACATGGCTGCCTGTTTTTCTATGTTCTGCTTTATAAAAGCATTATCAATCACAATCCCCCGAACTGTAAATTACAGTTCGGGGGATTGTTTAGGATTAAGATGAAAGATGTTATTGAGCTGTTATGGTGATGGATTTGGAAACGTCACCGGTACCAAAAGAATTTTGATCCCTGACATATACCACGATTTTGTATTCCATCGCTTTTCTTGCTGTCCAGACAACGAAATTATCCGGTGAGTTGGTGCTTAGATTATAGGCGCCTAGCTGGGCATCCGAGCCTGTGAACTTATAGGCGACTTCCTCTGTCAGATTGGCAATGCTTGCTGTCACCTTAACAGGTGTTCTTGCCGGAATGTTATTTGCTGTATATACCGCTCCGGTTGCCAGATCGGTAAATGTAAGTGTAATATCGTCTGCATCGATAGAGGACATACTATTAGGATCAACCTTCAGCTTTAAGGTTTTGACCGCTTCATAGGAGCCTGCCGATGAACCCTTTGCTCTGACCTGGATTTCATAGTCACCAGCCATTGCCGGTGTCCATGTCAGACTGCTGCCGGCGCTGTAATCCTTAATCAACGTAAAGCCGTTTGCATCGCTTCTCCAGAAGGAGTATAGGATTGTCTCGTCGGCAGCCAATCCGGGAATTGTTGCCGTTGCTGCGAAATGGATGGTCTGGCTGACTGCAATATTATTAATATCTGCCGCATCACTTTGTATGCTCACAGATGCTGTACCCGCTGCTCTGCTGTAGGTGTAGTAGGTCATATAGGCATCGTCATAGCTTGAGGCATTTCCTCTTTTTGCATATGCTCTGACCTGATATGTACCGTATTGGCTGCTCTGTAAGAAGAATGTAGTTGTTTTGCTGTTGCTGTAATCCTTGCTGCCTACTGCCTTACGGTTCGGCTCTGAGAGGATATACATATACTGTGCCGATCCTCCGCCGATAACATCCTGAATGTTGATGGAAACTTGATTTTGGCTCGCACCGCTTGCCGCGGAAAGCGCGCTGATTTCAGGATAGCTTTCTGTGGGGTTCTGACCGTATACATTGAGTATGATTATTTTTTTCGCAATCTGATTGCCGAGTGCAGAAGCTGCCACTTCATATTTGCCTGTTTCCAGAGCACTGACATCAATACTGTATTCGCCCTCTGCGATTTTCGTTGCGGCTATGCCTGTCAGGCTATAACCAGTTGCATTCTCTCCAAGAATTTTGACATTGATGATACCGGCGTCATGTTTAAAGAACTCTGTTCCGGTTGTTACCTTGTCATTGATCAGAACCTTGCTTATCTCTGTGATACCCGCTTTTGCTTTGGTTACTACATCAATAAACTGTCCGACAAATTCTCCGGTTTCTTTCTGAACTCGTACCATCACCTGATAATTGCCATTCTTGTCAGCTGTGTTTGCCGCCACTGTCTGTGCTGTCAGCGCATCTGTGAAGTCTTGAATTTTCACCCAGCTGTACAGGCTGTTGCCACTACCGTCAATCAGATCCTCGGAAACCTTTTGATAGCTCCAATACTGGTATCTATAATTTTCAGACTGATTGTTAACAGTGATTTTCAGGTTGCCCTCGTCTGTAATTTCAGCAGTAATCTGATTTTGCACAAACGGTATATTTTCTATTTTTGTGGTTGTTGTCGTGGTTGTCGTCGTCGTGGTTGTAGTTGTAGTTGTGGTTGGGGTCGTTGTAGTCGTTGTAGTCGTAGGCACAGTTGTTGTGGTTGTGGGGGCCGCGCCTGTTGCCATTTCAATGTCATCTACATAAACAACCGATCCGGATGTTGTGCTTCTCATTTCTATCATGATTTGCGTAGAGGCAGAAATTGCATCGAAAGATCTGACTGCCCAGCCCGCATTGTATAACGGTTCCGTTGCCCAATCAATGGTGATCCATGCCCCCGCAGCCGTTACTGTTTTTTCAGCGGTGTAGTATTGATTCGAGCCTTTGAACCAGATTCTCACATTTCTTGTTACCGGGGACGCTACCCATACCCGCATGCCGGTTGTTCCCGTAAAGCTTGCCGCAGTTGTCTTTACCGCCAGCTTTGCATCGTTGTTGTATCCGGCTGTATAGTCGAATCTGACACCTACCGTGCTTCCCGGTGCAAGTCCTGCTGCATCGTTTGTATACTTATAGGTTCCAAGCCAGTTCGTATTATCTCCGCCGCGTAAGGCGTCAGGGATTACTGCTCCTACCGTCCCGTTTTCCCAGTTCATCAGTGAAGTATATCCGCCTGCTGACGGTGTTGCGGTTGTAGGTGCCGTTGTAGTTGTAGTTGTATTTGTAGTTGTAGGTGCCGTCGTGGTTGTGGTTGTCGTAGTAGTTGCGGGGACTGTGGTTGTGCCTTCCGGTTCCGTTGCATCAGAAATTGTCATAATATCATCGACATAATAAATATCGCCGTTTGAACAGCCCATGAAGTCAAACCGGACTCTGGTTGCAGCAGAAAGATCCGCTGCTGTTTTATTATTCGTAGACCATTTTATAGTCTTCCAGCCTGAAGCTGTGGATACCGCTGATGAATAAAACTTTGTGATTTCATTTGATCCAAAGAATTTGATTTCAATGGAATGAGAAGCCTTGCTGGTACCAGCCCAGAATTTGATTCCGGTGGTACCGGTCGCCCACCCGGCGGGCAATGAGATATTTAATTGGCTGGCGCCGGTATATCCGGCTGTGTAGCTTGCCTTCACTCCCACAGTGCTTCCGGGAGCCATATCAGCATAATTGGTTGCCAGAAAAGACGTGTTCCAAGTAGATAAATCACCGGTCAGTAGCCCGACAATATTTGCGTTTGTCTTTCCATTTTGCGCTTCCCAGTCATGCACCACTGTATAGGTTTCTGCGCTTGAACTGAACACCGATGCAAAGACTACAACGCTCAGAAGTATTGCAGCCGCAATGCAAATGCTCATAAACTTAATCATACGCTTTTTCATTCCATTACCTCTTTCATTTTAAATCTCATTTGATTGAACAAATGACCGTCAACGGTAATTTTAATGAATCGATATGTAATATAGATAGGTTGTAAGAGAAAATATTATGAATTGATTGATCCATCGCAAAATCATTCTATTACAAAACACATACAAATAATATAATGATTTTTGTCTATTTCATATCTATTATTGCTATTTTTCATTTACTTTTCTTTCTTGTGGCTACCTGTTTCTCCTGCTTGTTACCTTTCTTATCAAAAAAAAACGACGTCTATGATAACAAAAATCTCACTGTTTCATTGGACTGCAGCCTAATTGTGTGTCTGTGCTGTCGGTCGCAAGACAATGGATCTTCCCTCCGGTTCTAATTCACAAAAAAAGACAGCAGACACTTGTTTCATGTCTGCTGTCCTTCTATTGCTGCACAAATTTTATCATCAGTTTTTTATATTAAAATAGATTGTTTGCAGTGCTGATAAAATCTCTTACTGACCAATATGGAACTCTAATTTTTTATCAGCTGA
>MKRK01000094.1:12358-12733 GCA_001896915.1 Clostridiales bacterium 43-6
TGGACTCCGAAATAGCATTCGTTGCCGCTTGGGGACTTTACATATGCTGTCAGGGTATAGCTTGTATTTGCCTGCAAACCGGATATGGTTTGTTCCAAACCTGCGCCCGATGCGCCGGTTCCGTTATTGACGGCACAGTAGCTGCCGGAACGCTGATTGTTGTTGACCGCGGCTACCGAACCCCAGGAACTGCCCCAGCTTGTAATGCTGCCTGCTTCAAATCCCGGATTTAGCACAAGGTTTCCTGAAGCGGCTGTGGTTGTGGTCGTCGTAGTCGTTGTGGTGGTCGATGCAGTGGTTGCACCGCCGCTGCCATAAACCTCAAACTCATACAGCGAATAGCCATATGTAGTGGCTCTTGTGGTGCCATACATT
>MKRK01000094.1:12864-13228 GCA_001896915.1 Clostridiales bacterium 43-6
CAAGATAGCTTCACGCTGCTGACTGAATAACTGACACCCAAATCCACGCTGATCCACTGAGGATCGAAAAACGCCGATGCCCATCTTGTGCTCATGTTGCCGTCAACTGCATAGCTTCCCATATAAGACGAGGATTCATTGGAAGACGTTGTGACCGTCTTGTTCAGCGCAAGATTGCTGCCGGAGCCGGTTGTGGTTGTCGTCGTGGGTGTTGTGGTCGTAGTGGTACCACCTGCAGAGAAAATAGCAATACCGGCACAAAGCGGGTCACCTGTAACTTTTATGATATCGATATTTAAGGTCCCGTCGCTAACCGTTACATTGTAAGGTCCGTATTTTGCCCAGGTGCCATATGGCATCTGTC
>MKRK01000095.1:0-2585 GCA_001896915.1 Clostridiales bacterium 43-6
GACGGAGGACAAGCTCCCCAAGCCATGGGCGGCATCTTAGGAAATTTGGCACTGATACAGGATTCTTCGGGCGTTCGCAGATACGAAAGAATCATCAATGCATCGGGCGTGAAATTCACCGGCGCCATGGTTGCCCAAGGGGCGGGAACCGTGTTCGGAAGCGGAACCTTGGTGGATTTATCCACCGTAGTCAATACTGCCCCGGCCTATGAAACCAGCGATACCTTTTTCAAATCCCGCTTGGTTTACCGGATTGACGGACCGACGGATGACAGTGGAAGTATTTATTATAAAAATACGAGCAACGATGCAGCCAGCTTTTTCTGGCGTGTGGGCGAGGACTTGCCGGAGAACAACAACTGGTTTGTTTACATAACACCGGACCGCAGCACAAGAAACACAGAAAGCGGCGGTGTTTATACTCCCTATTCCAACGGTATTTATGCCCTGTCTACCTATGCCGGTAAAAAAGGAGGCTTTTATCCCTCCTCCAATGTGATTCTGCAAAACTGTGACCCGGTTTTACTCAGCGGATCCGGCTATACTGACTGGCGGACCACTGTCATTGGCACGAATCCCCTCAGCGTTGTGGATGCCATGCGGAATTTCCGCCAAATCAAGCTCAATACCGGCAATGACATTTTGGCATTGCAGCTGACAAATGGCGGAGGAAGCCCCACCCTGCTGCGACACGGTGAAATCGACCAGACGACCAGCACCGTGAAGTTTTATGTGGTCAAGGATAATTTTACCCCCGGTGTTTATACGCCGGACATGTATACACTCAACACGGTATTGTCCGACAAGGCAGCCTTTGACGGCAATGTTCAGATTGATTTATCTTCCGGCATCGATTTCAGCCAGACGGGCAAGCGAAGCTTTACACTGACCGTCATGGCAGAAGACGGCAACACGAAAAACTGGACCATTGAGATCAATACCGTTACGGAGCGGTCTGCTCTCACGCTGTGGCAAATCAGAGAGGGAATTAATCTGGCCAATTCCAGCGGCGCCACGGACACCCATGGGTTTACCAAAGCCGATGATTATAATTATACCATGACCGGTAACGTGACCTGCGTCCATAATGATACACTGATTTTGAATTTTAACACAATCGGTCTTTTGCCGGGCAAAAATATGATTAACGATGTTTCCCTTCAGACCGGTACAGGCACAACGGTTACTCCGGGCGTCAGCTCAACGGATTTCAAGACAAACAATACAACATATTATAAGGTCGCGCCGCCGTCCTTATACGGTCTGGACAGCTATAATTATAAAATCATCAGCAATGATTATATCACCTATCTCGGTACACTGAGTATCAATATCCGTCTTCATTCCAATTTACCCTCTGGCAGCTATCGAATCGTCATCAACACGGTTTACGGAATGTATTATGTAAACTTCATGAGAGAGGGTAATACCGAAGCGGAGGTGCAGTCAAACCCGAATTTATTGTTAATTTCGGGTACGACGGTTGCCTGCACAGTGGACACGACCAATTCCCAAGTGATCGCAGGTGCAGTTTATTATGGAAATGCACCGGATATTTCAAAGGTTGGTACCGCAAACGGTATGTTCAATGCAAAACCCACCATATCACGGAATGCGGTAATGAGCCCTCAGCGCCTGATCAGCGTTAACACCAATGCGGACGGGTCCAGGGTCTATCTTTTCGGGTTTACCATTACCTCGGAAAGCGGGGTTGTGAAAAACTGGACCATACGCTGTGACACACGTGCCCCCGATATCGCTCCGGCGGCCATTGAGGTTGACTTTAACAGCACAACTTATTTCGGTGCACAAGTGACCGATCCTGAAATTATGAATCAGATTTTTGCCATGAATAAAAACCAGTCCGGTTATTATTTGGTAAAATATGATGTGACACGGGGCAGAACCAGCGCCAATCAGCTGCACAATATTCTGGACAACAATTATTATCGTTATGAGCTGTACAGAAACAATATTTTAATACCTGCTTCCGAATACGCAAATTACGGGTTTATCATTAATAAACAGAATATCGTGGGAAATTATTTGCGTATCAGCATTGATGCGGCTGTGAATGTTCCCAGCGGTGCTTATGAACTGAGAACCTATTACGCCAGACCGTCGGTTACCCTAAGCCCCGTTGTAACCGATGACAGCTACAACGAATATGCCGGTATGGCTTGGACTGAAACGGTACAGTATCCGTCCTTTTACTTCTTCAAGGCCATAGGTAGGAAGCTGAGTTATGCCACCGGTCTGACCATTCCTTACGTTCCTGATATTTTTGAGATTACCAGCGGAGCGACAACGCTTGCCTGGGATGGCACAAACATTGACTATTCCTATTTGGGTGACAATATCACCGCCGAGGAAAATGCATCCTTCACCCACAGAACCTTCAATATGGTTTTTAAATATAAAACGGATGTCTTTTATTATAATTTCAAGCCGGTTTTCTTGCTGCCAGAGGGTGCTACTCTGTATCGGGAATACATGCCCGGTCAATGGGAACAGGTGACAGGAGATAATCTGGCAGCAGATTTTTCTGACGGAAAGCTGATTCGATATCGGGTATATGCCGAAGA
>MKRK01000095.1:2689-10436 GCA_001896915.1 Clostridiales bacterium 43-6
AACGAAGGAAATAATATCATTTTCGGCAACACCACCGTGTTTAGTGACCCGGGTATCACATACGGGGTTGACATTTTACCGCCCGGTTACTATGTCCTTGATGTGAAGGTACCCACAGGCTATCGTGCTTCCATTGTGGCAGACAACAATCCGTCGCCCAATGATGTGACGGTGAATGGCAGGCTGATTGCAGGGCAGTGGAAAATGGTGACCGCCATGAACGATGCGTTGCAAAACTTTTCGGTCAATGTCTATATTGAACCAATTCCGAACTACTCCCCACCCTGGGGACTGCGAATCGAAAACCGTGGCGCAATTGATTGATGAAAACCGGACAAGCCGAACCGCTTGTCCGGTTTTCTGGTTTCTGATAGAAACAAATGCTTGCATTCTTTCGACAGATGGGATTATAATATGTAAGATAAAATGAAAAATAACCGAAGAAGTTCATAACATGTATTTCATCGGGGAAGCTAATGAAGGTTAGGTGTCAAATGATCAGAGGAAAAATAACGGACGCTGTAAAAAGCGGTCGGATCTTGGTATCGGACGGTGCGTGGGGAACCATGCTGCAAAACAAAGGACTGACAACGGCGGAATGCCCCGATGAGTGGAGTGTTTCACATTTTGATATCGTCACGGAAATCGCAAAGGATTATCTGGATGCAGGAGCAGATATGGTGGAAACCAACAGCTTTGGCGCCACTGCCATCAAGCTGGAGCATTATGGGTTGTCTGACCGGGCAGCAGAGATTAATGAATGGGCGGCCCGGGCATCCCGTCAAGCGGCGGGTGACGATCGCTGGGTGATCGGCTCTGTAGGTCCTACCGGAAAAATGCTGCTCATGGAAGAGATAACGGAAGAAGAATTGTATGAGGCGTTCAAAACCCAGGCAGTAGCGTTGCAAGCAGGTGGCGCTGACGCAGTATGCATTGAAACCATGAGCGATATCGAAGAAGCTGTGATCGCTATTCAGGCAGCCAAAGAAAATACAGACCTGGAAATCATCTGCACATTTACCTTTGACAGAACCGTCCGGGGTGATTATCGTACCATGATGGGGGTATCTCCTACTGCTGCAGCCGCTGCGGCAGTGCAAGCAGGTGCGGATATGATAGGAACCAACTGCGGAAACGGGATGGAACGGATGAAGGACATCGTAGCAGAGATGCGGAAGGCCTTTCCCGAAGTTCCGATTTTGGTGCATGCCAATGCGGGGCTTCCCGTGAATGAGGACGGTAAGGTTGTTTTCCCCCAAACGCCGGAGGAGATGGCGGCGCTGACACCCGATGTGATCAGAGCAGGTGCCGGCATTGTGGGCGGTTGCTGCGGCACCACACCCGAGCATATCAACGCAATCAAATACGCAATCATGAATATAGGGAGATAACAGATGCTAACGTTCAAGGAAATCGAATTATCGGACAAAAAGCTGGTGGACAGTTATTTCAAAACAAGCGGCTTTATGGGCTGTGAATATACCTTTTCTAATCTGTTTATCTGGCGGAGTAATTATAAAACCAGCATTGCCGAGGACATGGGACTATTGACTGTAAAATATGAAATCGACGGACAGTGTTATTTCTTAATGCCCGCCGGCAACGGTGATATCAAAGGACTGCTTACAGAACTGATAGAAGAATCCAAGAAAAAAAGCTGTAAGCTTGTTTTATCCGGCTTAACAACTGACAGCATCAAGCGGCTGGAAGCACTGATGCCGGATGCTTTTCGGTATGAGCCCTTCCGGGACGGCTTTGATTATATTTATGAATCCGAACAGCTGATCAATCTGACAGGCAGCAAAAACCAATCCAAACGAAACCACATTAACAAGTTTGAGTCATTATACGGGAAAAACTGCTATGAAAATATCACAAAGGAAAGCTTGCCTCAGTGTAAAGAGACGTATTATAAATGGGCTGCTGAACATGGCGAGGACGACTTGAAATCCGAATACAAGGCATTTAAGGATGCTCTGAATCATTTTGAAGAGCTGGGTCTCAAAGGCGGACTACTGCGTGTAGATGGTGAGGTTTGCGCTTTCGCATTGGGCACGGAACTAAGCAAGGACGTATTTGTCGTGCATATCGAGAAGGGTCTCACTGATCATCCCGGTGTGTATCCCACCATCAACCGGGAGTTTGTAAAAAATAACTGTACGGCCTATCGATATATCAACAGGGAAGAGGATATGGGAATTGAAGGACTGCGAAAATCCAAGCTCTCTTATCATCCTGCTATCCTGCTTGAAAAACACAATGCATATTTAAAGTAGGTAGGTGATTTTTTGATAACCAACCCTTCTGTTCACGATATCCCTGTGTTGAAACGCATTTGGAAAGAGGTTTTCGGGGACATTGACGAATATATTGATTTGTTTTTTCGGGAGAAATTCACGGTAGAAAACACACTGGTATACAAAGAAAACGATACCATAGTCAGTATGATCTTCTTTCCTTGTTATGAGATCAAAATCGGCACATTAAAGGAGAAATCCGGCTATATATGCGGTGCGGCGACACTGAAAGCTTACAGAGGACAGGGGATCATGGGCAAGCTTTTGGAGCATTCTTTTGCGGTGATGCAAGGTCTTGGCTATGCTTGTACCGTGTTGATTCCTGCCAACGAAGGTCTATATCGTTATTATCAAAAATTCGGTTATGAAACTGTTTTTTATAAAAAAGAAATGGTATATCATCCTGCCGAAGACATGGAAGCCACAATTGGTTTCATAAAAACAGAAGATGCTTTCGACATTCTGCCGTTTTACCAAAGGCTGATAGCAGGCATCGAGGTGGTTGTTTTGCAAAATACAGCGACCTATCAAACTGTGTTTGAGGATTATAAAACAGCCGGCGGAGAAGTGTTGCTCACCGATGACGGGGAAGGTTATTTGTTTGTGCTCAGAGGAACCGACACACTGTACGTCAAGGAGTTTTTTTACACGAAAAATATCAGATCCATCTTGGGTGCCTTATTTTTGCGCTATCCGCAATATCAAACGATTGTGGTGAATGAACCTGAGAACGGGTGCGGAGAAAAGAGCCGGGAATTGTTGAAAACAGGGATGC
Organism: Clostridiales bacterium 43-6; assembly: GCA_001896915.1. Taxonomy (GTDB): domain Bacteria; phylum Bacillota; class Clostridia; order Oscillospirales; family Acutalibacteraceae; genus MKRK01. The sequence continues at coordinate 5,762 of MKRK01000095.1, forward strand.
TGAAAATACTGACGAAAACTGTCGGCATTGACAGGACGCAATGGACAACATATATGAACATGATGCTGAATTAAAACCTGTTCTTTTGAACAGGTTTTAATTCTTGCTGACGGTATGTTTCATAAATGGATAAAAGAATGTTGTCTATCGTATGGAGGTAATTTGGTTAATTTAGTGTATAATATCTAAAAATAATTAATAAATTAAATAGAATTAATAAAAAATATCTAAAAATGGTTGAAAATTTTCGTCTAACGTTATATAATAGACTAAATCAATATAATCCTATTATAATGTGTCATCCGGTAGGATGCCAACAATATTAAATGGATGAAAAATAGAAATAATGAGATACCAAATGAGGTTTCAAAAGCATGGCGGGATTGTATTGAAATTGGGTGGCACCTGTTTTGTCTATTGCGATTTTTTTATGGCATACTATTGAAAACAACATTTAACCCAATACGGAATTCGGTGATATTATGCTAGAGATTTTATACACAGAACTAAATATATTCGCAATGATTATTCTTATTATAATAATGGTCAGTATGCGAAACATCAATTTGAAATACTTTTTAGGTCACAGAATGTATCTGTATATTTTGCTGTCCAATACTTTAATGCTTTTGTTTGATTCTATGATGTGGAGCTTGTCCGAAAAACAGGGGTTGGTTTTTTATGGGCTCAACGTGCTGTTTACGACGCTTTATTATATTGCGTGCCCATTGACCTGTATGTTTTGGTCACTGTTTGTTGATTATCAGATCAACCGTAATTTTACCAGAATCAAGCGTTTGTTGGTGCCCTTTCTTTCTTTGATTATCTTCAATGCCGTGCTTTCGGTGCTAAGCATCGGAAACAACGTTTTATTCTATATTGACAGTAACAATCATTACACAAGAGGGATTTTTTTTAACCTTATGGTGGCAATTTCTTATTTCTTTTTGATCTATTCCGCCATTTATGTTTTAGTGAAAAGAAAGCAAATTCCCAAAACGATCCTTATGCCACTCATATTGTTCCCCATCATTCCAACCATCGGGGGAATCATACAGGTTCTTTTCTTTGGTGTTTCGCTTATATGGATCAGTATGACTTTGTCACTGCTGATTATCTATATCAACACCCAAAATGAGCAAATCTACACGGATTTTTTAACGGGGCTTTATAACAGAAGACAATTTGATATTTTCATTGAAGATAAATTTAAGAATAACAATGGAGATAAAACCCTTGCCGGTATCATGATTGATATCAACCATTTTAAAAGCATCAATGACAATTTCGGACACCTGACAGGAGATAAAGCACTGGAAGAAACTGCGGGGATATTAAAACGAAGTGTCAGAAAAGACGATTTTGTCGCCCGCTTTGGCGGTGATGAGTTTATTATCATTCTGGAGGATGTGGATAGTAACACTTTACACTCGGTCATTGACCGTATCAATGAAAACACCAGAACCTTCAACCATGATTCAGCAAATCCATATGAAATCAGCTTTAGCATTGGTTATGATTTTACCAATGAAACAGATATGGGCAAAGCACGTGACTTCATCCATCATATCGATGATTTGATGTATCAGTCAAAGCCGGATCACAAGCAGAAGGTTTGATTATATTCAGCCTATGATTCCATCAGCGGCATTCTCGTCGGCAGTGCCGCTTTTGTTGTTTGACCCGCTTGCGCTGTTTATCGCCGCGCAGCTTTGGTCAGCTGCGGCAATGGTCAGCATACATGCGCCAATGGCTGTTATGAAATTTCCAAGCACGTTCAATTCATCAATGTCCAAGACCTCTGCGGAGGCAGCGGCCAGCAAACCTGCTATGACAGAAAGCTCTTTTCCGCTGACAGAGCACAAGAAAAAATTGTTATCGTTCATAAACAGCCCCCCAATACTTTCTATTTTATTCATGTTGATATGACTTGGTTCAGGGATATATAACTTGACAAAAAGTTGGTTTTTCTTTATACTACAATTATGCAAATTTCATGACAAAAACGAATTAAATGAGACTTGCAATCGCAAAGTTACAGAAAATAAATATCAAAGGATGCTGGAAATGGGAAAATACGGATACTTTAACGACAAAGACAAGGAATATGTAATTACGGATAATTATCCTCCGTTGCCGTGGATAAATTTTTTGAACAATGACAATTTTACCGCCATCATCAGTCAGTCAGCCGGTGGTGCCGCTTTTTACAGAGAAGCGTCTACCGGTAGAATCACAAAATACAACCAGACCCGTGCCATTCCCATTGACAGACCGGGTTATTATTTATATTTCAGAGAAGAGGATGGGTCCGTTTGGGCACCTACCTATGAACCGGTCAGGACATCGCTTGACAGCTATCAATGCAGACACGGCTTGGGATATACTCAGTTTGAATCTGAGTACAAAGGAATTGCCGCCAATGTGACCTATTTTGTTCCCAGAAATGACAATGTTCTGTTATGGAAGGTTCAGCTGACCAATCACAGAGAAAAGGATGTCACATTAAAATCCTTTTCCTTTGTTGAGTTCAGTTTTTTACTGGCACACCGTGAGCCGATTTATTGGCAGTGGTGCAGATTTTATACCACCACCCTATTCAATCAGGATATGAATGCAGTCACCTACGACTGCCATGTTTATGAGGACCAGCCAAAGCTGAAAGTATTCCTGTCAAGCAGTGAACCGGTCACTGGCTTTGATTGTGACCGCAATGCGTTTTTGGGCAGAGCGGGTACCCTTGACCTGCCCGATGCGGTGAAGAATGGCGGACTGACAAACAAGGAGCTGCCCGGCGGCGGGTTCCCCATTGGTGCCATTCAGAATGATATTACCATAAAAGCCGGCGAGACAGTGTCGTTCACTATTTCACTCGGCTGCGGTCTGGACTGGGAAACCGATGCGGAAATGATTAAAAAGTACCAGGATATCAATACCGTTCATGCCGAACTGGAAGCCGTCAAGGAATACTGGAGCAATACCATTGAGGTGTTCCAGGCAGAGGTACCGGATAAGGATATTGAGCGTATGATCAATATCTGGAATCCTTATAATTGTATTGTGGGCTTTAACAGAAAAATGAGCATGACAGGCATGACAACCGGTATGGAAAAGGGCGGTGTGCAAAGCCGGGACAGCTCCCAGGATTCTATGAGCCTTGTGTCCTTACGAACGGATCTGGCGAAAGAAAGAATGGAGCTTATTTTCCATTTCCAAATGCCCAGCGGTGAGTTTTACAGCAGCTTTGACGGCGATATCAGAAAGCCTTCAGACTTTTATGCCGTCAGAAGTGATAACGGTGTTTGGCCTGTTTTTACTACCTATGCACTTGTTTCCGAAACAGGGGACTATGATTTCCTGAAAAAACAAATCCCGTATTATGAAGGGGAGAATGTCTCCATTCTTACCCATATGGCTCAAGGACTCAAGCACATATACGGCAGAAGGGGCAGAAACAACCTTCCGCTGATTATTGACATTGACTGGAATGACAATCTGTATATCTTCAAAGAGGACGGCAACGAAGAATCCGTTATGCTGGCGCAGCAGCTGGTTTATGCCTGCAGACTGTTAAAGGAAATGGCGGATATTTGCGGCGATACCGATATCATTCAATCCTGTGATGAAATCATTGATGCTATGATCATTGCTCTGAACGGTGAGGGCGTTTGGGATGGCGACTGGTACAAGAGATATATTTTTGCTTCCGACAAGCCGGCATTGGGCTCCAAGGACAGAAGAGAAGGCAAAATCTTTTTGAATACACAAAGTTGGGCTGTTATCAGCGAGTCCACAGGAACCAAGGAACGTGCTGTCCACTGTATGGACAAGGCGGCTGAGATGCTGGGCACAAAATATGGCTTGAAGCTTTCATATCCTGCCTTTACCGGTATTCCGGAACCGGAGGATCCCTTATACAACAACGGACCCGGTGTTCGTGAAAACGGCGGCATCTTCCACCATGCCCACACCTGGGCCGTGATGGCGGAAACCTTCCTGAGAAGAGGCGACAAGGCCTATCAATATTACAGACAAATCCTGCCCAATGTAGCCAGTGAGGAGCGCGGCGCAGACTTATATATCAACGAGCCCTACGCGTTTTCATCCACCACACTGATCGATCCTGACCCGAGAGCGGGTGAAGGCGATATGGCATGGTTCAGTGGTACGGTTACATGGATGTATTTGGTGGGTACCCAATATATTTTGGGAGTTCGCCCCGTCCTGAAAGGCTTGCTCATAGATCCCTGCATTTGTTCTGAATGGGATGGATATAAAGTAAGCAGAAGATACAAGGGTACCATGTATCATATCACATTCAAAAATCCTGAGCATGTTTCCACCGGTGTAAAAACCATAACAGTAGACGGCACATTGATGGAAGGAACTGTTCTGCCCCATACAGACGCCAAAGAGGTCAATGTAGAAGTCGTGATGGGATAAAATACTGGACAAACGGCAATCAATGGTATAAAATACCATTGAGGGAAGAAAAAATAGTAGAGGTGAAAAAGATGGAGAAGCAAAAACAGCAAATCAAAAAGGAAATCCCATTTATCAACAAGCTGATCCCTGTATTGCTCATTGTACCAATTGTTATCGCCGCCATCATCATCACATTGATCCAATTAAACAAAGTCGGTGATAACGCAACGGTGGCGACCGTCAACGGGGA
>MKRK01000095.1:10450-11107 GCA_001896915.1 Clostridiales bacterium 43-6
TGGCTGAGCTTAAGTTGGAAATGCAGTCAGAGCGGTCTTCCGTTATCACTTATTTTCAGCAAAAATACAATGCCGTTGTTGACAAGAAGTTTTGGACAACAGAGTTTGACGGACAGACACCTACGGATTACTTAAAAAATACAGCACTGGAAAAACTCAAACGCATTAAAACGGAACAAATTCTTGCCCGTGACAACGGAGTTGTCCCAGATATATCCTACAGCTATTTTCTGAAGGAATTTGCGGCTGAAAATCAAAAACGGTCTGAAGCGGTGAAGAACGGTCAGCCGATCTACGGTGTTGAACAGTTTAACGAAAGTACATATTTCACTGATTATCACAGTAAGATGATTATCGACGTGAAAACAGAGCTATCAAAAGAAGGTAAAGAATTGGCAAGTGACAAAGCCATTCTGAAAGCACATTATGAAGCCACAAAAGAAAAGCTCTATAAAAAGACCGATATTTATGTGTTAAAATCCTATGCTTATGATTACAGAATTGACGGAAAAGAGACCAATGTCACAGAAGCACAGGGAAAAGAAAGATTGGTAAAGGTTCTGGAACTGGTGAAACAAAATAAGAGGGATGATGAAATCAAAGCAAAGTTTCCCGGAATCAGAATTATGGGTTTGGATCTTAGTGAGGAAAATGCCA
>MKRK01000095.1:11162-13365 GCA_001896915.1 Clostridiales bacterium 43-6
TCATTGAGCAGAATTCAGGTCAAAGCTCAGTTATTTTGATGAAATGCTTTTCCAAAAAACCCGGCGGATACAAACCCTTTGATGAAATTGAATCCGCCTGCAAAATGGATTATGAAAGCGTTTATTACGAAAAACTGATTGACAAGCTTACGCCCCAGTCAAAGCTTGTTACCATAGACAAGGTTTTGAAAAAGGTCAAAATAGACTAAACAAAGCATCTTTCGGAATATCCGAAAGATGCTTTTTCTATGAATAAGATTGTATTATAAATATAACTATTTTTATTTTATCATAGTTTGTGTACTTATTTTAGATGAAACAGGGTTTTCAAAATCTGTATTGCATCCTCGTTCACCAGCCGATAGCAGATTTCGTTGCCTTCCCGTGTTCCTTCTATGATACCGGCGGCGCGAAGCTTGGCAATATGCTGTGAAACCGTGGACTGGGGAATATTCAGACAATCCTGCATTTTGGTTACGTTGCACGCATTTTCATACAAACCCTTGATGATGCAGAGCCGGTGGGGATGAGCCATTGCTTTTAACAGCTCACTGCGCTTCTCACATTCCTTCAAATCAATCATGTATACAACTCCTTATATAAATAAGCTCATATCAGAGTCTTCGGCACTGCCCAAAAAGCTTGCCACACCACCGACGGTAACCCCGTCAATGAGCTCTTCCATTTTGATTCCCATAATATCCATGGACATGGTGCAGGCAACCAGTTTGACGCCGTTTTTCATCGCTTGTTCTATCAGCTCTTCCAAGGACGAAATATTTTTCTTTTTCATAAGCCCTCGGATCATGGCGCCGCCCATGCCGAACATATTCATTTTGGACAGAGAAAGCTTTTTGGATCCTTTTGGCATCATGAATCCGAACATTTTTGAAATGAAATCCTTTTTTACTTTACCGGCCTTCGGTTTTCTTAAAATATTCAAACCCCAGAAAGTGAAAAACAAAGTGACCTCACGACCCATAGCAGCTGCGCCGTTGGCAATGATAAAGGTGGCGATGGCTTTGTCCAAATCATTGCTGAACACAATAAGGGATTTATTATTTTTCGTTGTTTTTTGTGTTTCCTCCGACGTGCCCGTACCCTTTTGGATGGTTGCCTTGAACGCCTTGTTTTCAAACTTCACATCCAACAGCTCATTGCCGGTGGTTTTGCACCAGACCTTAACATCCTCAGCAAAGGACGGATCGGTGGATAAAATTTCGACGATATCCCCGTCGATCATATCCTTGATGGCGTCATAGACCTTTAAGATGGGGCCGGGGCATTGCAGACCGCAAGCATCCACCTGAATGGTTGCCACAGGGGTTTTATCCGACTTTGTCTGAACCAGGTCTTCGTTTCTCACGATTTTTTCACCGGTTTTTTTGATAACGGCGTTGCAGTAAGTTTTATAACCGCCGCTAAGGTTTTTCACCTTTTTAAACCCGTTTTGCAGCAGGATTCGTGTGGCGATATATCCTCTTAAACCCACCTGGCAAAACACATAGATCGTTTTATCCTTAGGGAGATTCGAAAGGTTGTCACGCAGCACATCGACAGGAATATTGACGGCTCCCTCAAGGGTGCTCAGGGCAAATTCATCTTTGGTTCTTACATCCAGTAAGATATCTTTGGTTGTGTCGATCTCCTTGACATCGTGCCAGTGGAAGACTTCACAATCCTTTTTCAGAATATTGGCGGCAACAAAACCGGCAAGATTGACCGGGTCCTTTGCCGAAGAGAAGGGAGGCGCGTAAGATAGCTCCAGCTCCTCCAGATCATACACCGTCATACCTGCCCTCATGGCGGTGGCAAACACATCGGTACGCTTGTCAACACCGTCATAGCCAACCAGCTGAGCACCGAGGATTTTGCCTTCGTCGTTGAACATCAGCTTGATAGACATGGGGATGGCACCGGGATAATAATTGGCATGGGAAGCCGGATGGGTATAGGATTTCTGATAGGGAATGCCTTTTTTGAGTAACAGTTCTTCGGAATTCCCGGTTACTGCTACGGTTAAATCAAACACCTTGACGATAGCGGTCCCCTGTGTGCCTTTGAAGCTGTCAGGACGTCCGGAAATGTTGTTGGCAGCAATTCTGCCCTGCTTGTTGGCGGGCCCTGCAAGGGGGATGAGAGCCTCTGTGCCGCTGACGAAATCGGCAATCTCCACTGCGTCGCCCACGGCATAGATATCTTC
>MKRK01000095.1:13375-15378 GCA_001896915.1 Clostridiales bacterium 43-6
TTTCGGGGCGTACACCGACACCCATGATTACCATGTCGGTTGCAATCGTATCACCCTTGTTCAGCTTCACGCTGAGGACCTTTCCGTCGTCCTCGAAGGCGTTTACACCGTTTTCTAAGTATAAATCAATGCCCTTCGCCTTAAGGTGCTGATGGACGATGGCAGCCATATCAAAATCAAGTGCGCCGATGACGTGGCTGCTTAATTCCACAACGGCGGTTTTGATGCCCAACAGATGAAGGTTTTCAGCCATTTCCAGCCCGATAAAGCCTGCCCCGACGATGACGGCGCTTTTTGGCTGATACCGGTCTATATAGTCCTTTATTTTATAAGTATCGGGGATATTACGCAGGGTGAAAATCTTAGCATTGTCAATGCCCGGAATCGGAGGGCGGACAGGCTCGGCACCGGGTGAAAGAATCAGCTTGTCATAGCTTTCTTCATAGGTTTTACCTGTGAGAACCTCCTTGACCGTTACGGTTTTGCTTTCAATATTGATTTTGGTGACCTGGGTGTTTACCCGAATATCTATATGAAAACGCTTGCCCATGCCCTGGGGTGTCTGAACCAGCAGCTTTTCTTTTTCGCTGATCACACCGCCGATATAATAGGGAAGACCGCAGTTGGCAAAGGAAATGTATTCACCCTTTTCAAACAAAACGATTTCTGCCTTTTCATCCACTCTGCGCAGCCGTGCCGCCGCACTGGCGCCACCCGCAACACCGCCTACGATAACTACTTTTAAGCCCATGTGATAACCTCCAGTATGTATTTATATATTAGTATATTCGAATTATACGATATTGTTTCCTGATTGTCAAGAAATAGTTTGAAGGGATGAGTTTTATGAGCGGAGAGTGGGGTGTCATTGTCGTACCGACTGATTTATTTGATTCAAAGGATGTTATTGAGCTACGCGATACCACTCAAAACTCCGAAATAAAAAACATGATCTGTCAAACAGACAGATCATGTTTTTTTGATTCTGAGATAAGCTCCCTTTTTCACAGGCGGGGAGAGAAACTTCACTTTCATAGTGGGGTGGGGTGCGGCTTCTATGGGGTTCATGGTTTCGTCATACAACTGCTCGGCAGTGATAGCAAACGGTGCATTACCGGGCTCTAAAACATCGTAGGTGCCGGGATAGAATTTGTTTTTCTGGATTACGGTCAGGATACCGTCTGAATAATCCTCGGCGACGGCGATTAACTCATAATTGCGGATATAGCCCCCGTTGTCGTAGGTTTGCGGGTTTTCCGGGGGTCCGAAATAAAATCCCTTGGTATAGGCGCGGTGGCTGACCTTGTCTACTTCATTCATAATCCAATCCGGGGTCTGATAGCCTTCGCCTTCCGTCAAATATCCGTCCACTGCATTTCTGTAAGCGTTTGTGATAACAGCAACGTAATAATCGGTTTTGGCACGCCCTTCGATTTTCAGACTGGTGATGCCTGCTTTGGCGAGGGCAGGGATATGGTTAATCAGACACATATCGTTGGCGTTGAGCACATAGGCACCGCCGTTTTCTTCGTAAATCTCCATGTATTCGCCCGGGCGTTTTTCTTCTACCAAATGATATTTCCACCGACAGGGCTGGGCACAGTCACCCCGGTTGGCGTCTCTGCCGGTCAGATAGTTGGAAATCAGACATCTGCCGGACACGGACATACAGATGGCACCATGAACAAAGGCTTCGATTTCCAGATCCGGGGGTGTTTTGGCCCGGATTTCGGAAATTTCGCAGAGTGTCAGCTCTCTGGCCAATACAATGCGTTTTGCACCAAGGTTGTAATAAAACAAAGCGGAGCGATAGTTTACAATACCGGTTTGGACGGATATGTGGATATCGACATCGGGCGCGTTTTCTTTGACAAGGGAAAGGGTGCCCAAATCTGTTATGATGAATGCGTCAATTCCCAGATGGGCGACTGCTTTGATAAAAGGGGACAGACGGTCGATTTCATCGTTTCTGGGGAGCGTGTTCAGTGTGAGATACACCTTTA
>MKRK01000095.1:15453-18809 GCA_001896915.1 Clostridiales bacterium 43-6
GGTCAAAATCGCCGGCAGGTGCCAAAACCTCAAGAGGTATTTGATTGTTCAAAATCGGTCCTCCCATTAATATTCCCAAATTCCCTGTGCCTTTAGCTCTTTTATCAGCTTGTTGTGTTCACTCAATGAGTTTCTGTAATAAAATTTGTGGTACTTATCCGTCACAAAATAGGTGGCGGCAAAATTCGGTTCCGGGTTCAGCGCGGCATTGATGGCATCAAAGCTCGGACTGCAAACAGGACCGGGGGGAAGACCGGGATATTTATTGGTGTCGTATTTTCCGCTTCCGTAAGGATAGGACGCTGTGGGTGTGGAACCCAGGAATTTGGGTTGGTCCTTCCAGTTTAAGCGGTTATAGAAGACGGCGGCAACCTTTTTCATTTCGTCCGGCCGGCCGTTGGCTTCTTTTTCAATGATGGAGGCCATGGTGATAATTTCATGCATGGAATAACCCATTTTATCTGCTTTTGTGTACATATCATCGGTTATTTTTGTATCCAGTTCTGAAAGAAGCTTCTCCAATACCCGTTTCGGTGTGGAACCCTTATAGAATTTATAAGTGTCGGGGAAAAGATAACCTTCGAAACGATAATAAACCTTTTCAATGGGAATCTGCTTGACAAATGGATAGGGGAAAGAAGCATTTTTTATTTCTTTTTTCAATTCACTTTCGGAGGCAATGACACCGCTTTCTACAAGAGCCTTGGTGATTTCATCCACGGTGGAGCCTTCTTTAAACCGCAAAGTTACTTCATCCCGTAAGTCACGGATTTTGTTCAGCTCGCTGACGATGCCCGAATAACCCATACCGGGCTCGAAGGTATGCACACCTGGTTTGAAGCTGCCGCCTTCTTTAGAGAGTTTGAGATAGATTTTGAATATGAAAGGATAACGGATGGCGCCGGCATCCTTGAGCATTTCAGGGATATCGGCGGTATTTGTTTTTTCCGTAATCACTAGCTCGGTTGTTTCTTTTCCTTTCATCAGACCCAGAACATCGGAAAACGCCGCGATCAGACCAAAGGCTAAGCTGACAGAAATGATTCCGATAATGGCAACCCAAATAAACGAAGTCAGACATCCGCTTCTTTTCTTTTTCATCTTTGCCTGTTTCGGCGGCGCTTTTCTGACGGTTCCGTTTTCATCCGGTTCGATTACAAAAATACTACTTTTGGGTTTGGGCTCGTCCACAGGCTCCGATACTTCCTGTGCTACAGGGATGTCTGCTTGAATCGGTTCCGGCTGAGATTCTCCTTTGATTTCATTCAGTATGGAATCGATATCGCTCTGGGTATTTTCATCTCTTTCGTCCACAAAATCATCCTCCGTCAAATGTTAACCATTGTATTAGTATAAATAAGTTCTTCTGATGTATTTTTCTGTTACCAGCATATCGATGCGGCAGTCATAACGGCCGTGAAACAAATGCTGGCGAACACAGTTGGCATAACAAATCCCCAGGGTATCGCCGTGGTAATCGGATAAAAATCTGTCATAGTACCCTTTGCCGTAACCCAGACGGTAGCCTTTGAAGTCAAAGCAAAGCCCGGGGACAATGCAGAAACTGTCTTTAAAATCCGTTATTTTTTCACAGGTCTCCGGGTCAGGCTCGTCCACCGAAAAGGTTCCCTTGCTTAAATCCGACAGGGAAGTGATGTAGTAAAACTCCATTTCGCTGGTGCCGGGAATGCAGCGGGGAACGCCGACTCTTTTGCCATCCTTCAAGGCTTGCTGAATGATTGCTTTGGTGTCCACTTCAATGCTTGTGGAAACATAGGTCAAAAGCTGCTTACATTGCTTGTATTTATAGAGCTTCATAACGCGGTGAGCGATGGAGGTGTCCAGAAGCTGTTTTTCTTCATGGGTTAACAGCTGCCGTTTTGCTTTATACAGCTCACGCAGCGTATTTTTATATTCTCTGATATCCTTTATCGGATACATTGTATCGACATCCTTATTTTTTCTGCAATATTTTTGCCTGCCAACCGTTCTGTCAGCTTCAGCGCAAAGTCAATGGTTACTCCTGCGCCTTTGGCGGTGATGAAATTACCGTCCTCCTCCACGGATTGGTCCGTGATGATGGCCCCCGAAAGCTCGTCTTCAAAGCCGGGAAAGCAAACAGCTTTTTTACCCTCGAGCAAGCCCTTGTGACCCAGAATAGACGGGGCGGCACAGATTGCACCAATCAGCTTGTTCCGTTGTGCAGCCATATCAATGAATGCATGGACGATTTCGGATTGTTCCAGATTTAATGTGCCCGGCATACCCCCCGGAAGAACAACGGCATCGAAATCAGAAAGTGTAATTTCACTGTCGGTGATATCGGCTTGGATGGTGATTTGATGGCTGCCTGTAATGTGTCGGCCGCCTATGCCTACGGTAGTGACAGTCAGCTCTGCCCGACGGAGAATGTCGATGGTTGTGATGGCTTCTGTTTCTTCGAAACCGTTCGCCAGAAATACATAAATCATAATAGACACCTCTGAATGTACATTTTACATGATTACTTGCATATTGACATTGCTATATTTAACTAAATTATCCCAAGAACTTTTTTGGAAATGGTTTCTGCTATTTCCACCATGGCAAGAGGGATGCTGTTTTGAGCACATGGAATGACCTCCCAGCCCAGATGGGCAGCGGCATAGAGAGCGGCGGCGCGACAATCGGATAAGTAGTTCGTGTTTCGCTCATGGATATCTTTTTTGCTTTCATCGCCCTTGTAGCGACCTGACAGCAACACCTGTGAAACCTCTACAGGCATGTCCAGATACAAAACAAGATCGGGTTTTGGTATTCTCAGATGATCGTATTCAAAATCATACAGCCAGTCGAGATATTCGTCCCACTGTTCCTTCGGGAGCTTGACGGTCTGATGTACTGCGTTGGAGGTTGTGTAGCGGTCGGCAATGATATGCTTGCCTGTGTGATAATCCTTGCTCCAGTGCCGGAAAAAGCTTGCGTAACGGTCAACCGCATAAAAGGTGGAAGCGGCATAGGCATTGACAGCATAGGCATCTTCTCCAAATTCACCCCGTAAATACATTTGAACAAGAGTACTGGAAGGGTCATTGTAATCGGGAAAAGAAATTTTTTTGTGGGGAATGTTTTTTTCGGTGAGCGTATTGATCAGCAGTTTGGTTTGGGTGCCTTTACCGCTGCCGTCCAGCCCTTCGATTACAATCAGTTTTCCGCTCATTGTGCCTGTCGTCCCCTTCGTTCTTTGTCATAAAGGTTTGATATCTTTGTTTTGATAGGTGGTGAAATAAAAAAAGTTATCGTTATGGGAATGAGGTTCGCTTTTAAAAATTTGCTTCCAGTTTGGTTGTTCGTCCAGATTGATAAAAAATTTGTCT
>MKRK01000095.1:18862-23534 GCA_001896915.1 Clostridiales bacterium 43-6
GATGATGTAAATGCTGTCGGTGTGATATTGCCGGAGCGTTTTGAAAAGCTCCTCCAGATTGCGGCATACAGTGATACCTTCCGGATGAAATTCTTCCTTCCTGCTTAAGACGATGTTGATCCTATCCTTCAAAGGTTCTCTGTTGGGAAGAGAGTCAAACGTTTCTCTGCCCATCACGACCACGTTATGGATGGTGGTTTCCTTAAAAAACTTCATATCGGCAGGGATGAACTGCAAAAGATTGCCTTCGTATCCGATTCCCCAATTTCTGTCTGTGTTTACAATTGCTTTCATGATCAATCATGTCCTCTACGTGGTGATAAAAAGTACAATTCTGCTTATCGGAGTACCGGTCATTCTATTCGGCCGGTGAAGGATGGCTCTGTTTATTCATAAGTGATATTCCGGATTATATTGCAACGGGAATGTTTTTGATCTGCGGTCCGCTTTGATAATTCTCCAGAGTGAAATCCTCAACCTTAAACTCATAAAAATCCTTGACATCCGGGTTGATTATCAATTGGGGTGCATCATACTGAGGTCTGGAAATCAGTTCCCTGACCAAAGGAATGTGCCGGTCATAGATATGGGCATCGGCAATGACGTGCACCAGCTCGCCGACGACTAAATTGCTCACTTGGGCAAACATATGGACAAGAATGGCATATTGGGCAACATTCCAGTTGCCTGCTACCAGCACATCCTGTGACCGCTGGTGAAGGACAGCGCTCAGCTTATTGCCTGTTACATTAAAAGTCATGCTGTAGGCACAGGGGTATAGATTCATTTCGTGAAGGTCGCTGTGGTTATACATATTTACAAGGATGCGTCTACTGTAAGGGTTATTTTTGAGATCAAACAAAACCCTGTCCACCTGGTCAAATTCGCCCTCACGATAATTGTGTTTGAGACCAAGCTGATACCCGTAGGCTTTGCCGATAGAACCGGTTTCATCCGCCCAGCTGTCCCAGATATGACTTTTTAAATCCTTGATATTGTTGGATTTTTTCTGCCAAATCCAAAGAATTTCATCCACTGCTGCTTTGAGATTGGTGGGACGAAGGGTTAAGATCGGAAACTCTTTTGATAAATCATAACGGTTGACAGCACTGAATTTTTTAACGGTATGGGCAGTGACACCGTCCGTCCATTTTGCACGGACATGCTCACCTTCTGAGGATACACCGTTGTCCAATATATCCTGGCACATCTCTATGAATATTTTGTCAGTATAACTCACGATTCATCCTCCTGAACATTAATACTAAAATTATAACAAAAACCGACTGTTTTAGCAATCTAAAAATTGAAGTAATTCGGCTCTATGCAAAAAAATTGAAAATCAGCTGTTGTAAGCAATGAAATAAAATTAAAAAAAGCCAGATTCAATATGAAACTCAATATATCACTGCCACAAAAAAGGCATTCAAGACCTGATTGAATAGATAGTATGTTTGATGTCATCAAAAACAGGTTTTTTTCTCAACGTTACACCATTTCAAAATGGTGATTCGAATCTCCAAGAGAGTACTTAAACACAAACATAGATTGATCGGGTTTATTTGTAACCCTGACAGACAATGCAATGTATAACTATTGCTTGAATAAAGCATATTAATGTGGTAAAATTAAACAAAACAACAGGGAGGTCTTTTTATGATATTGTTTTATATCATCGGCGGTGCAGTTTTAGTCCTTATTTTATGGTTTATTGCCAGTTACAACAATTTAATTAAGCTGAGGAACAACACGCAAGAAGCATATTCCACCATGGATGTGTATTTGAAAAAGCGATACGATTTGATACCCAATATCGTTGAGACGGTAAAAGGCTATGCGAAGCACGAGTCAGAGACCTTGGAGAGCGTCATCAAGGCGAGAAATGCTGCCATGTCAGCAAGTACGGCGGAGGATAAGATCAGCGCCGACAATGTGTTGACAGGTACGTTGAAAAGCTTGTTTGCCCTGTCGGAAGCATATCCCGATTTAAAAGCCAATATCAACTTTCTGGATTTGCAGAAGGAACTCAAAAAGGTGGAAGAGGACATTGCAAATTCCCGTAAATACTACAATGCTGTGGTAAATATTTATAACATCAAAACAGAAGTCATTCCTTCCTCAATTGTTGCATCCATCTGCCATTTTGAGAGAAAGCCGATGTATCTTATTGATGAGGGGCAGAGAGAAAATATCAAGATCAGTTTCTAGGGTTCAAATACTTCTCGCTCTTGTGATCACACGGCGTCTTATTTCTGTAATGGTTTTTCAATTATGGTTTGGACGGATATCTATAAATGATTATCCTCACAATTCATAAGATATTATTCAAAATGGGAATAAAACAATACAGTAAATGTAACTGGGAATATCAATATCAATTTTGAAAAATTACGGAGCGGATTCACAAATATATTCCCTTTGGCTACCGGAGCACTACAAATGTGCTAGGAATATTGAATGACAGTAAAACCTGTTATGAAATCAATAATATCAAGGTCTCAAACAAAGATCAATCCGCTTCCCCACATTCTTGTTATAAGGATAAGGGTTATGCGGTGGATCGTTACAGCAATTATCATGTATGAGAAGTGAGGCGGAATATGAATAAGCCTGTAGGTAAGTGGATGAAGACTCTTGTTTGTTTCAGTTTCATGCTTATGGTTATTGGAATACCTCTGCTAAACAGGAGCCCTGTTTATGCAGACGGGTTCTATACAATATCATCCTACAAGGTGTTGATGAATGTAACCGAAGCCAATGAAATTCATGTAACCGAAACCATCGATGTGGATTTTAAAAGCGATAGACACGGGATTTATCGATACATTCCCCTTGTTTATCTGTATGAGAATACAAAAGAAGGACACAAGGAACAAAAGAAAAAAAAGATATCCTTTTCCGATATCAAGGTAACCAATGAAAAGGGCAGAGAGTGGACCGTTCAAAAGTATCGGCAAGATAATTATCTGATCCTGAAAATCGGAGATCCGGAATATACCCTGATCGGACCGCAAAAATATGTACTGCGCTATACATGCCGCTTGGGACAGGACATATGGGCAGAAAAGGATTATTTATATTATAATATCATCGGAACAGGTTGGGATGCATCGATCAGCAATGCGTCTTTTGAAATCAATATGCCAAAGGAGTTTGATGAATCACAAGTTCGTTTCACAGTCGGCAAAAAAGGCTCGGAGGATGATTCGGCAGTTGAATATAAAACAAGCGGAAACGCCATCACCGGAACTGTGAACAGAACACTGGACGGGAATGAAGGTCTCACTGTGTTGGTGACGCTGCCGGAGGGATATTATATCAACAAACCCAATCCGGAACATAACAGCTATTATTTGATTGCTTTGGCTTCGGTTTTGCTGGCGGCGATCGGACTGTTTCTGTATTTCAGGTTTGGAAAAGACAAAAAGCCGGTGATTACGGTGGAGTTCTATCCTCCGGAAGGGATGAATTCTGCCCAGGTGGGCTATGTCATTGACGGGATTGTTGACAACAAGGATGTTGTGTCCTTAATTATTTATTGGGCGGATAAAGGATATCTGAAGATCATCAACGGAGCAAACAATGAGTTTTCTTTAAAAAAATTAGATTTTGGAGACGCTCCTATGACAGTCTATGAAAGCATGATGTTTGATCAACTGTTTTCTGAAAGTGAGCTTGTAACCTCTCAGGATCTAAGATATAGATTCCATGGTACAATCGAAAAGGTGAAGCATAATATCAAAGCATCTTATGAGCTTACTAAGGACAAACGCATCTACAGCAAGAGCAGTAATATTAGTCAGGTATTTGGATTTGTGATAGCCGCATTGTGCACTGCGGTACCCCTTGCCAAAGCAGCGTATTCCTATTTCTACGGTGAATTTTCTATGATTGCCGCTTTTGGAATTGGTATTATCCTCACGATTGCAACCCTGCTGTTGTTTGGACATGTAATTAAAAAAGAAAATGTGACAGGAAAAATGCCGGTGCTGTTGGCATACCTTCCTTTTTTGGTATATACGGTGCTGACAGGCTGCTTTCTGTTCTTTTTCACGGAAAACCCGATTGTTTCCACGGTATGCCCGGCAATGGCAGCCATCAGCGGGTTTTTTGCCGGGTTCGGAAGAAAACGGACGGACTATGGAACAGAGCTGTTGGGAAAGCTGCTGGGGCTGAAAAATTTCATTCGGCTGGCTGAAAAAGATAGGATCAAACAATTGGTGGAGGAAACCCCCGATTATTTCTTTCACATTCTGCCGTACGCGTATGTGTTGGGTGTGACAGATGTTTGGTGCAAAAAATTTGAGTTCATAGCCATACAGCCGCCGTCATGGTATCAGGACGACAACAATCCCAATGTGTTTATGACAGTTTTATTTATGAGTACATTCCATCACAATATGGATAGTTATAATCATAACATGAGCATTGCACCCTCATCCGCCGGTTCATCGGACAGCTTTGGCGGCTTCGGAGGCGGTGGCGGTGGATTTTCCGGCGGTGGCTTTGGAGGGGGTGGTGGAGGAAGCTGGTAATACTTCCTCCTATCACCAAAGGGGATATGAGCGAAAATTTATGAACTCTTGACAATTCTTAAGCAATTAATTATAATAATATGGTAGAAATCAATAAAAGAAAGGAGAATTACACATGGAACAAAGCAGATTTAAGA
>MKRK01000095.1:23596-28879 GCA_001896915.1 Clostridiales bacterium 43-6
GCAATCTGAAGTTTGATGTGAATTTTGCTTTACTCACGTTAATTGTGTTTGTGTTTTGTTTGATTTTGGGACGGATATTGTTTTTATGTATGGAAAGAAATGAAAAAACACCGGAGAGAATTACATATATGTTATATTCCCTGGCGGCAGTGTATGGGTTTCAACTGTTCCGATGGTTGTTAAATTTCTGGGATAATAACTTTAAATTCAGTGTTGTTTGGATCGTATTAATTGCCGCACCTCTGCTGTGGGTTCAATATTTCAAATATTCAAAACGTGTCAACTATTATTTTACTTATGTAAGATCACAGCCGGAGTCGGAGGAATATACAGAGTCTTATTATGGAGAAGCATATCCTTACCAACCAACATTGCTACAAACAACGGATGATTTTACAGCTTTGGAAACACCCGAACCAATCCCGGAGGCATCGGACACATCAGACAATCAGATCTAATTTACAAGCAGCCTTTTCGGGGCTGCTTTTTTAACAAAATTTTTTTGGCGTGCATATGATATAGGGACTGACCAATGGTAACAGTCAAATCCGGAATAAGGCGGGATAAGTTTGATGATACATGTTGTTCAGCCGCAGGAATCAGTCTATTCCATTGCGACAAAATACGGCGTTCCCTATGAAAGAGTGATTGCAGACAATGAAATCACCAATCCTCAGGCTTTGGTTGTGGGGCAGACCTTGGTGATAATGGATGGAATGCGAAAGTATACCATAAGGCGAGGGGACACGCTTTATGGAATTGCCAGAAGATACGGCGTGACTGTTGATGATTTGGTCGAAGCAAATCCGGGAATCAATCCGCAAGCTTTGACGATCGGTCAGGCGATTAATATCCCGTCACAAACAAAGAAGCTTGGCAGTATTCGCGTGAACGGCTTTGCGTTTCCCAGTATCAATCTGGAGGTTCTGCGAAAGACATTGCCCAGTCTTACATATTTAAGCATTTTCAGCTATGACATAAGACCCGACGGCAGCCTGAATACCATCAATGATGAACCTCTGATCCGGGAGGCAAAAAGCGGCGGCGTAGCCCCCATGATGGTTATTTCCAACATTGAAGAAGGCTCCGGATTCAGTAGTGATTTAATCAGAACTGTACTGAACAGCGAACAGATACAAAACACGCTGATTGATAATGTAATTGCTGTGCTGGATGCCAAAGGGTATTATGGTCTGAATCTGGATCTTGAGTATGTTTATCCCGAGGACAGGGAGAAATACAATTCTTTTATCCGAAAGATCACCTCAAGACTGGAACCTCTCGGGTATTTGGTCACCTCTTCGATTGCGCCTAAGCAAACCGCAACCCAAAGAGGACGGCTATATGAGGCGCACGATTATCCTGTCCATGGCAGACTTTTAAATTATGTGATTATAATGACCTATGAGTGGGGATATACCTATGGTCCCGCACAGGCTGTCGCTCCGCTAAATCAAGTAAGACGTACCCTTGATTATGCGGTTACCGCCATCCCCCGAAATAAAATACTGCTGGGTGTTCCCAACTACGGGTATGATTGGACACTGCCCTTTGTACAGGGATCTGCGGCACGGTCACTGACCAATAAGGCGGCTGTTGAGCTGGCGGCACGGGTTGGCGCCAACATCAAGTTTGATGAAAAGGCAAAATCACCGTTTTTCAATTATTATGACAGCAGCGGAAAACGGCATGAGGTATGGTTTGAGGATGCCCGCAGCATGGAAGCGACACTGCGGCTGGTCAACGAATACGGTTTGGCAGGTATCAGCTTTTGGACGATCAATTCCTTTTCTCCTCAAAATATTCTGGTTCTGAACGGGTTATACGATATCATAAAGGTATATGATTAATTTAAATAAGTTGTACATAAACAGCTCCTTCCTCATTATTACACGATTCCCTTTTTGGAATTATGTAGTCATGAGGAAGGAGCTTTTGATGTGATTGAAAATGAATAATATTTCGAACATTATCTGAACGCACAGAAGGGAAAGAAAATCGGTAAAGTATTGTGCCGGCGGATTCTGATTAATCAATTTCATGACCGAGATCCAACATGTTTTGCTTGGTTTTTTTGATCTGGTGCTTAATCATCTGGTCATTTACAAAATACACAGTAAACAGAATAGCTGTAATAACAGTAAGAATAACAGCGTTAATCCATAGATGAACAACAATGTTCCGGATAAAATCATTGAGCAATACATGTAGGCTTTGACTTCCCGCTGTGATACGGTAGAGGCTGCCGGACATATCAATCCATATGGGACAAGCAAAAGAAAGAATCGTTCCCGTCAATACGGAATAGATAATGAATCTGAGTTTTGATCTCACTCTGAAATTTAAAGAAATCATAATGCCGATCAAAATAGCCAACAAAACGCATAATGTAAAGATAGCGACATTGATATTCGGTATTATTTGATTGACATTTTGACCGATTTGAGGAAGATGTCTGAATTCAACATTTTGAATGTATATTTCTTTACACTCGGTAATCATATGCTCCATACGTTGTTGTGTTTCCTTGTCTTGCAGTCCTATTTCAAGATTTTTATTCAGATAGATGCCTAAGTTGATGTTTAACGTATAGGTAAAGAAATCGGTGTTGATCTCATATGTTGTTCCGTTTAGGCTGTTATTGATAAACCTTGTAGTCTCGTCGGAAATATTCCCGGAGGAAACCATATTAGTGAACATGGATCCTTCCGTGATACCTGCTTTTTTGGAGGCCAGCAAAAATTCTTTATTAATTTTTTCAGCCGTCAATTCGGTGTAGGAAGAACGATCTACCGTAGTTTTCACATAATTACTGTTAAACAATGTAGTCTGGAATGTAATCAATATCATTATGATGAAAAGTATGATCCCGGCAAAAAAGGAGCAAAGAAAGCTTAGTATTTTTCTTAGGGTATTGTTTTTGATTCGTTTTCTTAATGTCATACGGTAACCCATCTCCGATCAATATATTATGATAATCGCCGTGTTGCTCTTGAGCTGTCTGCAACGTGCTATTGCTGCAGCTTCGGGCCGCTGACATATTCACCATATACATAAAATCGCTTATCAATGTCGCCAATAAATTTATCGCCGATATAGCAGGTATACAGTACAAGATTGTCCTTTTGATCCGCAAGGTTCAGAAGCTTACTATCAGCAGCCGATTGCGCCGACGCTGCCGTTATTCGATATTCATATTTTCCGTATGTGGTTGTGATTCGTATACTGCTGCCGGTTTTGACGTTTTCAAGACCCTTGAAAGCTCCAAAATTATGACCTGAAATCAGAGATGTTCCGCCATATCCGGGTATCTTGCTGCCTATATACTGACATGCTCCGTTTTCCAGCTGTTTTGCTCCGTCACCGTAGATCAGAGGTGTTTTCACTCCGACAGACGGGATATCAACAACGCCATAGGCTTGTCCATAGGCAGGAAAGACAATGTCAGTAAGATTTTTGGTGGGGGAGGTGTCATTGGAGGGCGTAAAATCCAGATTAAGATTGGTTCCAAAGTTAGGTGTTTTGTTGTATACCATAACATCCTGATAAAGCTTGTTGTCTTTTATCACAGAGTTGAATGTGAAAAAAATAAGAAAAGCTCCCAAAATGCTGAATGCAATGGGAATGAAAATGAACAGAAGCAGCCGTGTGATATTCTTTTTTGTTATTGTTAATTTACTCATAAAAACCTGTTCCTCCGGTCAAAATGAAAGAAAGCCATAGGGAATCCGTTCTATGGCTTTTGTTTATGTTTTAATTGAATATGCTTGATGCAATAACCGCTCAGAATGGTAAGCAGAAGCAGCACCGATAGCAAAATATAGGGATCGATAATTTTTTTACCGGTCATTTTTACGATGTTTTCATTGGTAAAAACAGGTTCATTCGTTGCTTTGTCTGTGACAAAAAAATAACGACCGTCAAAGGTAATAAGAAGATTTAATGTACTGCACGCTTTGGATATCTTCTCAAAAACTACTTTTTTTGTCTGTTGGGTTAAGGAGCACAGTTGAATGACATGGTCCGTATCAATAGAAATGGATCTATCCTTTGAAATTTCAATGATGGATTCTTTTAATAACGGCTGGACAATATCAAATTGTTCTTTTGTAATATCTTTTGTCAACAGAAAGTTTTCGATCTGGTTAATATATTGAGGAGGAAAAATAAATGCAAACTCTTTGGATTGGTAAGTAGTTTTTAATGTTTTCAAAATCTCATTTTCATAGCCGTTTATGCCGGATGCCGATGCGTAGGGCAGTGAGGATAGCATCAAAATCAACACAAAGAGCATAACAAACATTTTTTTTATTTCAAACACTCCTCAATGATTTTAATATAGTATATTTTAACATAAATATTGATTTTTGCAATATGTTTTTTTGATAAAAAGTCAAGGGATATTCTCAAGCAATAATACAGCTTGAAATATCATGGAAAAGAAAGTATCATAAGAAATGAAAAAAGCAGAAGGATTTGATGAATATGATTCGATATGCAACCATAGGGACAGGATGGATTGTGCAAGAGTTTATACAAGGAGCTGAATTGGTTGACGGGCTTTCTCTTTCCGCAGTTTATTCCCGAAACACAGACACCGGGGAGCGTTTTGCCGCAAAATTCGGTTCGCCGGAAGTATATACGGATTTATGTAAACTGGCTGAGAGCAACAAAATCGATGCTGTGTATATCGCCAGCCCCAATGCTTTGCATTACAAGCAAAGTAAGCTTTTTTTAGAACAAGGAAAACACGTGATCTGTGAGAAGCCGATTACGGTCACTCCAAAGGAACATGACGAATTGGCAGACTTAGCATTAAAAAAAGGATTGATCTACATGGAA
Source organism: Clostridiales bacterium 43-6 (assembly GCA_001896915.1). GTDB lineage: Bacteria > Bacillota > Clostridia > Oscillospirales > Acutalibacteraceae > MKRK01. The sequence goes on from MKRK01000095.1 coordinate 28,439, forward strand.
GCGATCATGATGCTTCATCTTCCTGCAAGAAAGCGTTTACATGAAGCTTTGGGCAAAATAGGGAACATCACCACTGCCCGGTTTGATTTTTCCCAGTATTCCAGCAAATATGGCATTTTTTTGGACGGGGGTCTGCCCAATATCTTTAACCCGGAATTGGCGACAGGCTGCTTGATGGATTTGGGGATTTATCCAATCTATGCGGCACTTGATTTGTTCGGCGTGCCGGAACGGGTCGTAACAACAGCCGGGTTTTTATCAAGCGGTACAGACGGATTTGGCAATAGCGTTTTTGTCTATGAGGACAAACAGGTCAATTTAAGCTATTCAAAAATCGGACAAAGCATGCTGGGGTCCGAGATCATAGGAGACAAAGGCACCATTGTAATCCCTTCCATATCAAAGCTGATTGACATGAAGATTGTGTATCATGACGGCACT
>MKRK01000096.1:0-5199 GCA_001896915.1 Clostridiales bacterium 43-6
TCCATCGACCATCAAAGCAATCAACTCATCACAAGCAATGCTTGTCGATTCCTTTGCTGCAAGCGGAAAATCTGTTAAGCTGACCTTATTTGATAACAATGGTTCCCTGGTTCTGATCAACCAAGCTCCTTCCAATTCCAAGGGAATACGCTTCTGGTTCAAAGGCACATGGGACACTACGGCGGAATACGGTACACGTCAGATCTCTGTCAAATTCCGATCTTCTTCTGACGGCAGCGGTGCCAATATTGCGGAACATGCAAAAATTGTCTTAACCGTATCGGAAACCGGGACATATTATGATGTCAATTTTCCCACCGGCTTTACAAGCGCTGACATTGCAGCCATCCACTCCATTGTGATTACTGTGGAAAATACCTCCGGCGGCGGATTTTACTTTGATGATATTTCATGGATTGTATCGGGTAATACAACCCCCACATCATCTACACCGGGAACAACCGCAACCACTTCAGGAACCGCCACTAAAACTTCTTCCGCTACCTCTACGACTACCACTACGGTAAAGACCACTTCCGGCACAACAGCAGAAATCACAACAGCAGCGGACACAACCATCGGAGAAAGCGCTTTTGAAGTTTTGTATGCCAAGGTATTGGAAATGGATCTTACCGGTTCGGTTTCTTCTGATGATCTTGCCATACTGACCGCATTTATCAATGAATACAACGCATTAACAGAAGAAGAAAAATCTGCGCTTTCACAAGACAGTGACTTTACAGCATTGTTCGCAAAGGTCACAGATATCCTTGGCGAAGACGAAACAGAAACAGAAACAAAAGCAGACACAGATGATGGTGTCGATACAGGAGCTGCCGCTCCGCTTTCATCAGTTGTGATGATTGTCGCCGCAGGCTTTGTTTTAATCAGCTCCAAAAAGAAAAAAAGATAACCATTCCTTATTCATCCCATAGCAAAGAAGGATTGATACGATCGTATCAATCCTTTTTTGCCTCATTTCTGTAATGATCTATTTGCGAGAATGCGTATGGTTCAACGGCCGTCCTTCCCAGTGTGCAATCATCGCCCTGTCCGATGAAGGGTGACGCCTAGAACAATAACGCCGCTTGCTTTGCCTGCTCCATGGCATCTTTTATTTTTGCTTCGGTATCCACACCATGCACGTCCAGCATCTCTGCCGCAATGGTGGTAAAATCAACGATCCCGAAAAAACCAAAAATGGTTCTCAAATATCGGTCGCCCATTTCAAATGCTGCGCCGGCCCCCGCGCCGTACTCACCGCCCCTGGTGACGAAATGGATGGCTTTTTTGCCGCCGCACAGCCCCACCGGACCGGTTTCGGTGTATCGAAACGTAATGCCGTTTACGGTGACATAGTCAATATAAGCCTTAAAAATCGCAGGTACACTTAAATTCCACATGGGTGCAGAAATAATATATTTATCGGCATCCAGAAATTGATAAGCGTATTTTAACATGGGATGGCTGCGGCTTTGTTCTGTTTTCGGACTGAACCATGTGGTTAAATCATCCGCACTCAAAAAGCCGATGCCTTCTTTGTATAAATCCAGTGTTGTGATACTATCACCCGGATTTTTATTCTTATAGTTTTCCAAAAAGCTGTCAGATATCCGAAAGGTTCTGGACATGCCCTCCGGCTTCACATTTGCCTTAATATATAAAATATTACTCATGATTCCGCCTTCCTCTGCTATTCTGTGATAGATGGCAGATTGCTGAGATTGTTCCCTTCGTTCCCGTCGGGCAGGGTTCTCAAATACTCGCTGCCTTTTCGTTCGGCAACCCCCACACCGGCGATACCCCCGTCCTTTGCTGTAGCAATGGCCTGTTGTTTTGACAGCCTTTGTCCGTCAGACAGCTCATAACCGGTCACTTTTCCACGGCTTTTGATCAGCCTTGTGATTTGCTTTGCGTCTGGTTTTGGCTGCGGTATGACTTTATAGGTATTCTGTACGAATTGATTGGCTTGGTCGTTGGTATGCATATTGCTCCCCCTTTCAAATGATTACTATCATTTTTCCAGATAGGAAGCGTTTTATTCATCTGAAAACCGGTCGGGGAACATTTCCTTGGCCATTTTTTCTGCTTGCCCGATGATGCTGTCGCCCTGTCTTTCGATCGTTCTGATATCAACAACAACAATTTTGCAGGAAAATTTTTGCTTTATCTTCTCCCTATCTGTTTGGCTGCAAAAAATAATATCGGGGTCGGCAGCGGCCAGCTCTTCTTGGGAGAATTCATAATTTTTCCCCTTTTGTGCCACATTCTCTGCCCCGGCACAGGTCAGCACATAGCCTGCCAATGTGTCTCCTGTGGCAACGGCGGAAGGATCATCCAGGATGAGCGCTGCTTTTGTTTTTTTGCTGCCCTGGGTTTTCCCTTTGATTTGTTCCAGCTTTTTGATAAGAAGCCCGAGCGTATTGTCCGCATTGGTTTTGCCGGCAATTTTGCCGCTCATAACCTGTGCGGTTTGCTGATACAGCCGTGGCAAATCCTCCTCATTCTTCGCCGCCTTGATGGTCACCACAGGGATATTCCTCAGCTTTAGCTTTTCCATCAAGTCATAGGATAAGCCGACGGAGGTCAGAACAATTTCCGGATTGAGTTCGATGAGCTGCTCGGCCCTTGGGTTTGCCGCAGTCCCCAAGGACGGCAGCTCTTTTATCCCAAAAGGGATGCTGCAATAATCCGAAACGCCCACCAATCGGTCATTGGAGCCCAAGGAAAACACCACGTCCGTCAAAACAGGCGAGAGGGAAATGACCCGTTCAGGACACCTTTTTACGGTCACACCATTTATTGCTATGGGATAATCGGGGACATAATCAACAATACTAGAGGTTGTACTGCTTGAGGGAGTATTGCAGGCGGTAAACACAGTGCCCACAATAAAACAAAGTAGAATGCAGATTGTTTTTTTTATCATATTGCTCCTTACCATCGATACGTATAGTATGCAACCACGGATTGTTTCATACCGTCCTGTCCGGTACCGGTGATCAGCACCCCGTCGCCGCTTAACAGCTCGCCTGCTTCTGCCTCAGAAACATTGCAGCGAAACACATCCCTTGTCCCGCATACAACAACAATATCAGTTCCTTTGATCAGAATAAAACCGTCCTTGCCCAAAACGGTATCCACATTATCTTCGCCCCGTGCAGTCACATATTTGATGGGGCGTTTATCAATCTTTTTTAACAGCTCCGGGTTCTTGATTTTGGGCTTTTTTTGAAAAAATATTTTAATCTCCCCCTTTTTTATTGTTATATCGATAAAATTGTGATAAAATAAATTAGAATATATGTATCACTTTTATGAGGTAATTTATGCTCTTATTTATCAAAAAGAAAATTGAAAGAGTCAATCAGTTTCTGTTCAAGGATGTCAGACATGCTTGGATATTGACTTATTATTTTGCGCTACTCTGGCAGTTTTCCTATATTGAAAAGAGAAATGACCATATCACAAACTGGGTATCTGTTTCCGCTGACGGATACATCCCCTATCTCAATTTTTTTGTGGTGTTTTATATTCTTTGGTTTCTTTATGTGGGCGTGGCGCTGACCGTATTTGTATTTCTGGAAAAATCTGATTTTTTCAGGCTTACCTTTAATATTTTTGTCGGTATGACCATTTGTTATGTAATCTACATGCTTTATCCCCATGGACAACCCTTAAGAGAAGCCCTGACCGCCCATGAAACGAATGTTTTTAACCGCATGGTATATTACATCTACAGCTGTGATAACCCGGCAAACACCGCTCCCAGCATCCATGTTTTAAACTCCATTGCGGTGACAGTAGCCATCAACCGCAGTGAGTTTTTCAGAAAGCGAATGGGGCTTATCATCGGAGCGAATATTTTAAATGTTCTGATTATTTTATCAACCGTATTTATTAAGCAGCATTCCGTAATTGATATCGTGCTTGCGTTTATCCTTTCCCTCTTTATGCAGCTGATTATTTATAAGGTGGATTGGAAAAGCATTTTTGAAAATGCACGAGGACGTCATCAGCAGCGAAAAATCAAATTGTAGCGTTGCGTTACATCGAACACAAATATCCCAAAGGCAGGACAGGCTCCTGCCTTTTTTTGATAGAATTATTATAACAAGCAAAAATCCTTTCGTCAACAAAGGAAAGTGCATGAAAGCGGTTGACCTTTCTGTCGGTTTCCATTACAATAATCGGGAAAGGATGATTTGCTTGATTAAATTTTCACCGTCAATTTTAACTGCCGACTTCACAAAAATAGGAGAGGCTGTGGATTGTCTCCGCTCTGCCGGGGCAGACATGCTCCATCTTGATGTGATGGACGGTATTTTTGTGCCGAATATCTCCTTCGGGTTTCCTGTTGTGGAATCGCTGAACAAATATACCGATCTTCCTCTGGATGTGCATTTGATGATCGACCGTCCTCATCGTTATATCGAACGCTTTGCAAAGGCAGGCGCCGATATCCTGGGGTTTCACTATGAAGCAGGTTCCCCGGTCGGGGAAACCCTGCAGCAAATCAAAGACTGCGGCATCAAATCCTGCCTGACCATCAAACCGAAAACACCGGCCGATGTGGTTCTGCCCTTTTTGGAGCTGTGCGATATGGTTCTCATTATGTCTGTGGAACCGGGGTTTGGCGGACAGGCTTTTATGCCGAATGCGCTGGACAAAATTAAGTTGATTCGAAAAGAAGCGGACAACCGCGGGCTTACCCTTGATATTCAGGTGGACGGCGGGATTGATTTAAACACTGCACCCTTGGTTACCCAGGCAGGGGCGAATGTGCTTGTGCTCGGCAATGTTTTATTCAGCGCAGAAAACATGGAAGAACGACTGGCAGAAATCAGAGCGCTGACCATGTAGCCTTTTTGAATATGGAAAAATATTATTGTCACAATCATTTTGTATCCTCATGATAACGGTCAATAATCACCTTGTTTGATATTGATAAGGAGGGCAAATCATGCATGAAATGACAAATGGAGTACGGCTGCTGGCGATACTTGAACATTTTCTGAATACAAAAGCAAAGGCTCTTATTGTGTTCCTGTTTTCCGGAGTTTCCTTGGTTCTTTCTGCAATATCCACTCACATTGCCACGTTATTGTTTTCCGGTTGGTATGGTCTTGTTGACGGTGTTGATTTGATGGTTTTGGCAATCCCGTTTCATATGGCGGGAAAGAAATTAAATGCGATATA
>MKRK01000096.1:5272-9343 GCA_001896915.1 Clostridiales bacterium 43-6
CCCTTCAGCTCTGTGCCAAAACCAAACGGTTTTCATTGACCTTTGTTTCCGCACTCACCCTGATTTTGATGATCATCGCTGTCGTGTTTTGGATCAAAACCGGGTTTCTCTTCTTTAGCTTCGGATTCTTTTCCCTGCTCATCTCTTTGTTTTATCTGGGTGTGTTTGGCGTTACTGTCAATCACGACGAGCGCCCTGTGCTTCGGGATGTTTCTTACGGCAGCTACGGCTCGTTTATCATTCTTACCGTAATTGTGATTGCAATCCTGTCGGAAGGCGAAGTCTTGAGCGGTGTGGATTTTGGAGGGGAAGGAAACTCAAAAAAGAAAAGATCGTCCTGAACCCTTGCCCCAAAGCAGTATTTTTATTTAGAATCATTGATACAGACGGCAGAGTTAGCCGATGAACATTTATGACGGAACGGAAGGTAAGGCGGTCAAAATGCGGTTTGACAATCTGACGATCGGTATCATATTCCTATTGATTCTTTGGACAGTGACGACTGTTCTGTCTTTTTTAATCCCTTTTTTCATTACAGACCAATTTAGAAATCATAAATTATCAAAGTTTATTCCGCCGCTGATTCAATTGATACTCTTTGTTCTCTTTTGTATTCCAGGGTACATATTTGTTGATTATGGCTACTCAGAATGGCTTGTCTTGATGTGTGTTTTCTTTTTACCTATATCATTTTCTCTGCTTTTGATTGTTTCAATATTGTTCATTTTCATCAACAAAAAGAAATAGCAAAGCCTTGCGGACAAAACCGCAAGGCTCATTTTATTTTCCGGTGGAACCAAACCCGCCCGCACCCCGCCGGGTTTCATCCAGCTCCTGAACTTCTTCTATCTCCATGCCCAACACCGGCAGGATGCACAGCTGGGCGATGCGTTCTTTGGGTTGTAATCTATAATCCTCTTTGCTCTGATTGATCAGGGCAACCTTGATTTCGCCCCGATAATCACTGTCGATGACCCCCACACAGTTGGCCAGCGTGATCCCGTGCTTGGTAGACAAACCGCTTCTGGCAAACACGAGAGCAACATAATCCTTAGACGGCAGCGATATGGCAATTCCGGTGGAAATACTGACCCGCTCACCGGCCTTGATGATTTGTTCTTCCTCTGACAGTGCATACAGATCCATCCCGGCAGAGCCCTCCGTCGCCCTTGTGGGAAGAATTGCATGTTCGTCCAGTTTTTTTATGGTTAGCTTCATTGTTATAACACGCCCTTATAATAGTTTCCTCTGGTATATTTTCTGGGGGGTTCTCCGCCTGTCACATAGCTTTTTATGATAGCCTCTGTCTGTTCCGGGGTTTCATCCGTAAAGCTCAGAAACAGATCATCGATATTAGAAATTTCCTGTAATCGGTCCGCCAGCCAAAGAGGAGCGGAATTCAGCAGCTCTGTACAGCCACTCTCACACTGTAAAGGAAAATGGATGTCTTTACGGTCAACGATTTCACCGGTGCAGGTGCTGCAGTCTCCCCCGTTTTTGACCGGACAGTTGCGAAGCAGCATCAGTGGCAGTCTGCCATAGGCGAATAAGCCCAGCGGGATTCGGCTTTGCGGCACTGAAATGCTGTCCAGGCTAAGCTCGTGGGACACGGTCTGTTTTGTAATGCCTAGGTCAGCGACCACCTGTAGCGACTGGGAATTGAACACATTCAGCCCGTTCCCGCCCTGTACTGTCATACCTGCTTGCTGAATCAGCGGAATGGCGCCAATATTTTCAGCAAGGGCCGTGGTAATGCCCAATGCTTTTACTTTATGCAGTCTTTTCCGGATGGAGTCCTCCAGCGAAAACATCCCTCTCGGAACCCTGACACCTACCTCAACGTTCCTTTGCAACGCTTTTTTTATCTCTTCGTCCTTGGCAAAGAGCGGAAGATAGACAAGGCTGACACCGGGAAGGCTTCCGGGCAGCCCGGTGGTGTTTTTTACAGAAATTACGATCCTGGGCTTTTGATAGACCGCCTTTTTCTTGGCGGGCAAGACCGTCTCCCGAAACGCGACCGGGTCTCTTTGTCCCCTTTCTTCATCCAGTCCGGCGAGGGCGTCTCTGCGCAGTGCATTCAATGCGGAAGCACTCAGCATCAGCCCTTGTCCGATTTCCGCCCGGGCGGTTTTGATGTAATATTGTGTGCCGCCGGTTTTGGCCAGCTGAGACAGGGCATATTCCTCTGTTAAGGGGCGGTTCACCGCCTGCTGAGGGATTTCTCCGACAGCGGTAACAATCTTCTCCCCGTCTGATACAGTAAGCGTCGCCGGGGTATCGGCATCCACCTTGAGTTCCATATGAAGGGAAACAGATTGCCGTTCGCCCCGATATAGGGCGTGCAGAGCGTTCAATACCTCATTGGAGTTGATTACATCGTCCTTTGCCCGTATGCCGAACATATCTCTGCCGGTTTTTCCTTCAAAATAGCCTTTGGTGAACCCGCTGCGGGAAAAGACGTTTTGTAGGTTTTCCATGTCCTCTTGTTTCACGCTGCCCTGATCCACTGCCTGTCGGTAAGCGTTCACCGCGGCTGCCACATATTCCGGCCGTTTCATCCTGCCTTCAATTTTGAGCGAATCGATCCCCATCTGCCGAAGGATTGTGATTTCCTCCAGCAGGGACAAATCCTTCAGGCTCAAATCATACCCCGTACCGTTTTTCACAGAAAAGGGCAGTCTGCAGGTACCTGCGCAAAGTCCTCTGTTTCCGCTTCGTCCTCCCAACACAGCGCTGAAATAGCACTGCCCGGAAACAGACATGCACAGCGCACCATGGACAAAAAGCTCCAGCTCGACACCCAGCCTCTTGGCTTCTGCGCCAATTTCTTTGATTTCTTCTTTTGACAGCTCTCTTGCCAGCACTACCCGCTTGATCCCCATTTCTGAAAGCTGCCGAACCCCTGCCGGGGTGTGGACGGACATTTGGGTGGACCCATGCAGGGGCATATCCGGCGCCGCTTCTTTGACGGCATCAATCAGCCCCAAGTCCGCCAGAATGAGTGCGTCCGGCGACAGGGCGCAGAGCATTCTGACGGTTTCCATGGCATCCTTCATTTCTGTATCTGAAATAAGGGTGTTCAGAGCGATATACACTCTGACACCCCGTTTATGACAATATTGAATGGCGGCTTTTAATTGTTCCTCATTAAAATTGGCTGCATTTCTTCTGGCGTTATAGTTTCCCGTTCCCAGATAAACTGCGTCCGCACCCGCTCTGACGGCAGCCTCCAGGGACTCTTGAGACCCTGCCGGTGCCAGTATTTCCGTTTTCATTTATTTCACAAGCCTCGCTCTTAACGCCTGATTCTCTTTGTTCAGCCGTTCGATTTCCCTGCGGGCCTCGTCTGCTTCCAGTCTTGCCGTTCCGGCATCTTCGATATAGCTTTTCATCTGTGCCCGCAGATTTTCTGCGTCTATCTTCGCTTTTTTGGACTCATCACAGTATTCAAGTGCCGCCAGCACCGCCGCCATGGTTGTGGATAAGAAGGGGTTTTTCTTCATGAGCTCGTCCAAATGGCGGTTCAGCTCATCCCCGAGCTTTTGCACATAGGCCTCATCATCTTCTGTATTGATATAATATTCAATTCCGCCGACAACCAATCTGATTTTGTTTGCCATTCGGCTCCCTCCTTTTGGTCTTTTTGCTATACAGGCATAGTATACAACATTTTTCTCTTAGAATAAAGAAAAATCTGATGGTTTTTTCAATTATTGTGTGCCAAACGGTAGTTTTTTATGATATATCTTTATTTTAGGGTATACTATGCGTTGATATTTTTAACACAACCGAAAAAAATCTTGAAAAATATGCTTGCCTGCATTACAATAGAAAGATACAAAGGAGGGGTTTTATCGTGGCAACCAGGCTGTCAGTTCATGCGCTTTTATCCATTGACAAAACCATCGCAACGGACATTTTTGACGGACTTTCCTATCCCTGGGAGGCGCTTCCGAAAATCGGCGGCTTTATCAAAGCACTGGGGAAAAGTCTGTCTGACGATTTTGTGAAAATCGGCGAGGATGTTTTTATTCACAAATCCGCTGTGGTGGCGCCCACCGCCTTTATCGG
>MKRK01000096.1:9372-17183 GCA_001896915.1 Clostridiales bacterium 43-6
GCCATCGTGGGAAAGGGTGCGGTTGTGGGCAATTCCACAGAGCTGAAAAATGTCATTTTGTTCGACAAAGTGCAGGTTCCTCACTATAATTACGTGGGCGATTCCATTTTGGGATATCAGTCTCATATGGGCGCCGGCGCCATTACCTCCAACGTAAAATCCGATAAGTCACTGGTGATCGTATCTGCGGAAGGCTTAAAAATCGAAACCGGGCTGAAAAAATTCGGCGCCATGCTGGGGGACCGTGTTGAGGTGGGCTGCAATTCTGTGTTAAACCCGGGCACTGTGATCGGCAAAGACAGCAATATCTATCCGCTGTCCGCTGTCAGAGGCTATGTGAAAAAGGGCAGCATTTATAAAAACCGCAACGAGATCGTTGAAAAAAGCGACCCGACAAATTGATGCCGATATTTCCACTATAATAAGGTTTTTCAAAAGCGTAAATCATTCATCAGTATTTCGGAGAATTCAGGAGAAAAACAGAGCATTTACGAGATTATAAAAAATAAATTAAAATTAAACAAAAAAGGTGTTGACATATGATTTACAATATGTTAAGATACCTCTTGCACGAAAAATGAATTCGATTATATTGATGGAGGGAATTGTAATGTCCACCTTTATGGCAAAAACAAGCGAAATAGATCGCAAGTGGTTTGTTATAGATGCACAGGGTAAACCGCTCGGCAGAGTTGCTACCGTTGTTGCTGATTTGCTTCGCGGCAAACACAAACCGATATATACACCCCATGTTGATTGTGGTGACCACGTTGTGGTGATCAACGCTGATAAGGTCGTTTTGACCGGCGACAAGTTGCAGAAGAAATTCTATCGTCGTCATAGCGGATACATCGGCGGATTAAAAGAAGTGAAATATGCCACCCTTATGGCTACCCGTCCTGAGCTGGCCATGGAGCTAGCGGTAAAAGGCATGGTTCAAAGCAACACCATCGGCCGTCATGCTTTGACCAGACTTCGCATTTATAAGGGCAGTGACCACAAACAACAGGCGCAAAAACCTGAAGTATGGGCGCTATAATAAAGGGGGATATTTGAATGTACGAAACCAAACCATTTTTCTATGGTACAGGCAGAAGAAAGAGCTCTGTTGCACGTGTTCGTCTTTATGCCGGTACAGGTAAAATTACCATAAACGACAGAGACATAGACGGTTATTTCGGTCTTGAGACCCTAAAGCTCATTTCCCGTCAGCCGTTGAACCTTTTGGGAATTGTTGATAAATACGATATCGTTTGCCGTGTTACCGGCGGCGGTGTTACCGGACAGGCAGGCGCAATCCGTCACGGTCTTTCCCGTGCATTGCTTCAGGTGGACGACACTTACCGTGGCACTCTGAAAAAAGCTGGTTTCTTAACCCGTGACCCACGTATGAAAGAGCGTAAGAAGCCCGGTCTCAAAGGCGCCCGTAAGGCTCCCCAGTTCTCAAAGAGATAATTTTTCTGCACTTGCAGATTTTCAAAACAAAATATTACGAAGGATGGGTTTTCCCGTCCTTCCCATATGCGCCGTTAGCTCAGCTGGATAGAGTGTTTGACTACGAATCAAAAGGTCAGGAGTTCGAATCTCTTACGGCGCGCCAACAAAGCCCTTTGAACGTGATGTTCAAAGGGCTTTGTTTTTCTATAAAGCAAATTACTTTTTTGACTTCGGAGTCGTCTTTTACCGTTTTAAACAGCCGGTATGCGAAAAACAATCGCCTTTTATTCCTGACGGGTCAAGGGTGCCGAACGTGTTAGCTTACTTTTACCACACCATACAGCTCTGTGTTGATGGAGGCCACTGTTTTCTCATTTGTGACTGAAATGTCAATGGTTGTGAAACGTATTCTTCTTTTGTCATTATAAATGTCGTTGACGAATTTTACAATTTGAGAGTGGCTTCCTTCGAACTGAATGACAACCGAAACTTTTTCAACAGAATCCACGCTGACTTCCTGCTGTTTGGACGGATTTTTTTCTGTCTCCTTTGTTTCTGTCTTTTGGGTTGGTTTGATTGCGCCGTCGCTTTCAATCCCTGCAGCCGCTTCCCCTAAGGGATAGGTCAGTCCGCCCAGGATTTCAGCAGGCGGTGTAATCTGGGTCACTTCCGGTGCTGATATGGTAAAGCTGGTGGGTTTTATGCCGTTTAAATCAAAAAACTTTTTAAAATATAGTTGCACAACATCGGAGCTCAGCTGAGGAAAAAACGGGGCGGATTCGGTGGCTGCTTCCTCTTGCTTTTTGGTAATTTCAGCACCGATTGTATTTAACAGATTTATCTTTTGTATGGTCTCATTTTTGTTGTTCCGCGCTTCGTCGTATTTGGCTTGGACTTGTGTAACGTCTTTCATGCCGGGTTCGATCAGCCATTTAAAGCCGCCGAAAAGAATGACCACAGCCGATAATGCGATTAACAGAAGTCTCTCTCTCGGTGATATGTTCATTTCTTCTCCTCCTTGACAACCTGTTGCTTAATATCGCACGTTATTTCAAAGGTATAGCCGGTAATCACATTATCCTTCATAATAGCGGTCAAACCCGTATAATTGGTGTATTGAAAAACAGGTTCATCTTCCGCCGTTGGGTCTGTCTTCACTTTCATTTGCTTTCTCAATGCCTGTGTAAGGGTGACCGGCGTCATAATATCATTGGTGGAACAGCTCATGGTTACCTTCTGCTCTGTCACATTCAAATGTGTGATGACTACATTGGGAGGAATGTTTTTATAAATATATGTGAAAAAGATTCCGTCTTTCTTAAGAATTTGGTTATAGTTTTTCGAGGCTGCCTGTAACCCCGTAACATACTTTGTATAATAATCCCTGATTGCAACCTGATTGCCCATGGTCTCCAACATTCTTTGATATTTGTCCTGTTTCAGTTCGGTATCGATTGCTTTTATCTTTTGCTGATAATCATATTTTTGAAAAGCAATCCAACCATACGCGCCGCTGACGAGCAGCAAAAAAATTAAAATGGGCATAATGATAGTCATGCCCTTGGCCGAGGATTTATTATTGGCTTTGTTGACAGCAAAAAAATTTAAATCGTTATGCATAATAACCTCCGTCTGCGTATCGCATTTGTTTAGTAACGTATCAAGGCCCCGGCAGCATTGGCTACCTTGTAGGCGGGACAGTCCGCCGGCAGCTGCAGCTTTCCGATGGAAGACAACAGCTCGACCTCAATGCCCAAGGAACCTGCAATGGTATTGACCAGTCCGGTTGTTTCCACAAGGCTGCCCATCAGATATATTTTCCGGATGCTTTTGATGGTGGAATTGGATATCATATATTGCAAATACCGTTGTATTTCATCGGAAAGGCGGGAGATGAAAAATCTGCATGTATCGGCCATCATTGAATTTTCATAAATATGATCCATGGTAAAATCCAGGCTGTTGATCATTTCCTGGCTGATTTCCATTCGTGTGATGGATGCGATTTCATTGAGAAAATCGGAAACAGGCGAAATCTCCGTCCGGTCAAAATGCTTGATGCCGTTTAAAAAACCGTGAAAGCTGATTTGGGCATATCCGATATCTGCAACAACAATACTATCTTCCCCATGTGGCATATTGTTGATGGTAGTTTTACCAAACAGCTTGGCAATTGCGTTGGAATGAATGTCCAGAGCCGTGGGTGTCAGCTTGAGACCCTTCAACAGCTTTTGATAGATCTCTACATTGTCGCTGTTCATGGCATAAGCCATAACCTTGTTTGTCTTGTCACTCATTTTTTCAACAACGATATAATCCACCGTCAGTTTATTGTCTGAACCAATGAGACGCTGCATTTCATTTGCTACAATGGTCTGCATTTCCTTGGGTTTCATTTCGGGAAGAATCAGCTCACGCATGATTACATTATTGTTGGTAACGGTAATCACCGCATTCTTGCTTTTCATTCGGTTTCGTTTGATGATTTCGGAAATCAGAAAAGAAAGTGTCGTGGGGTCGATTAACACCCCTTCTTCAAAAACATCGCTGTCATAGGCGATTTCTCCCCATCCCGTCAAGGTAACATTTCCGGAATGGACAGAACCTTCTACAACACATACTTTTTTTGTTCCTACATCGATAGAAATCATAATAACCTCATTTCTCCGGCGATGATAATAGTGAAAACAACCGTTTGACACCGGATATCAGTTGTTTTCAAAGGAGCTTCATTTCATACGTTCTGAACCGTTCAAAAACACAGTCGTCAAGGGTCTTTAAGGCGTTTTTGAACTCTTCAGGATTTTTCTGTAAAGTTAAAGGTTGTCCCCAACCGCCTTTGTGCCGCAAGCATTATTTAATGGCATTCATCATAGAATACACCGGCGTGATGATTGCTATGATGATAAAGCCGACAATACCGGCCATCAGCACGATCATCAGCGGCTCCAGCATGCTTACGGTTTTACTGATTTTATTATCCGCTTCTTCATCAAAGAAGTTTGCTGTTTTTTCGAGCACCGTGTCCAGCGTTCCCGATTCTTCCCCGATGCTGATCATGGAATACAACATGGACGGAAAAATTTCTGCCTTTTTGATGGAAGCGGAAAGAGGGGAGCCTTTTCTGATGTCTTCTTTGATCGTCATCAAATGCTTTTCATAGAATTTATTGTTCAGCACCTTGGCTGTGACATCCAGTGCTCGCAAAAGCGGAATACCGCTCTGCATAACGGTGGATAAGGTTCTGCTGAATCTGGCACTGCCAATTGCCACATTCATTTTGCCCACAATGGGAAGCTTCAGCTTTCTGGTATCCCAGTTCATTCTGCCACTCTCGGTTTTGATGTATTGATTCCACGCAATCCCGATCGTGATGGTACCGCCGATTACGATATACCAATAGCCCGTCAGAAAATTACTGATGGCCAGCAACACTTTTGTCATCATGGGCAGTTCTGCACCCAGCTGCTTGAACATATTCAAAAACGTGGGCATGACAAAAACCAATAATATGGTTACCACGCCAACAGTCAGACAGCCAAGAACAATGGGATACACCATGGCGGATTTCACCTTGTTGGCTGTTTTTTGATCCTTTTCATAATGGGCGGCAATTTTAACAAAGACAACGTCAAGATTTCCGCTCATTTCCCCCGACTCTACCATACTGATCAGTACATCCGGAAAGGCACCTTCCTGCGCTTTCATAGCGCTGGACAAGGCTCTGCCCTTCTGAACCTCTTCATAGACGTTTTTGACTACCGCCTTTAGTTTTGGGTTTTCGGTTTGCTCCGCCAAAATATCCAGGCATTTCACAATACTGATGCCCGAAGACAGCATGGTGGAAAACTGACGGCAGAAAATGTTCAGATCCGCTACCTTGAACTTTGCAGCACCGCCAAAGCTCAAGGATTTAGACGCCAGATTTGCCTGGGTCAATTCCAAGCAATAGAGCCCCCGTTTGCTGATAATCTGGCGGCATATGCTTTCGTTTTCAGCTTGAATGGTTCCTCTGATGGTTTGTCCCGATGAATCTGCTACTAAATATCTGAATTCCGGCATATTGTTCCTCCGTTTCGCATCGATATGCCTTTATTATATGACAGTTTACATAGAATATCAACCATTAATCCACGTATTATTTATGCAGGATTACACATTATCCGCTATGATTCAAGCACCTCCCTATTCCCGCGAGGCATAACAAAATCATATCCTCCTCCAACCGGTGCTTTGTTCTTTCCGCAGTTATCTGTATCCGCCTTTCACCCCTATTAAAATTTTGTTATAAACTCAAACAGGGACCTCCTCTCGGAAGGTCCCTGTTCTTGATAATAGTAGACTTATGCAATTTTAAATTTCAAAGAAGGGTTTTTTTCTAAAATATTGTCAAAATACTGCAGTTCTAAATTGGCGTCGCCCTTTTTGGCTTTGAATACGACACTGCCCTCTTTCTTGCCGCCCGCAGCCAAGTCGCCCGAATCCAAAGTCTTATCCTTTTCTACCTCGAAAGTGATGGAATAGGTAAGCAACTGTCCTTCACTGTTTTTGAGCTTAAAGTATAGGGGATTATAATCGATGGTCTCTTTTCCCACATTTTCGATTTTTAACCTGACGATGACATATTCATTGCCTTCCTCCGGTTTATCCCACTCTGTTCCGGCGGAACGTTCTACCTTTGTGACGGTAATCTGGGTGTCTCCTGTTTTTGCTTCCTCACCTACATTAAACACTTTTGCCGCTGCTGCTTCCTTGCTTTTATCTTTACCGGTTGTGCTGCATCCTGTAAAAACAAATGCCAGAATAAAAATTAAGATGATTGCAATTGATTTTTTCATAAAAATCCCCCTAAATTTTTTGGCGTTTCCGCTCACTACAAACAGTATACATTTGTAATACACATGTGTCAAGAGCAAATTTATCTTTTTTCCGTAATTTTTCTTTCTCCGCACAATTCTTCCAACAAGATAATGTCCTCTTTGATCTCTACGGACATGGTTTCCCGGGAGCTGCCTTCGTTGATGCGGCAGGATAGTCTGAAAATAGCCCGCTTGATCTCGTCATCCAGCGGGTCAAGGACTTGCTTATATACCGGGCTGAAAAACCGAATGGTTTCCGCTAGTGTTTCCAGCCGTCTGATGATCTCTTCTTTGTCCTGTCCCGCCATGCTTTTTGCCGCCTGAATGAGGTTTTGCATATCCGAATAAAGCATCCTGTGCTCTGCTACTGCCGCATTCACACGGGATTCCTGCCTTTTGATCAATCGGATTGCCCTATCCATAAGAAAAGCCAACCCTGTTATTGTTAACAGACCAAGCGCATAGAATAGCCAAAAACGTACATCCTTATGTAGTACAAGCAAAAACAATAGGCAGGTATATAGTATTGACACTGCCGCACAAATTCCTACTGTTAGTTTCTTAATCACAAATTAACCTCCTTGTAAATCAATCTAGCATTATTATAACACGATAATAAAATTTCGTAAACATTTGTAGTGTTGTAAATATACATTATGTATTGTATAATGAAATGGGTGAGTGTTCTTATGGATAATAAATTTATTATAAAACCCAAGAAGAAATACGGGGAAAGTTCCGTTGTATCTGCCCGTTTACCGAACGAGCTGATTCAGGAGCTTGACCGTGTTGCGTCCAAAACCGGAAGAACCCGCAACGAGCTGATCATGATGTGCATCGAATTTTCCCTTGAAAATGTGCAAATTGTGGGCGCAAACGACGATGAATGACGAGGTGTGAGCATTGCCATTATTCGATGTAATTAAATATGACGGGTCTCCCGATATTTTTGCGTGGAAATACCCCCGGGAAGAGCTGACGGCACTTTCCCAATTGATTGTAAATGAATCTCAAGAAGCGCTGCTGTTCAAAAACGGGCAGGCTCTCGATTTGTTCCCAAGCGGCCGGCACACTCTGGAAACCTCGAACATTCCCCTTTTAAACAAGCTCATCAATCTTCCCTTTGGCGGCGAATCTCCCTTTGCCGCCGAGGTTTGGTACATAAACAAACAAAGCGTTCTGAATATCAAATGGGGAACCGCTACACCGATACAAATGCAGGACCCGAAATACAAGGTGTTTATTCCGGTTCGCTCCCATGGGCAGTTCGGCATTGTGATTGATGACAGCAGAAAATTCCTTATGAAGCTGGTGGGAACGCTGCATGTCTTTGACAAAGCGGATCTTTCTGCTTATTTCAGAGGTCTTTACCTCACAAAAGTAAAGGATTCCATCTCCTCTTTTCTTGTCAGCCATCAAATCAGCGTGTTGGAAATCAATGCACATCTTGAAAAAATATCGGACTATTTACAAGAAAAAATGTCGGCAGCTTTTTCGGACTATGGGATTAAGCTG
>MKRK01000097.1:0-7850 GCA_001896915.1 Clostridiales bacterium 43-6
ATATTCTCTTACAAATCCTTGACGACGGCAGAGTGACCGATGCCCATGGCAGAAAGGTCAACTTTGAAAACACCATAATCGTTATGACCTCCAATGCAGGCAGTGAAAAGAGAGATAATCTTCTCGGCTTCGGAAAGAACGATTTGGAGCTGTCCAACGAAAAGGCAATTAAGGCACTGGAGGAAATTTTAAGACCGGAATTCATCGGCAGAGTGGATGAAATCGTGGTATTCCGCCCCCTGACACAAGACAACTTTGAAAAAATTGCAGAACTGATGCTGGATGAGCTGAAGGAACCCATCAAGAGCAAGGGAATTGAATTCAGCTATGATGGAGAGGTCATAAAATATCTTGCGGAAAAGGCCATCAAGCAAAAACGAGGTGCCAGAGACTTAAGAAATGTGATTCGCAGGGAAGCAGAGGATTTAATCACTAGTCTGCTTGTTGAAAAATGCGACAACCCTCCGGCGGAAATCAAAATTAATGTAAAAAATGATAGAATTTTTATAGATTAACTATTGACAGAAGGGCGGGGGTTATGTTAAAATAACCTTCGTCGCTGATGTGCGGGTGTAGTTCAATGGTAGAATTCCAGCCTTCCAAGCTGGTTACACGGGTTCGATTCCCGTTACCCGCTCCAATATGCGCTTGTAGCTCAGCTGGATAGAGCAACTGCCTTCTAAGCAGTAGGCCAGGGGTTCGAGTCCCTTCAAGCGCGCCACAACAATTTACAATGGATGGTGCAGGAATGTAACCTCACATTGTAAATTGTAACTTTATATGGTGGGTATAGCTTAGTCGGTTAAAGCGCCAGATTGTGGTCCTGGAGACCATGGGTTCGATTCCCATTATCCACCCCATTTTGGGATGTCGCCAAGCGGTAAGGCAACGGACTTTGACTCCGTTATTCGTTGGTTCAAATCCAGCCATCCCAGCCAAAAAAGATGTTTTTCAAAAGAAAAACATCTTTTTTTGTTCACATAAAAATCGCTTATCCCCTGCCGGTTGCATGTGAGTTTTTTATATTAAGTATTGATATTTCCTGTTATAATCCTTATGGAGCATACAAATCCTTGTTTTATTTTAGCTTTTGGGGTATAATCTTTTTATCAATGATCAAAGAAGGTATTGAAAAATATGAAGAAAACCGGTTTTTTGAGCTATACCACCAAGCTTTTTCTGCGTATGTTCTTGTTATCGATCGGCTGCGTAATCACCTCCGCATTTATTGCGAGATTCATTAATTTCACTATGATTCGCTCGGTTGCGGCATATGCGTTTCTGTTGCTTATATTACCGCTTATTTTCAGTTTCTCATGGGATATGGGGCAAGCAGATAACGAAAAAGCAATCAAAAACAATAGCAGAACGAATATTTTCAAAGGCCTGATGGCAGGTCTGATCGCTTCTGTTCCTTTTTTTATTTCCGGCATACTGCTCATTCTTTCTAAACTTGAATTATTCTCGTATGGCTATTTCAGGATTTATAAATTAATCAATTCATTTTATTTTCCCATCAATCATACCTTATTGCCCAACGAATTACTGATTAGTGAGATATCTTGGGGCTCACTTCTGATTTCTGTTTCTCTGCTGCTGATTGTCCCGGTAATCTCCATGTTTGGCTATATGCTGGGTGACAAGCATTACTCCATCACCTCTGTTTTGATCTATAAAAAGAAAAAAACAGAATAAAACCATAAAGCATCTGCATAATTCTGAATTATGGAGGTGTTTGTTTGAAAAAGTTTTATCTGATCCTTTTTTGTGTTTTCCTCATCGGTATTTTCATTACGATGATTGTCCAAACCAGTACTCGTGCTGTCCTGATTGAAAAGCAAGCGGAATTTCCGGTAATTGTGATTGACCCGGGACATGGCGGTGTGGACGGCGGGGCTGTTGCCAAGGACGGTACGGTGGAAAAAGGAATCAATCTGTCAATCAGCAAAAAGCTGGCCGATAAATTCACCTTACTCGGCTATAAGGTGATTACCACCAGAGATTCTGATATCTCCATCCATGATGATGATGCAAACACCATCCGACAGAAAAAGGTTACAGATTTACACAATCGGTTGAAGCTGGCAGAAAGCTATGATGCCACATTGATCAGCATTCATCAAAACAATTTCGGCCAGTCTAAATATCGCGGTACGCAAGTGTTTTACGGAATAAAGAATGACCAAAGCAAGTTGATGGCAGAAAAAATTCAAAGAACCGTACGGGATTTATTGCAGCCAAACAATGACAGAGAAATTAAACCGTCCTCAAAAAGTATATATTTGTTACATAATATAAAAACCCCTGCGGTTTTGGTGGAATGCGGGTTTTTATCCAACGCAGATGAAACAGCATTGTTGAAAACAGATGCCTATCAGGAAAAGCTCAGCTTTGCAATTCTATGCGGCTATGTGAGTTATCAAACGATCAGGAAGTGAAATCATTGAAAACCAAAACAATTTTTGTTTGTAACAACTGCGGAAGCGAAAGCCCCAAATGGCAGGGAAAATGTTCCGACTGCGGAGCATGGAACAGCTTTGTCGAACAAATTGCCGCACCGACGTCCAAAACAAAAACAGAATACAAAAAAGTAAGCGCAGTAAAGCTCCATGAAATTGAAGCAAAGGGCGAGCATCGATATAAAACAGGATTTCATGAGCTGGACAGAGTGTTGGGCGGCGGGCTTGTAAAAGGCTCTTTGGTGCTGTTAAGCGGCGACCCGGGTATCGGAAAATCTACGATTATTTTGCAGGTTTGCGAGTTTATGGGCAAGGAACAAAGCATTCTGTATGTATCCGGTGAAGAATCGGAACGGCAGATAAAAATCAGAGCAAAACGGCTTCATGTGGAAAGTGAAAACCTTTCTGTTCTTACGGAAACAAACGTGGAATCTGTGATCGACTGCATTGAAACCACACGGCCGGACATCGTGATGATTGACTCCATCCAGACTATGAGCATGAATGAAATATCCTCGTCACCCGGCAGTGTCACACAGGTCAGGGAGTCTACCAATGCGTTTTTACGAACAGCAAAATCACTGGACATTGCAGTGATTATTGTTGGTCATGTAAACAAGGACGGCGCAATCGCAGGGCCGAAGGTGCTGGAACATATCGTTGACGCTGTTTTGTATTTTGAAGGAGAGCGAAATTTATCCTACCGCATTCTGCGGGCGGTGAAAAACCGCTTTGGCTCCACCAATGAAATCGGTGTGTTTGAAATGCTGGATACCGGGCTTTGTGAGATTGAAAATCCATCCAAAATCATGCTTTCGGGGCGACCAAGAAACGTATCGGGCACCTGCGTGGCTTGTGTGATTGAAGGAACCAGACCCATAATGGCAGAGGTGCAGGGGCTGGTCAGCACAACCGGCTTTGGAAACCCCAGAAGAATGTCAACCGGTTTTGATTATAACAGGATGAACCTTTTATTGGCGGTTCTTGAAAAACGGGCAGGCTATTTTTTTGCCAATCTGGACGCTTACCTGAACGTGGTAGGCGGGATGAAGCTTCTAGAGCCGGCAGCGGATCTGACTGTTGCCATTGCATTAATCTCCAGCCTGAAGGATTTTGTAGTGCGAGAGGATGCCATCGCCTTTGGCGAAATCGGATTGGCTGGAGAAATTCGGGCTGTTACAGGAGCACAAGCACGAATCAACGAGGCTGCAAGGCTTGGGTTTCAACGGTGTATCGTGCCTTATCACAATTATAAAACCATTTCGGACAAGCTAAAAGGTTCCATTGAAATTATTGGCGTCAGAACCATTCGGCAGGCTGTTGAGGCCCTTTCCTGACGTAGAAACAACCGCAGAAGCTTTCTGCGGTTTTTTGCTGTCAAAATGCGGGCAGCCACCGGTTGAATTGCTGATTGCTGCTGCGGTTTTTAAAGAACAATAGCCTTCGTTCTGATGTTTACAGTTTTCAGCGCAAGGTATAATACTCATTTTTGTATCGTTCCTTTCCAAATCATGAAATATCCTTCATGTGCTTACCTGTGACATTAGTGTTTATTTTTTTTGTTCGCTTATTCCTTAATTTGCATTAAAAAAGCTGAATTATTTATATATAATGTTGCAAAATATTTAGTACAAATTAAACCATACCGGAGGAAAGGTTTTCACGGTTGTATATCATAAAGAAGCCAATGATATGAGGCAGCGAAAACCCGGCGTGTCACAAAAAACGCCATCGGGAAAAGGAAAGGAATGCTCGCTATGAAAAAATATATTGTACTGAGTATCATCACTGTTATATTTTTAGTTACTGCAATGGTCGCACCCAACGTAATCATCTCAAACCGTCCCAGTGTCAAGGTATTAACAGCGCAAACCGACGACATTCAAACAACGGTATTGACCTCCGGAAAGGTTGAGGAAACCAGCAAATATAACGTGAAAACCGATATTCCTATGGTGATTAAGGACATGAACATAGCCGTCGGTGACGAAGTGAAAAAAGGTGACTTACTCTTTACCGTCGACAAGGACGCAACCGCTCAGAACTTAATTCGAATAATGAATTCCGGCGTGACAGGAGGGATTTCACAGGATACTCTCTTGCAATACAGCAATACAGAAAATATTGAAAATGCATTTTATGCCGATGCATCGGGGATTGTCAGCTCTATCAATTTAACCGATAAGGTATCTAACCCTAACATTCCTGCCATTGTCATTGCCAATACCGAAAAACTACAGGTAAAGGTAAGTATCAGCGAGGATATTATTTCCGGCGTTTCTTTGGGACAGAGTGCTGTCATTACCGGCAGCGGGTTCAAAGGGAGAGAATACAAAGGCACTGTCACAAAAATCTTTCCGGCCGCTACGGAAATGATGGGGGTCGCCTCCTCCCAGACAGTCGTCAATGCCATCGTATCCATTGACAAACCCGATAAATATTTAAAGCCGGGCTTCACCGCCAAGGTCAAAATCATCACCGACACCGGTAAAAATATTTTAATCATTCCCTATGAATCCATCACACAGGATGAGAACCAAAAGGAATACGTTTATAAAATTGATAACGGAAGAGCTGTTAAGCATTATATTAAAACAGGCAGAGAAGTGGAAAACGGGGTTGAGATTTTGGAAGGCCTCAAGAGAGGGGATAGGATTGCAGAAAATCCGGAAAACATCAAAGGAAATTTAATTCTTGTCAATACAAAGGCGGGTGACCGCTAATGCTCGAATTTTGGAAATTGGCGCTGAGAAGCCTGAAACGTAAGGGGCTGCGTACTTTCTTAACGGTTTCGGGCATCGCGATCGGTGTCGCTTCTGTGGTAATCATCGGGACCATCGGGCGAGCGGGAACCCAGGCGGTAAACGCAGAGCTGGACAGTCTGGGCATCAGCGGAATATCCGTCAGCTCCAATGCCGGCAGCAATGTGGATCTGTTGAAAGAAGATCTGGAAACCATACGCAAACTTCCCAATGTAGACAATGCCATGCCGCTGACCACGGAAAACTCTCTTGCGGCTTGCAAAGGACAAACGATTTCAGCGCTCATTTGGGGCATTGACGCAGGTGCAAAGCAAGTGATTGCCATTGAAGTCAAATACGGGAGAACCATCAGCGCTGCCGACGTGAATTCCAACGCCAATGTTTGTATGGTGGATGAAAACGTGGCAAAAAATTTATTTAAACGGGATAATGTAGTGGGAAAAACCATTTCGTTGTTGGTGGGCGGCGTGTTTGATGAATATAAAATTATCGGCATTACAAAGCAAGGAAGCGGCATTCTCCAAAGTCTCATGGGAGATTACATTCCCAGCTTTGTCTACATTCCCTATACCACGAAACAGAACATTGACGGATCCGGCAGAATTTCTCAAATAGCAGTCAAGCTGGACAACAGCAATCAGGTGGATGCCGTATCCAAAAACATTGTGGATGCGATTGACAGAAACAAGGGCGTTGTCAATTCTGTTAAAACGGATAATCTGGTGAAGCAACGGGATCGTCTTGGCAATCTGCTGAATATTGTTTCTATCATTCTTTCTGCCATTGGTGCCATTTCTCTCCTTGTGGCAGGCTTAGGCATCATGACAGTGATGCTGGTTTCAGTGAACGAACGGACCAGAGAAATCGGTATCAAAAAAGCCATTGGGGCAAGATCAGGCATCATACTCATGGAATTTTTGATGGAAGCGTTGACCATATCGGTCTTCGGAAGTATAATAGGCATATGCATCGGGACCGGTGTCGCTCTTCTGGCAACATTGTTGTTCGGAATTCCGCTGAGTATTTCTGTGTTTCAGCTCATCTATTCCGTCCTGGTGGCAGTTTGTACGGGTATTGTGTTCGGCGTCTACCCAGCCATCAAAGCGTCCCGGTTGAAGCCTGTGGAAGCGTTGCGGCGTGAATAGGAGCAAAGCTATGTTCATTGAAAATCCAAATTTACCGAAGGGGAGAGTAACGCTGGTTGCCGTTTCCTCCTTGTATCCGTCCATCCTTTCGCAAATCATTCATATGGGAATCCGGGTCATTCCCATAGTGCCGTATTCCCACTTAGAAAGACCGATACAAAGCCATGGAGATATGGTGCTCCATCACATGGGCGGTTCCAAACTCTTTTTGGCAAAGCATCAGGATGATTTGTTTCTCGCATTAAAAAATTTCGGGTTTTCACCCGAATACATAGAAGAAGATATTGCCCCTTCCTATCCCGCTGATGTTGCACTGAACAGCTTACGGATCGGGGAAAAGCTATTTTGCAATCAACTGTTTACTTCAAAAAAAATACTGCAAAAAGGGATTGTTCATCCTGTGAAACAGGGTTATAGCAAATGCTCTGTAGCGGTAGTTTCTGAACATGCCGTGATAACCGGGGATGAGGGAATGGCAAAGGCAATGAAGGCATCAGGGGTGGAGGTGTTAAAAATACAGTCAGAGAAAATTATACTGGACGGGTATGACAACGGCTTCATCGGCGGATGCTGCGGCAAAATCAGTGGCGAAATGCTTCTTTTCACCGGTGATATTTCATCCTTGCCGGATTATAAAGCCATAAAAGAATTTACGGGAAGGCACGGTGTAACGGTTCATTGTCTGAAAGGAAAATTGGTCGATATAGGCGGCATTCTTCCGCTTATGGAAGAAAACCCTTGAAATAACGAAATAATATGGTATAATTATTCTTATTATTAATTACATATTTGAAGGTGTGTTGGACTATGAATATCTCAATAGAGCTTACGAAAACCCCGAAAAAAAAGCCCGATGACGAAAGCAAGCTGGGCTTTGGCAGAATGTTTACCGATCATATGTTTATCATGAACTATGACAAAGGAGAAGGCTGGCATAACCCCAGAATCGTTCCGTATGGTCCGATTGAGCTGGAGCCCTCCGCCATGTGCTTACATTACGGTCAAGAGGTCTTTGAAGGCTTAAAGGCATACAGAGCAGACGACGGCAGAATTCTTTTGTTCCGTCCGGAAAAGAACATGGAACGGCTCAATGTATCCAATGACCGTTTGTGCATTCCCAAAATCGATGAAGCATTTTGTGTGGAAGCCATCAAAAAGCTCGTTGAGATGGATAAGGACTGGATTCCCTCCGCTCCCGGCACCTCTTTGTACATTCGCCCTTTCATTTTTGCCATTGATCCCTTTGTGGGGGTTCATCCTGCCCATCATCTGTTGTTTATGGTCATACTGTCCCCGGTGGGCGCCTACTATCCAGAAGGTCTCAACCCCGTTAAAATTTATGTAGAAAGCAAATATGTCCGCGCGGTTCAGGGCGGTGTGGGTTTTGCGAAAACCGCTGCCAACTATGCGTCTTCCTTGAAAGCACAGGACGAAGCGGAAAAGCAGAAATTCACCCAGGTGCTATGGCTGGACGGTGTAGAACG
>MKRK01000097.1:7934-8350 GCA_001896915.1 Clostridiales bacterium 43-6
GGTATTACCCGTATGTCGGTCATCGAGCTGCTTCGCTCCTGGGGTGTTAAGGTCACCGAACGAAAAATATCAATTGACGAGGTTGCAACCGCAGCGGCAGAGGGCAAGCTCAATGAAGCCTTTGGAACAGGCACCGCTGCCGTGGTATCTCCCATCGGCGAGCTGAAATACGGCGAAGAGAACATCATCATCAACAAAGGCGAAATCGGTACGGTTGCCAAACGGTTGTATGACACATTGACCGCAATCCAATGGGGCAAGTTGGAAGACAGCTTCGGTTGGGTTACAGAATTATAAAAATACTCGGGATGCTTTCGGGCATCCCAATTTATTGAGGGAATTATGCGTCAAATTTCTTTTCTGATCAGTGAAATACATGACGGCAAAACCGTAAAAAGCTTCTTGTATGAAAACGG
>MKRK01000098.1:0-1962 GCA_001896915.1 Clostridiales bacterium 43-6
TAACATACGTGACAGGAGACAGACTGGCGGCGGGTAATGCAAGACGTATGGCAAATGATCAATTGGCTTCGGCAGATGTGGGTCTGATTAAAAAGGCGGCTCAGAGTATGATCATGCTCTACCAATATTGACAAATCGAAAATGACATTAAAAACTGATACACATTTTAGTGTATCAGTTTTTAATGTCAGGAATAATGTTAAACCAATTATTTGATTACAGGAAACGGTTGTTACTATATTGATTTTACGATATTTTGGTCCGTAGTCATATCAAAGAAAAGGGATAAATTAATCCGGAGTGCCTCAATTTTTATTTTAATCAGGTATTATAATTTAAATCAAAGTAAAATGGCGTTAGACAGAGATAAATAGCTATATTTATAAAAAACAAAGGAATCTGCAAGAATTAGCGAGTTGAGTAGAGGCGAATATAATGGTATAGTGTGTTGTATATAGAAACAATCGTTTTTGGGTGGTGGACAGAATGGAACAAACTAATCTTATTTTGGTGGACAAAACCGTACTTCCGGATGTGTACAGCAAGGTACTTGCAGCTAAGACAATGCTGACAAACGGTGTTGTCAAATCCTCCAGTGATGCGGCAAGAGCAGTGGGAATTTCCAGAAGCGCTTTTTATAAATACAAAGATTTTGTGTTTGGTTATAATGATAAAGCCGGCGGAAGAATCCTTTCTTTTCATGCGGTTCTTTCCGATACGCCCGGCGTTTTATCATCATTGATCGGTGAATTGTACAAAGCCGGTGCCAATATACTGACCCTCAATCAGAATATTCCCATTGGTGGTGCGGCTTCGGTTTCTGTTTCTATCCGGACCGACGGACTGCGTATGACAGCCGGGGAACTGCTGGGCAACATTCTGTCTTTGAATGGTGTTTTGACCATTGAGGAAATTTCGGGAGCGTAGGGCAATGCTGGTTGCTGACGGTTCCATGTGTTTGGCTGATAAAAGGGAAAAATTATAATATATAGAATAAAAACAGGGCAAGAAGGATGATAGGTATGAACAAAATTGCAGTGATGGGACACGGTGTTGTTGGGTCGGGTGTTGTGGAGGTTTTTTATAAAAATCATGACAGCATTCTTACAAAGGCAGGGGCGGATATGGACATCAAGTATATCCTTGATTTGCGTGAATTTCCCGAGACGCCCTATGCCGATAAATTCATCAAGGATTTTAAAGTGATCGTTAAGGACCCGGAAGTGAATATCGTTGTGGAAACCATGGGTGGATTGGAACCGGCATATACTTTTGTAAAACAATGTCTTGAGGCAGGAAAAAGTGTTGTCAGTTCCAACAAGGAGCTGGTGGCTCAAAAAGGGTTTGAGTTGCTTTCCATCGCCAAAGAGAAGAATGTGAACTTTTTATTTGAGGCTAGCGTAGGCGGCGGTATTCCGATTATCCGGCCGATTTCCCAGTGTCTTGCCGCCAATGACATCACCGAAATCGCCGGGATATTAAACGGGACGACAAATTTTATATTAACCAAAATATTCAAGGATAAAATGGATTTTGAAAAAGCATTGTCCCTTGCCCAAAGTCTCGGTTATGCTGAGCGTGACCCATCCGCCGATGTTCTTGGGTTTGACAGCTGCAGAAAAATCTGTATTTTGGCTGCTCTTGCTTTTGGTAAGCATGTATATCCCGATCAGGTCCATACAGAAGGGATTACCGAAATCACCCTGGCTGACGTGCTGTATGCAGGGAGCTTTTGCAGTGCTGTCAAGCTGATCGGCCGAGCCAAAAAGCTTACTGACGGCCGCATCCTTGCAACGGTGTATCCTGCGATTGTCAGCCGAGACAGCCAATTGTCTTCTGTGGATGATGTGTTCAATGCGGTCATGGTTCGTGGAGATGCCACGGGCGATGTGGTGTTTTATGGAAAGGGTGCCGGAAAGCTGCCCACGGCAAGTGCGGTTATGGCAGACGTAATCGACTGTG
>MKRK01000098.1:2047-9721 GCA_001896915.1 Clostridiales bacterium 43-6
CGAAGCGAAGGAACACATAAAGACCAAACTGAGCGGCGTTAAATTCTTAGCCAGAGAAAACCAGCCGGAAAGCGAAATCGCTTTTGTCACCGGAATCGACAGCGAGAAAAATCTGCGCCAGGCAATGAATGAATTGTCCGATGTTATTACAGTTAAAAACACCATAAGGGTTCTTGATATTTAGTCACAACACAATGTTCAATAATATGCATTAATACTGAATGCAGATTCAATGTGCTTTTACATAACGCAAAACCAATTATAAATTATGATGTTTATGGAAAGTGTAAAATCAATAAATCTGCATGAGATAAAGGGAGAAATGGTATGTCAATCGTTGCAAAATTTGGCGGAAGCTCTTTGGCGGATGCCGAACAGTTCAGAAAGGTTCGTTCAATCATTGAAGTGAACAGCGAAAGAAAATATGTGGTTCCTTCTGCACCCGGCAAACGGGATTCAGGCGATGTGAAGGTAACGGATATGCTGTACAGCTGCTATGAAAAAGTGGCGGCAGGCGAGGATATTACGGAGTTGTTTCAGGAGATAGAGGAAAGATACAACGGGATTATCAAAGAGCTTGGCCTCGCGCTCAGTCTTCATAAGGAATATGAGATCATCAAAAACGCACTGCAGAACAATGCGGGCAGAGATTTTGCTGCCAGCCGGGGGGAATACCTCAACGGTATGATTCTGGCTGCCTTTTTGGGCTATGAATTTGTAGATGCGGCAACCGTCATCTTTTTCAACGAAGACGGAAGCTTTCAGCCGAAGAAAACCAACGACATGCTGAGAAGCCGACTGCTGCAATGCGGAAATGCGGTAATTCCGGGGTTTTACGGCATGATGCCAAACGGGACGATCAAGACCTTTTCGCGGGGCGGCTCCGATATTACCGGTTCTTTGGTTGCCTGCGCTGTGACAGCGGATATATATGAAAACTGGACAGATGTGTCCGGGCTTATGATTGCCGATCCGAGAATTGTGGACCAACCCAAAATCATCAAAACCATTACCTATAAGGAACTTCGTGAGCTGTCCTATATGGGTGCGACGGTTTTGCATGAGGATGCGATTTTCCCTGTGAGAATTGATAAAATCCCGATTAATATCCGCAATACCAACCGTCCTGAGGACGAAGGAACCATGATTGTTTCCGAAGTGGACAACGACGGAGGCAACACCACCATAACCGGAATCGCAGGAAAGAAAGGCTTTTCGGTGATTTCCATTGAAAAGGCCATGATGAATCAGGAAACCGGGTTTGGGAAAAAGGTCTTGGAGGTTCTGGAAAAACAGGGTATTTCCTTTGAGCATTTGCCCTCCGGTATTGACACCATGAGTGTTGTGGTTGCCACCAAGGACATCGCAGGTGTGAAAAATGAACTGATTTCTGAAATCAATGAGGCGGTACATGCAGACAGCGTTGATATTCACAACAATCTGGCCTTGATTGCTGTGGTCGGCAGAGGAATGATCCGGGCGAAGGGAACAGCCGCCAAGGTGTTCCATGCTGTTTATGAAGCGGATATCAACATCAGAATGATCGATCAGGGCTCCAGCGAATTGAACATCATCATTGGTGTGGACGAAGATGATTTTGTTTCGGCAATTAAGACAATATATAAGGCATTTCTGGGTTGATTTTTAATCGAAAATTAACTTGCAAAAATATTGAGATATGGTATAATGACCGAAGGGTCATTGTACCTTTTTTCATGATCACAATACATAACAAAGGCAGGTGGGCATAATGAGTACAGAAGCGATACCTCGAAGTAGATATGAAATAACAGACGGACGTATTATTGCCCTATGCTTTAGTGCGCCCTGTGGAAGGGGTTATGTGCATGATCAATTATTACAAAACGGTAAACGGACGTATTGAAAAAATCAATGCCCGTGAGGATGGGTGCTGGGTCAATGTTGTTGAACCGAACACCGACGAAATCAATGAGCTGATTGAACAATACAAGGTTGAACCCGAATTTATCCGTTCTTCCATGGACGAGGAAGAAACCTCCCATATTGAAAAAGAGGAAGGACACACCTTTATTATCGTGGACGTTCCTTATGTGGGCAAGGCGGGGGAGAATATCATATACTCTACCATGCCTGTCGGTATTATTATTACAGAAAAGGAAATCATTACGATCTCCATTAAGGACAACCCTGTGATCTGCGAGTTTTCCGACGGTGCGGTGAAAAATGTCCATACCTCGCTGCATACTCATTTTGTTTTACACATACTGCTTCGTATGGCGACCCGGTATTTACAATATCTGAAGCAGATTGATAAGCATTCCAGCTTTTTAGAGTCCCGTTTGCGGCGTTCCATGAAAAACAAGGAATTGATACAGCTTCTTGACATTGAAAAATCGCTGGTTTATTTCCAAACTTCATTGAAGGCAAACCAGACCACATTACAGAAGATTCTGCGGGGCAAATACATCAAAATGTATGATGAGGATCAGGATTTACTTGAGGATGTTCTCATTGAGGTGACACAGGCGATTGAGATGTCCAATATTCACATGAGCATTCTTTCGGGAACCATGGATGCGTTTGCATCCTTGATTTCCAACAATCTGAACATTGTTATGAAGGTACTGACCTCCATTACAATCATGCTCTCCATCCCGACCATGATATTCAGCTTTTTCGGGATGAATATCGGTTCCGGCGGCACGCTGCCGTTTTCAAACAATATTATTTTTCCGCTGATTTTATCCTTTGTAACCGCGGGAATTGCAGGACTTATTTTATATAAAAAGAATATGTTCTGATCATCGGGCGAACAGTTTGTTCGCCTTTTTTGTTGTAATACTGCAATATTTCTGATATAATAGACACATCATATGAGCTGATTTGATACCGCAATGAACGATTTGGGGGTGTGACAGTGGACGGACTGTTAAAAAGAGCAGTATTTGGCGGGTTTCGGGAAGACGATGTTCTGGAGTATTTTGAAGAGATCACAAAACAATCTGCCAAGCTGCATGAAGAGCTTCAAATGAAAATCATCAAGCTCAAGGCTGACAATGAAGCGCTGAAGGGCGAAATTGTAAAGCTGGCTGAACAGATCAACGAGGAAGCAGAAAGAGAATCGATTGAAGCAGAGCAGGCACCTGTTATTCAGTCCCGACCCGAAGCGATTGACCCGTTTATGGAAGAATCCCAGGCGGAGAGCCTTGCACCGCCGCCGTTATACGAGGAAGATGCAGGGAATATTCCACCGCCTCTTTATACTCCCTTAGAAGAAGCCCCACCGCTCCATACGGAACTGCAGACGGTTTCTCCGGTACAAGAGCCAGCCACGCCCGAGCCGGTTTTAACGCCTGATATGGGAAAAATCAGCCTGGATTTATACAATGAAATAGCGAAGCTTAACGCGGAAAAATCCAAGCTGACCATTGAAAATAAAGGACTGCAAACACAAATTGCATTATTCAACAGAAAGCTTACGGGAACCGGGAACGATTTACCAGTCGGTGAAGCTGTGGATACCTCCGGACTTCTGAAGGATTTTGATCGGGCAAGAGCAGATATTTTATATACAGTGAATAGAATTAACAGCTTTACTTCGGTCAATCAGGTGTTTGACGAAAAGGAAACCGAGTATTTACATAGCCTGTTTGATTCGGTCATTCATAGGCTGGAGGATATTCTTCTTAAAACAGATGCAACCAATTCGGAAAGCCAGGGGTATTGATGGAAAAAAAGATCAGAACAGAGCATTTAAAAGAGGAATGCAAATATTTAAAGGCCGGTGACAGGGTTCTTGTCACAGGCCTTATTTATACGGCAAGAGACGCCGCTCATAAACGGATTTTTGCACTTCTCAATGAGAACAAAGAGTTGCCCTTTCCCATAGGCGGGGCTGTGATTTACTATGCAGGTCCCACACCGGCACCCAAGGGACTGCCCATCGGCAGCTGTGGTCCCACCACCGCAGGCAGAATGGACCCATATGCGCCTAAGTTGCTTGATTTAGGTCTGGCAGGGATGATCGGCAAGGGGGAACGCACAAAGGAAGTATGCGACGCCATTGTAAGAAACGGCAGCGTGTATTTATGCGCCATCGGTGGAGCGGGTGCGCTGGCCGCAAAGTGCATCAAATCCTGCGAAGTAATTGCGTTTGAGGATTTGGGGTGTGAGTCAGTAAAAAAGCTTTATATCGAGGATTTTCCTTTGATTGTTGCAATTGACAGTTTTGGAGGAAACCTTTTTTAAGACAGAATAAAGAATTATTGTTTTGTTTTATTTTTTTATGTTTGGGTGAAGTCATAGGAAGATAATATGATTCAAAAAACCATTGGATTTTCGGTTTGTCCTGGAAATATAAAAATATATGTAATGATGGTGTGGAAATCAACAAATTTATTAATTCAATCATAAAAACAGCCAAAGAAAAGAACGCGGAAAATAATACCGCGTTCTTATTCGCGTAAACTGTAAAAAGTCAAACGGCCTTTCTATAAGCATCAACAACAAGATAGAGAAAAAACCAAAAAATTCTGTATTCTCAATTCTGGATTAACACGGCTTCCGCTGTTTTGATGCCATCAACGGCGGCAGACATGATGCCTCCGGCGTAGCCGGAACCTTCGCCGCAGGGGTAGAGACCGTTGAGACTGGATCGATGCTGCTCATCCCTCAGGATTCGTACGGGGGATGAGCTTCTTGTTTCCGGTGCGGTCAGCACAGCGTCGGGGTTTGCAAAGCCCCTGATTTTATTGTCCATGAGCTTGATGCCGGTCCGCAAGGGTTCGACGATAAAATCGGGGAGAACGCTTTGCAGATTACAAAAGACTACTCCCGGTTTGTAGGAGGGAGCGATTGCGCCGAAGCGTCTTGATGGATGACCCTTAAAAAAGTCTCCCAAAAGCTGCGCAGGGGCACGGTAAGAGCCTGTAGCCTGATAGGCTTTTTTTTCGATTTCGCGCTGAAACTTGATTCCTGCCAGGGGGTGTGTGCCGAAATCTTCCGGGGTGACACCCACCAGAACGGCACTGTTGATGTTTTTTTTGTCCCGTTTATAATAGCTCATACCGTTCGTGACCACGGTTTCCGGTTCGCTCATGGCACTAACGACTTCACCGCCCGGGCAGACACAGAAGGTATAGACACCTCTGCCGCTGGGCAAATGCACCGCCAGCTTATAGTCGGCGACACCCAGAGCGGGATGGTCAAAGAATTTACCGTATTGGGCTTTGTTGATGAATTCCTGCTTGTGCTCGATACGAACCCCTACGGAAAAGGGTTTGGCTTCCATGGGAACACCACTGTCATAAAGATGGAGAAAGGTGTCTCTGGCACTGTGACCGATGGCAAGGAGGACAGTGTCACAGGGATACTCGGTTTCATTGTTCACCATGACTGATATGATTTTACCATTTTGTGTATGGATGGCCGTGACGGTGCTTAAAAAATGCACCTCTCCACCCAGACTGATGATTTGTTCCCGTATTTTTTTGACAACGATGCGCAGAATATCGGTGCCAATATGGGGTTTGGCTTGGTACAGGATTTCAGGAGGTGCACCGTAGCGGACGAAGGTTTCGAGAACCATTCTTGCCCGTTCATCCTTGGTGCCCGTGTTCAGCTTGCCGTCAGAAAATGTCCCGGCGCCGCCTTCGCCGAACTGGATATTTGAGGATTCGTTAAAAACACCGCCGGTTTGAAGGGCTTCCACATCCTTTGCTCTGCTGTCAACGTCCTTGCCCCGCTCGAATATGATGGGACGGCAGCCTGCTTGTGCCAGCGTCAGCGCTGCAAATAAGCCCGCAGGACCCGCTCCTACGAGGATCGGGCGGAGTCTTTTTTTGTCCCTTTTGACTTCGGGAAGTGTGTAGCGGTAGGCTTTGACAGCTTCCGTTTTGTATGTGCAATTCCCTATGATCTCCGCTTCGTTTCCACTTATTTCTACATCGATCGTACAGGTAAAAAGAACGGCATCCTTTTTCCTTGCATCAATTGATTTTTTATACAATGTTGCTTGTTTGATTTGGCTGATGTCCAGATTTAACAGCTTGGCAGCCAGAGGGCAGAGTGTTCTAAAATCAAAATCCAGGCTTAGTTTAATTTCGGATATTCTAATCATTTTTGTCCCCGTTCTTAAGTTTTTCAGCAGCGCTTTTGCCGGCCAGATAGCCGCTGCTCCATGCCCATTGGAGGTTCCAGCCGCCGCAGTCACCGTCGATGTCCAGGATTTCACCGGTGGCATATAAACCCGGACAGAGTTTGGATTCCATTGTAGTGTTGTTAAAATCCTTGGTGCGAATACCGCCTGCTGTGACCGGGGCATTTTGAAACCCCTTTACACCAGTTACTTTAAATGAAAATTGCTTGATAGCAGCTGATATTTTTTTGATTTCTTTATATGACAATAATGAAATTTCATATTTTAAATCAAAACCTGCGTATTTCAGCAGAACCTGGCCAAGGCGCTTATTTAAAATTCCTGTTAAAAGCTCTTCGAGAGTGCCATTTTGCTTGTTTGCTTTCTTCGTTAATATGGCAGTGATTTCATCCCGGGAATATTCAGGCATGGTATCGATGTGAATGACCGGTGAGTTTTGAGTATTGGTTGCGGCGATTCTGGATAAATCCAAAATTGCCGGACCGGAAAGCCCATATTCGGTGAACAAAACTTCGCCGATGCATGTTCTTGTGAGATTGGCAGCAACGATTTCAGCAACTGCTTCAATTTTTATTCCTTTGAGTTGCTTTACGTAATCGGTTTCGGTTTTGATTTGTGTGATGACAGGGTAAAGCTCGGTAAGGGTGTGACCGAAATCGGTTAAAAGCTGATAGCTGCTGCCGTCTGTACCCAAATGGGGGCTCGCTTTGCCGCCACAGGCGACAATAACACTGTCAAAGGCAATGTCGTTGATGATAAATTGATTGTTTATTTTTTTCAGGGATGTAATGTATTGATCGCAAAGTATTTCAACGGAGCGCTTGTCGCATTCAGCTCGCAGAAGGTCA
Organism: Clostridiales bacterium 43-6; assembly: GCA_001896915.1. GTDB lineage: Bacteria > Bacillota > Clostridia > Oscillospirales > Acutalibacteraceae > MKRK01. Next base: position 9,035 of record MKRK01000098.1, read on the forward strand.
AGCACCGTGCCTGCCTGTAAGGAATAGGGATAGATTTCATTTCCTTCTGCTTTGGTCAGCAGACCGATGTCAGCGAAAAATTCCAGTGTTTTTTCTAAGCCAAAGGATGATAGGGCAACAGAAACAAAGCCGACATCCTCACCATGATAATGGTATTCTGTCAGATCGGTATTGGTAAGGTTACAGCGGCCGTTGCCTGTAACCAGTATTTTTTTGCCTACACGGGTGTTTCGTTCAAACAGGGTGACAGGCAGGCTTGGATTGTTTCTGGCGGCGGCTATGGCGGCAATTAGCCCCGATGCGCCGCCACCGATGATGGCAAGCTTATTTTTCATTGTTTAATATGGAATCGATTTGGGATAATTCGTCTTGGCTGAAAGCGAGATTGTTTATCGTACCGATGTTTTCTTCAATTTGTTCCACACGGCTGGCGCCGATGATGGCGGAGGTGACCCGTTCGCCCCGCAGTACCCAGGAAAGGGCAAGCTGTGCCATGGTCTGACCCCGCTCTGCGGCGATAAGGCTGAGCTTTCTCACCTTTGCCAGGGTATTATCGTCAATGTTGTTTTCACTCAATGTACCGGTGGGGGTTGCCACACGGGAGTCTGACGGAACACCGGTGAGATATCGGCTTGTGAGAATTCCCTGCTGAAGAGGGCAGAAGACGATGGAGCCCATGCCACACTC
>MKRK01000098.1:9865-14437 GCA_001896915.1 Clostridiales bacterium 43-6
TCCGTATCAGGGCGGTGGGAATAGAAAATGTCTACATAATCAAGCTTCATTCTTTTCAAGCGTTGGTCAAGAGAGGAGATCAGATATTTTCTGGAACCCATGTCGCCGTAAGGACCCGACCACATAGAATAACCAGCTTTGGTGGAGATGACCATTTCATCCCGGTATGGACGAAGGTCGCTTTCCATGACCTGTCCGAAACTACTTTCCGCACTACCGGGGGTGGGTCCATAATTATTGGCCAGATCAAAATGGGTGATACCCAGATCGAAGGCTTTTAACAGCATTTTCCGGCTGTTATCCAAGGGGCGAAGGTCGCCGAAATTCTGCCACAGACCCAGGGAAATGGCAGGGAGCTTGAGCCCGGAATTGCCGCACCTGCGGTAGGGCATTGTGGAATAACGGTTTTCATTGGCAGTGTACATAATAACCTCCCGATTTTGGGCATTGATTGGCTTCATTATACCACAACGGGTGAATATTATGCAAGTATGACCGTATAAAAGAAAAGACCGCTTTTGCGGTCTTTGTTCCGGGTCAGCTGAATACCGGCTGTAGTTGGCGACCGTCCAGTGCTGCATGGGCGGCCAGGATGGTTTCATCAAAATTACAGATCAAGGAAGACGGCTTTCCGGTGGGGTCATCCTGTGACATTGGGATGAAGAATATGTTTTTTGTATTCAGCAAGATGCCTAAATTTTTGGCAGAGGCGGACAGGCCGTCGTTGGTAGCCACTCCGATTAAAACAGGACGGCTGTTGCGCAAATGCGCTTTGGCAGCCATGGTGACCGAGGTGTCGGTGATGCCATTGGCAAGCTTGCTGAGGGTGTTTCCTGTGCAGGGCTCAATGATTAACAGATCAAGCAGTTTTTTTGGGCCTACGGGTTCAGCTTCCGAAATGGTTGTTATGATTTTCTTACCGCAGATTCCTTCAATTTTTGCGCATATATCTTTCGCCGCACCGAACCGGGTATCTGTACCGGCGGCTGTTGGCGACATGATCGGCAGAACATCGGCACCGGCGTCAACCAATGCTTTCATCTGTGGGATTGCTTGTGCGAAGGTACAGAAGGAACCGCACATGGCAAAACCCACTTTTACAGAGTTCATAGGTTTTCCTCCCTTAAGATTCCTAAAATGGTATCCTTTATAATTCCTGCCGCTGTTTGCGGGGCAACCTTGCCCGGCAGGGACAGCGCCTGTATCGCAGTGATTCCATAGCCTTTTGCTGCGTCAAAATCGATGCCGCCCGGTTTGGATGCCAGATCTATCATCAATGTGTCGCTGTGGACATTTGTAAGCAGTTCATCGGTGAAAATGAGTGCGGGTACAGTATTCAATATAATATGATAGTTGTTTACGGTTTGTGCTAAGTCATTGTAGTGCAGTGGGGTGAAGCCCTCTGCTTTGATCCAGGCAAGATCGGAAAATCTACGGGCGGTTACACTTACCTTTGCGCCCATGGCCTTTAGCTGGCGCGCCAGAATTTTTCCGATTCTTCCATAGCCTGTTACAAGGCAGTTGGAATCGAAAATCGTGTATTTTGTATTGTGCATGGCAATTTCCAAAGCGCCTTCCACGGTTGGGATGGCATTCATGATGCTGAATTCCTCCCGCTCAAAATAGTCGGTTACCTTCAGCCCTCTGTCCCGAGCCAGCTGTTTGTTCTTGGTATCCAAATTGCCGCAAAAGATATGTTGTTCCGGCCTTGCTTTGTCGAAAATTTCTTTCAAGTATATTTTTTCATGATAAAAGGGTGCATTGATGGTTTGACCGTCAAGGGATGTGGGCAGTGGTAAAATCAAAATATCCGACATGCTGATTGCCAGGTCAAGGTCGTTGATGGTACAGTCACAATTGTCGATTCCGCAGCCGAAAACCTCTGACCGAATTTGCTTTAACATATTATATAGAAAGGTCTGACGATTGTCGCCGCCTATTACCGCAAAAATATGTTTGCTCACCGAATTTCCTCCTTCTTCCGGTTGCGAAGAACCGGTTTAACTGATTACCACTAATATCTTATGAAAAACTGCTGCGGTAAGTGAAGCAAATCTTAGACAAACCATAAAAATAAGGCTGTCTTTGAAAAGACAGCCTTACAGTATTGATATCTCGCAAAAGTTAATATAAGTTATTTTCAAGAAGCTCCTTCACATAATTGGGAAGTGCGAAGGAGCCGCTGTGGAGGTCGGTGTTGTAGTATTTGGTTTTTAGCCCGAGGGAATTCCATTTTTGGGCATCAAAAATAAGAGGATCATATTTTTTAGAGGCAAAGCCGAAAAGCCAGTGCCCCGATGGATAGCTGGGGATATGGGCCTGGTAAACACGGCTGACAGGGAAGAAGGAGCGGATGCGCCGGTGTGTCATCTGCATTGCGGCTGCATCGGAGCTATAAAAGGGGCTTTCGTGCTGATTGACGAGAATACCGTCTTCTTTCAGAGCTGTGTAGCAGTTTCCGTAAAATTCCTTGGTGAATAAGCCTTCTCCGGGACCGAAGGGATCGGTAGAATCCACAATGATCAGGTCATATTCATCCTGCTTGGAACGAACAAAACGAAGACCGTCTTCCAGACGAAGGTTCACACGGGGCTCTTCCAGGGCACAAGCAGTAAAGGGGAGATATTGTTTACTTATTTCAATGACTTTTTCATCAATTTCCACAAGATCAATGGACTCAATGCTTTGGTAGCGGACAAGCTCTCTGACGGTACCGCCGTCACCGGCGCCGATGACGAGAACCTTTTTGACAGACGGGTTGACAGCCATAGGGACGTGGACAATCATATCGTGATAAATGAATTCGTCTTTTTCCGTTACCATCATCAGCCCGTCGAGAGTCAAAAATGTACCGAATTCCTCTGAGGTCATGACATCGATTTGCTGATACTCGCTTTTTTCACTATAAAGCTGTTTGCTTACCTTGATTGAGAATCGCACAGATTCGCTGTGCTCTTCCGTATACCATAGTTCCAAAACGCAGACCTCCTTTTGGTTATTGCAGAATCGTATTTCAGAATTTTTATTTATATAAGTCAATCAGTCAGATTAATATATTCAATGAATCGGTGTTCATATCTTCGGCTCCGGTAATGAGGCAGCCCTTTTCTTTGGAATAGCGGATATAGTCGATGGTTTCTTTGGTTACGACTTCACCCGGTGCTAAAATCGGGATGCCGGGAGGATAACACATGACAAATTCACCGCTGATTCTGTTTTTACAATCCACCAGCTTTTTTGTTTGTTTTTGTGCATAAAAAGCATCCTTGGGTGACATGGTTACCACAGGGGTGATATATTCATGATCAAACATCCCCGCCTTGCTTTTCATGTACAGCCGTTTGATTTCGGTCAGAGCTGCCACAAGACGCTCGATTTCTAAATTACGGTCGCCCACAGAAATAATGGCGAGGAAATTACCAAGGTCGCCGAATTCGATTTGGATGCCGTAATCGTCTCGTAAAATATCATAAACCTCAATGCCTGCCAGACCGATGTCAAGGGTGTGGACGCTGAGCTTGGTGATATCAAAATCGTAAAAGGAAGTGCTGTTAATCAATTCTTTTGAAAAGGCATAATAACCGCCGATGCTGTTGATTTCATTTCTCGCATAGGAAGCAAGGCTGGTTACCTTTGAAAAGGTTTCCTTGCCCCGGAGGGCAAGACTGCGTCGGGTAATGTCCAGCGAAGCAAGCAATAGATAAGAACCGCTTGTGGTTTGGGTAAGATTGATAATGGTTCTTACATGATCCGGGTTTACCCGCTTGTTGTTGACCAATAGAAGGCTGCTTTGGGTAAGGGATCCGCCGGTTTTGTGCACACTGACGGCGGACATATCAGCGCCCAGCGCCATGGCGGCAGGGGGGAGACCCTCGCCGAAATAAAAATGAGTACCGTGAGCTTCGTCACAAATAACCAGCATGTTATGACTGTGCGCAAGGGTGATGATGGCTTTCAGATCGGAGCACACTCCGTAATAGGTCGGGTTATTGACAAACACGGCCTTTGCGTCCGGATTCTCCTTGATGGCGGATTCAATGTCTGTGACGGCCATGCCCAGGGGGATGCCCAGCTTGGTGTTGATGCCCGGGTTTACATAAACAGGAACAGCACCGCATAAAATTAACGCATTGATTGCGCTGCGGTGCACGTTTCTCGGCATTATGATTTTGTCACCCTGTCCGCAGGCGCTCATGATCATTGCCTGAACGGAGGAGGTGGTTCCGCCCACCATGAAAAAGGCATCGGTGGACTGAAATGCGTCAGCCGCCAGCGCTTCAGCCTCTTTGATAACAGAGGTGGGGTGGCAGAGGTTGTCAAGGGGTTTCATGGAGTTTACATCAATGGAGATGCATTTTTCTCCCAGAAAGTTTTTCAGGTCCGGTGCGCCCCGACCCTGTTTGTGACCGGGCACATCAAAAGAAACCACCCGTCTTTTCTTATATTCGTCCAGTGCGTCAAGGATTGGTGTTTTTGTTTGGTCCTGTTTCATTGCACTCACCGATCCTTAACGGTAAACGTTCATACCGTAATAAATTTCGATCATTTCTTTTGATATTTTATCTCTGATGT
>MKRK01000099.1:0-6801 GCA_001896915.1 Clostridiales bacterium 43-6
CTGCCGCTTTTCTTGTACTTATTTCATCAGTTTGCAGATATCATTTGTGAATTCCACAGGATCAGAAACGGGGAGACCCTCCATCAGCAAAGCTTGATTATATAAGAGATTTGTGTATAATGTCAGCTTTTCATCGTCTGTTTTATAAATCTCTTTGAGAACATCAAATACCTCATGATCGGGATTGATTTCGAGAATTTTGTCAATCTTCAATTCACCCGCATTGGGCATGTTCTTCAAAGTTTTCTCCATTTCGATGGAAATTTCACCGTCGTTGGTTAAGCAAACAGGATAGGATTTTAAACGTTTTGAAATTCTAACTTCTTTGATTTTGGTTATAAGAACACGCTGCATCTTTTCAAACAGTTCTTTTTCACTGTCGCTGATTTCCGGTTTTTCTACGGTGTCATCTATGCCCAAATCTTTGTCGGATACGGATTTGAATTCCTTGTCTTTAAAAGACCGAAGAACTTTTATTGCAAATTCATCTACATCTTCAGTGAAATATAAAATTTCATAGCCTTTATCTTTGACCAGCTCCGCTTTGGGCAGCCTGTCGATTTTTTCGATCGTTTCACCTGTGGCGTAATAGATGTATTTTTGGTCAGGCAACATGCCGGTGATGTATTCATCCAAAGTCACCAGCTTTTTCTCCCGGGAGGAGTAGAACAGCAGTAAATCCTGAAGTACGTCCTTATTCATACCGTAATCGCTTTGTATACCGAATTTCAGCATACGGCCGAAGCTTTTATAAAACTCCAAGTATTTTTCACGCTCGTCCGTCAATAACGAAATCAGACTGCTTTTAATTTTATTTTTGATATTCTTGGCAATAATCTGGAGTTGCCTGTCGTGCTGGAGCATTTCACGGGAAATATTCAAAGACAGATCCTCAGAATCCACCAAGCCTTTGACAAATCCGAAATAATCCGGCAATAAATCCGGGCATTTGTCCATAATCAAAACACCGCCCGAATAGAGCTGAAGACCCTTTTCATATTCCTTTGTATAATAATCGAAGGGAACATGACGGGGGATGTAAAGAATCGCTTGGTACCGGACCGTTCCGTCGGTACTGATATGAAGATGCTTCAGCGGTGAATCAAAGCCAAAGTGTTTTTCGTTGTAGAATTTCTCATAATCCTCGTCCGTCAACTCGTTTTTGTTTTTTCTCCAAATGGGAACCTGGCTATTGATAGTTTGCTCTTCTGTAACAGAATCGAACTCCTCCGCATTGTCCTCTTTTGGTTTACTGACGGTCACATCCATTTTAATGGGATAACGAATGAAGTCTGAATGCTTCTTGATTAAGGATTTCAGGCGGTATTCTTGCAAAAATTCGTCATAATGATCATCCTCGGTATTCTCTTTCAGCTTAAGGATGATTTCTGTGCCTGTGGACGCTTTTTCGGAGGCTTCAATCGTATAACCGTCCGCACCCGTGGATTGCCACAAATATGCTTCGTCACTGCCTGCTGATTTTGAAATCACAGTGACCTTGTCCGCTACCATAAAAGCGGAATAGAAGCCCACACCGAACTGGCCGATGATATCATAGCCGTCCTTCAGCTCATTTTCTTTCTTAAAGGCCAGAGAACCGCTCTTGGCGATCACACCCAAATTATCTTCCATTTCGTCCTTGGTCATACCGATACCTGTGTCTGTAATACGTAACTCACGGTTTTCCTTATCAATTGTTAGCTTGATAAAATAGTCTTCCTGTTTAAACTCATGGTTATTGTCAGTCAAGGCTTTGTAATACATTTTGTCGATGGCGTCGCTGGCGTTTGAAATCAGCTCTCGTAAAAATATTTCCTTGTGGGTATAAATCGAGTGAATCATCAGATCCAGCAGTCTTTTTGATTCTGCTTTGAATTGTTTTTTGCCCAAAGCAATTGCTCCTTCTGTCTTTTTCTTTTTCATCAGAATTAGCACTCTGATTGATAGAGTGCTAATTCCTATTATATATTCAATGTAGTATTTTTCAAGTATTCATTCATAAAATTAACAAATTGTTAAAAACTCATTCTTCGCCGGAAAACCGTTTTAAGAATTGCTTTGTCCGTTCACTCTTGGGGTTATTGATCACCTCCCGGGGATCGCCTTCCTCCACAATGTAACCGTCATCCATAAAAATGACCTTGTCGGCAACATCCCGGGCAAAAGACATTTCATGAGTTACGATCACCATTGTCATGTTTTCTTTGGCAAGTTCTTTGATGACTTTTAAAATTTCGCCAGTCAATTCAGGGTCAAGGGCGCTTGTGGGCTCGTCAAAGAAGAGAATTTTAGGATTGAGTGCCAGGGCACGGGCAATGGAAACACGTTGTTGCTGACCGCCAGAGAGCTGACAGGGGTAAGCGTCTGCTTTGTCGGAAAGACCCATTTTGTCCAGAAAGTCCAAAGCAATTTGCTTTGCCTTCGGTTTTGACTGTTTCAGTACATGGATTTGTGCATCCATGACGTTTTTCAGCACGGAATAGTGGGGGAACAGGTGAAAGTTCTGAAATACCAGACCGCATGACAGCTGTATTTTGTGTAACACCTCATGGGATGAATACACGCTTTTGCTATTTACGCTTTTGCACATTTCCAGTCCGCAAAGCGTTATTTCTCCTTCGTCTGCCCGTTCCAGCTGGGTAATACAGCGTAGAAGAGTGGATTTGCCCGAACCGGAGGGACCAATGATGGCAACCACTTCACCTTCATTGACCGAAAAAGAGATGTCCTTTAAGACCGCAAGTTGGTCAAAGGATTTTTTGATATTTTTTACATCTAAAATACTCATACAAACCCCTCCTTATCGGTAATAGTTCAGCTTTTTCTCTGCAAAATCAAAGCAGCGCTGAACAATGAAGTTCATCAGCAGATAGATGACACCTGCAATGAATATGGGAGTGAAGGTATATGTAGTGGATGCAATGGAATTGGCATTATAGAATATTTCAGACACAGCAATTACTTGTGCCAGTGAAGTATCCTTGACCAAAGTCATAAATTCGTTGCACATAGGCGGCAGAATCCGTTTAATAACTTGGGGAAATATGATTCGCACAAAGGTTTGGCTTCTGGTGTAGCCGAGTGTTTTGGCAGCTTCGTATTGACCTTGCGGCATGGATTCAATGCCGCCGCGGTAAATTTCAGAAAAATAAGCAGCATAGTTTAGAACAAACGCAATGACGGCAGCAGGGAAGCGTTGAATGATAATGCCGTAGTCCTTTAAAATGCTATTCATGATATAGTAAACAAAAATAAGCTGCAACAACAAAGGCGTACCACGCATGATGACCTGATATATTTTAACCGGTATGCTGATGATTTTATATTTGCTCATTCTGCCGATTGCGATTACCAAACCGAGGGGAAGCGAGAACAGTAAAGTTAAAAAGAATAATTGAATTGACAAAACCGATGAATTTAATAATATCCCGATTTGTGTGGAGATTTCCATAAACATCAAATCCTTAACTTAATAAAAGGGCGGGTATGAACCGCCCTTCTAAATTCCTATTGAATTGTTGTGATATCCTTGCCAAACCACTTTGTACTGATTTCCGCAAGCTTGCCATCCGCCTTCATTGCTTTGAGCTGTTTTACAATTTCATCACACAAGGCTTGTTCGCCTTTTCTGAAACCAATGCCATATTCCTCAGCAGCGAAGGAACCTTCCAAAACTCTGAAATTTTCTTTATCGGCAGCGATTGCATAGTTAACAGCAATTTCATCCATTAACACAGCGTCAGCTGTTTTATTTTTCAGTTCATTCAATGCCAAAAGATTTGTATTTAGTAAAATAGGCTTTACACTGCTTTTAAATTCTTTGTTTTTATCAAGCGCAATACTGGCACTGGAACCTTTTTGTAAAGCAACTGTCTTACTCTTTAAGTCTTCTTTTGTACTGTATTTGGAATCCTTTAAAACAACCAAAACCTGATTATTTTTCATGTATGCATCCGAAAACAGAATCTGGCTTTTCGCTTCATCGCTGATGGTAAAACCGTTCCAGATGCAATCGATGTTTTTGTTGTTGAGTTCCATAATTTTATTGTCCCAAATAATTGGTTGCAGTTTAATTTGAATATTCATTCTCTTTGCAACTTCATTTGCCAAGTCAATATCAAAACCAACATGTTTGCCGCTACTGTCTTTGAAGCCCATGGGTTTAAACTCTTCATCAAAACCGAAAACCAAAACTTTTTTATCTAGGATATTTTGCAAGGACTTGTCCGATGCAGTGGTGACATTTGCACCTTGTGATGTGGTAGCTTCTGTGGAAGTGGATGACTCTTTTCCTTTACATCCTGCAAAAGCGCCGCAGATAAACAGCACCGCAAGCATGAGCCCGATGATCTTTTTCATAATACTCCTCCAAAAATATTAAATTTGCATTGTTATTTTACCTTATTAGCTCGCTAAAGTAAAGGGCTATTTTACTTTCCCGGCAGAAATAAACTGAATATAATCGTTGCTGTTATAAAAAATCCCGGATAGTTTCTTGCCCGACACAAAAGCCGTGGGGGAGAAGAAGACGGGCAGGATATAATTCTGGGACAACAGCTGTGTTTCTGCCTTTTTCAGTTCTGACAAATATTCCTTGTCGGTCAGCGTGCCGGTTATCTTGGCGATTTGTTTGTCATAGCTTTTGCTGTTGATATGAAATAAATTGGTTTCGGAGGAGGAAGCAAAGCGGTTCAGGTAAGAAAGAGCGGAATTGGTTTCGGATTTCAACGGGACCAAAGCCATTTTGTATTTCCCGGTCTGCACGCCGGATAACAGCTCTTTTTCCGCTACTGCCTCAATGTTGATATAAGCACCCAGGTTCTTCTGCCAGTTTTGGGCAATGAGACTGGCAATTCGTTTGATGCTTTCATTGTTGGGATAATATAAAGTGGAAAAGGACATCTTCTTAATTTTCAATGCTGTCAAAGTGTCCGAGAACAGCGTCTTTGCCTTTGCCGGGTCGTATGGTACCGACTGAATCTCCCCGGCGTCGGTACGGTAATTCTCACCCCGGTATACGGCTCCTGTGGGAATCATACCCGTTGCCGGCAAAAAGCTACCGGTAATATTCAGGGCAAGGGCATCTCTGTCAACCGCCATGAGCATGGATTTGCGGATATCACCGTTGTCGTTTTCCGCCGGGTTGACATAGAGAGCGTATACATCCTTATAAAACATGGTTTTTCTCGTGCCGGATTTTTCGATACTATCGTCCTTGATGGTAGCGATTTTATCACCGGAAACAAAGCCGCAGTCCAGATAATCACCGATGATCCGGTCAACCCGTTTGTCCGGGTCGTTTTTGAAGCTAAGGTTAATGGCAGCGGGCTTAACCTCAGTTTCACCTGTATATTTTTTGTTTTTGTTTAGTCTGATTTTTCCACCTTCGGCTTCCCAGCTCTTCACATAAAAGGGTCCGTTGCTTAATGTATATTTCTTTTCAAGACCATAGCGACCTTTGCAGGAAATGAAAAAAGCTTCGTTGCAGGGCATGGCTGCCAGCTTGGTCAGGTTTCGTAAAAACTCATTGTCGGCGAACGAAAGCTGAATGGTCAGGGTCGTGTCATCCGAGGCCTTGATGCCAAGGGCGGAAGAAGAAACCGAACCCTTGTGATAGGCAGGTGCGTTGACGATAGAAAACAAGTCCTTGGCATAGATCGAGCGGGTTTCCGGCGCCAAAGCACGTTTGATTCCGAATACATAGTCATGGGCTGTCAGCGGCGTGTCGTCATTCCAGTGAAGGTTCCGTTTCAGATGAAAGGTATAGCTTTTTTTGTCTGCGGAAACGGTGTAGGATTCGGCTGTGCCATTGTCCAAGTCATCTTTTTCATCCAGACGCAGTAAACCCTCAAAGCAATTGGCCGCCACTGCGATTTCGGACTGGCTGACCGCCAGCAGCGGATCCACATTGCGGGGGACGCCGTCAATATCAAAGCCGATGACCTTACCGGCTGTTTTGTCTCCCGAACAGCCCGTTATCGTCAGCAGCATGATAAGAATTAAAATCAGTGGGGTAACTCGCCTGGTCATTGTTTACTCCTTTAAATCTCTGTTTCTATGATATTTCCCCCTTGGAGGGATGCATTGACATCAATCACACGCTGATTTTTGGAGCCTCTGAATTTCAGCGAAAGGCTTTTTTGTGCCAGAATAAACGGTCCGTCAATCAATCGATCAGTATGTTGCAGCAGATTAAAAACAGCGGGATCCTTTGTTGACAACAAATGTTCAAAGGTGTAGCCTGTATAGGCGATGACGGTTAAGCCGTTATCCTTTGCCATTTCTGCCAAAACAGAAAAAGCGGAGGCTTGACAAAATGGTTCACCGCCGCTTAATGTTATTCCGCTGATCAGTTTATTCTTTTTGATGTCTTCAATGATTTTAACGGGTGCGACAGAAAAGCCGCCTTCAAAGGGATGGGTGTCGGGGTTGTGGCAACCTTCACAATGGTGGGGGCAGCCTTGGGCAAACACCACGTAGCGGATGCCGGGTCCGTCCACAATGGATTCCTTGATGACACCCGCAAGCCGAAGCTCAGTATCCATACAATCGCTTCTTCCGAGAATTATATTTTGGTTAAGACCACATGCTTCACACGGTCGCTTTCTTCTGCTTGTTTTGCATTGTTGAACCGGTCAAGGGTTCCGACCAAATAACCGGTAATTCTGCGGATCCGCTCAAAGGGTGCGTCTTCGGTTTCTGTTCTGCCGCACTTGGGGCATTCATCATTGATGATACCGTTATAAGAGCAGCAAGGGTCTCTGTCCACAGGATGGTTGACGGAGCCGTAGCCCACGCCTG
>MKRK01000099.1:6911-8778 GCA_001896915.1 Clostridiales bacterium 43-6
GGAATTGGTGTAATAATCCCTGTCGGTGACGCCCGGGATGATACCGTATTGCTTTTTGTCCATTTTCACAAAGCGACCGGATAAGCCTTCTGCCGGTGTGGCAATGAGAGAGAAATTCAATCCGGTTTTTTCTGCTTCCTTGTCCATGCGCTTTCTCATATATCCCACGATTTCAAGACCCAGATTTTGTGCCTCCACGGTTTCGCCGTGATGGAAACCAATGAGGGATTTCAGAGTTTCGGCAAGACCGATGAAACCCATGGTTAGGGTGCCGTGCTTCAGAACCTCACGGATTTCGTCGTTGGGTTTCAGTTTTTCACTGTCCAGCCAGATACCCTGACCCATTAAAAACGGAAAGTTTTTCACCTTTTTTCTGGCCTGGATTTCAAAACGCTCCATCAGCTGAGCAATCACAAGATTGATTTTTCTGTCCAGCTCTTCATAGAACAAATCAATGTCACCATGGCTTCGGATGGCGATTTTCGGCAGATTGATGGAGGTGAAGGAAAGGTTGCCGCGGCTGTTCACGGTTTCTCTGGTTTTGTCATACACATTGGCAATAACACGGGTGCGGCAGCCCATATAGGAGCACTCGGTTTCCGGCTTGCCAGGCACATAGTAACTGAGATTGAAAGGTGCGTCAATGAACGAGAAGTTGGGAAACAACCGTTTTGCACTCACTCTGCAAGCCAGCTTGAATAAATCATAGTTCGGATCTTCTTTGTTATAATTGATGCCTTCCTTGACCTTGAAGATATGGATGGGGAAGATCGCGGTTTCGCCGCTGCCCAGTCCCGCCTCGGTTGCCAGAAGAACATTGCGGATGACCATTCTGCCTTCCAGTGTGGTGTCCATGCCGTAATTGATGGAGCTGAATGGGATTTGGGCACCTGCACGGGAGTGCATGGTGTTCAGGTTATGTACAAAGGCCTCCATGGCCTGATAGGCAGAGCGTTCGGTTTCTTCCTCAGCCTTTTTAAAGGCGAATTTCTGGCATTGCTTGATGATTTCGGCATCGTAGTTCTTACTTAAAATTTCCGCTTCGGCTTTGCTGTAGCCATTGCCGTTGCCCAGAACGGGGCAGAGGCTCTTACTTGCTGTTACCTCGTCCATCACTTGCTTTGCCAATGTATTGCCGTCCTCTACGTTCAGCAGAAGCTCAAGGGCACGGCTTAAATTTTTACGGTAGTGTTTTTTATAGGTTTTGGCAACGCCTTTTGCCATGGCATAGTCAAAATTGGGGATGCTCTGTCCGCCGTGCTGGTCGTTCTGGTTGGATTGGATGGCGATACAGGCAAGGGCAGAATAGCTGGCAATGCTGTTGGGCTCTCTCAAAAATCCGTGTCCGGTACCGAACCCGCCTTCAAAGAGCTTATCAAGATCAATTTGACAACAGGTGGTGGTCAGAGTTAAGAAGTCCATATCATGGATATGGATATCGCCCTCCCGATGGGCCTTGGAGTGGTCGGGATTCAACACATACATTTCATAAAACTGCTTTGCACCCTCCGAACCGTATTTTAGCATGGTTCCCATGGCGGTGTCCCCGTCAATGTTGGCATTTTCACGCTTGATGTCGTTTTCCTTTGCTTCCGAAAAAGTAAGCCCCTCATAAATTTTCATGAGGCGTGTATTCATGTCTCTGACCCGGGTGCGCTCCGCCCGATATACGATATATTCTTTTGCGGTTCTGGCATGCCCGTTTTCCATCAAAACCTGTTCCACAATATCTTGTACTTGTTCCACAGACGGGTTTTCCAAATGATGCTCTTCCAGATATTTTTCTACCTGTGAAGCAAGGTTCAGAGCAGTCTCAAAATCACGGCCGCCGGTTGCCTGCGCCGCTTTGAAGATAGCCTGTGCTATT
>MKRK01000099.1:8826-10391 GCA_001896915.1 Clostridiales bacterium 43-6
TCCGATACAATATATAGGGGTGGGTGCTTGGTTTATCTATTATAATTCATATATATTGATTTTACAAGAGCTTTTAAACCAAAAAATTAACCCTTAATAACAAAAATAAAACTGTAATTTTGTAAGTATTACACAAAAAGACAAGTTGCAACAATTTTCGTCACAGCTTTTCGTGAAGCAGTGACAAGAGTTTTTCTTTTTCGTTATATTCCGGATTTTCATAAACAATCCCAAGCAGGCGACAGAGGATAAAACCTACTTCTTTTCCTTGAAAACCTTCATGCAGAATGTCGTTTCCGTCTATTGCAAGATCTGCTATTTGATAGGGTTCCCGGTTTAACAAGATATCGGAAAGCATTTGTTTTGCTTCGGAATATTCCTCCCCCGTCAAAATCTCTGCTGTGTCCAAAGCCAAAGTAATGGTATGGCTGTCATACAGACTCAACAGTTTTTTTATGGCTGTTTTGTGGGTTGGCACGTTTCGGAACAGCTGGAGATAAAAACTGCTTTTCCGAAAGAGCTGCTTATCAATTTTCAGCTGATTGCATACATGTTCCACATCACTGCCGCATATATAAAAAAGGGCTGCAAAACGAAGTTCTCTGACAGCCGCGACCCGATCCAGCATCACAAGAGAGGATGGCGGACCGATTCCGAGAAAAACCAATGCACCATATTCAAGAAGCGGCAGCAGCCGGGACGGCCTTACCCCCAGCAGTGCTTTTTCCAGCTCAGTAAAGATTCGTTCGACGCTGATTTTTTGCAAATTCGGGCTTAGTTGCAGAGCTGCCGTTCGGGTTTCCCGGTCAAGCTCAAAATCCAGCACGGCGGCAAATCGAAAGGCACGCATGATACGCAGTGCGTCTTCATGAAATCGCAGACAGGGATCCCCCACGGTTTGGATCCGTTTTTGTTCAATATCAATCTGTCCACGGAACAAATCGGTCACGCTTCTGCCGTCAAATGCCATTGCATTGATGGTGAAATCCCTGCGGGAAAGGTCTTCATATAAATTGCGTGTCGGCCGGACGGTTTCGGGATGACGGCCGTCTTTGTATTCACCGTCCACCCGCATCCGGGTAATTTCGATGGGCATATGGTTGAGAATGACCGTAACCGTGCCATGCCGGAGACCGGTTTCGATTACCTGTTCAAACAAAGAAATGACCTGGGTAGGGGAAGCGTCGGTGGTGATATCATAGTCATGGGGAGTTTTTTCCATGAAAAGGTCACGGACACAGCCACCCACAAGATAAGCCTTAAAGCCTGCATTCCTTAAAATATTCATACATTGTTTGACTTCTTCAGGTAGAATAACATTCATCCTCGGCACCACCTTTGTATAAAACAGTATAACATAATTTTCATGCTGATACAAATTAGTGTTTATTTTGACCTTTGTTTATAGTATAATACCATTATCGTAATTAAAAGAGAGTGATCGTATTGTCAAAAGCAAAAACAGAAAGTGATGTATTACTTGACAGTGTAAAAAAAGTACATATGATCGGAATCGGCGGTGCCGGGATGTTTCCCATCGCCCAAATCCTGCATGGTCAGGGCTA
>MKRK01000099.1:10527-18094 GCA_001896915.1 Clostridiales bacterium 43-6
TGATGGAACGCTCCTTGGCGCTGGGGGCTATCACCAGAAAGTATGACAATGTCATCGGCGTTTGCGGCACCCACGGGAAAACCACAGTTACCTCCATGATCACCCAGGTGCTGGTACAGGCAGATCTCGACCCGACTGCCGTGATCGGCGGAAGGCTGCCCCTCATTGACGGCTATGGCAGAGCGGGCAAATCCCAACGGATGGTCTGTGAGGCCTGTGAGTTTGTAGATACCTTCTTACAGCTGTCGCCGGACATTGCAGTGCTGTTAAACATCGACAATGATCATATGGATTATTTCAAGACCGTTGATAATTTGATTTTGTCCTTCACCAAATTCTCCGCAATGGCGAAGACAGTGATCGTGAACGGGGACGATGAAAAGGCCATGAAGGCGGTGGAGGGTCTTTCTCAAACCATCATCACCTTCGGGCACAGTGACAATAACAATTATTACACCGCCAATATTGTGGAAGAAACCAAAACCGCAGGTGAGTTTGATCTGATGAAACAAGGCGAGGTGGTCACCCACATTGTGCTCAGCGTTCCCGGCAAGCACAATATGTTAAACGCGGTTGCCGCCGCGGTTGCCAGCTTTGAGGCAGGGGCGAAAAGAGAACAAATCGAACGGTCTTTGTTTGAATTTACAGGGGCGGGCAGGCGGTTTGAAATCCTCGGTGTCAAAAACGGCATCACAATTGCAGACGATTACGCCCACCATCCTACAGAACTGGAAGTAACCCTGGATGCAGCACTGAAAATGGGGTATAACCGAGTGATTGCTGTGTTCCAGCCTTTCCCATTTTCCCGCACTTCCGCGCTGCTTGACGAATTTGCCAAGGCGCTGTCCTTGCCACACCAAACGGTGCTCAGTGAAATCATGGGTTCCAGAGAAGTGAACACCTACGGTATCACCACCACTGATCTGTGCAACAAAATCGAAGGTGCGGTGTGGTTTGATACCTTTGAAAAAATCGCCGATTATATCGTACAAAATGCCAAAGTGGGCGACCTGGTCATCACCCTAGGCTGTGGAGATATCTACAAAGCGGCAAAGCTGATGGTAAAAAAGCTTTCGTAACGCGTTCAATCAACAGTTGTGTCCCGACAAAAAGGAAACAATCAATCAGACCCGGCAGGAACAGTCCTGCCGGGTCTGATATCGTCACTTAATCGTATTGAACGCCGTATTGCTTGATTTGTTCTTCGTGTTCGGCAAAGGTTTTTGAATAGTGATTTTCATTGTCGTTCCCGAAAAAGAAATAGACGTAGTCGGAATTGGCAGGATTTTTTGCTGCTTCAATGGCTCTTGCGCCGGGGCTGCAGATGGGTCCGGCAGGCAGGCTGCACTTATAGGTATTGTATAGGGCGGCATATTTGCTTGTGCCCGATAGCAAAGAATTTCCTGTGATATAGGTGTTCACATATTTTCGGGTGGAGTCGGCTTCCAGCTTCATGCTTTTGTTCAATCGATTTTTAAAAACAGAGGAAACCATTTTAAAATTGCTGCTGCTGCGTGCCTCTTTTTCAATGACAGAAGCAATAATCAAGGTTTTGTCCGACGGCATACCGGATTTTGCTGCATAATTATTCAGCATTTTCCGAATGACATCCACCGGGTCATCGTCGGCATAAAACTCGTAGGTGTCGGGGTAGAGGTATCCTTCCAACTTAAAACAACGGTTAGCGCTTGAGGGAATGGTAAAAGATTTTACCTGATAGCTCTGAGCAGCATCAAAAAAAGACTTTTTGGAACAGACACCTTTATTGGCAAGCAAATTGGTAATCTGCATGAAGCTATAGCCTTCCGGAACGGTTATTGTGACTCTTTTGCGGGTTGTTTCGGTAACAGTCGGTTTTGGGGAAGAGGCATTGGCTGTTTTTGCAGTCTTTTCTGTGGTTTTCAATTGTGTCACGGTGGTTTGTTCTGTCGTCGTGGCGGCTGTTGTGATGGTTGTTTCCGAAAGGCTGGTTGTATCCTTTGGTTTTTGTTTACAGCCAAACAAGGATATCAGAACAATTGCCATTGTAAGTAAAATACAAAAGCGTACAAGACGGATGGGACGATTCAAGATAGTCACTCCTTTAAATGTCTGTCTGCCGAACACTAGCATTCGATGATTTTGACCTGGTATCTTCGTTCACGGGGACCGTCAAACTCCATGAAGAAAATACCCTGCCAGGGACCCAATGTGTGCCACCCTCCGTCGATGATTATCGTCAGCTGACAGCCGGTTACACTTGATTTGATATGGGCAAAGGAATTGCCCTCGCTGTGCTTATACTCCTTGTGGTCGGGAAAAGCGGATTTCATACCAAACAAAAGGTCTGAGGTAACAGCATGGTCGGTGTTTTCTGTGATGATGAGACCGGCCGTTGTATGGGGACAGAAAATAAGTACGATGCCGTTTTCAATGCTGCTTTCGGAGATAGCATCGGAGATTTGAGAAGTGATGTTATAAGCTCCTTCTTTTTCGGTATGAAGCCTGAATTCTTTAAAATACGACATCATGATTCACTCCTTTTGGTAATTTTACCATATTTATTCAAGATAGTCAATCTTGCCGAAAATATAAAGCTGCTCTCTTTTATTTGTCCTTACTCTGTTGTAAAATAAACACAAATTGAAAAGGGGGATGCCTTACGGCTGCACAAGCCGCGGAGGACATCGAAATATCCCAATCTGCTTTTGAACGGCGAAGAGTTGATTTAAAAGGACGAAACAGCCCGAGCAAAACATCAATTCTCAAGTGATTGGTGATATTTAATAAAAAATATTTAACATTATTGTGAATTATAACGAACAAGGCGTAAAATTTAATGGAAAGTTTGTGGTTTTGGTAGTTGACAATCGATGGTGCCAACTGATATTATAATAGTGTAAAGAAATTTACAATGAAACTACATATATTCCGCTATATGCGTTAGAAAGGAATGAATATATATGAAAAAAGAAATAGAATTACATGATGTTGATATCAATGATTTAATCAAAACAATCGATGCCTGTAAAGGCAATGTTTTCCTTGAAACACCGGAGGGCGACCGTTTGAACCTGAAATCAAAGCTTTGTCAGTTTGCCGGTATTGCGACCCTGATCAAGGGTGGTCAAATCGCAGAAGCAGTCATTCGCTGTGAACTTCCCGAGGATGAAAGCAAGCTGTTCCGCTTCAATCTCTACAAGGAAATCCCCGAAGCCGATGATAGCAGCAGTGCCTGCAATTAAATCATAATAAGCGATAAGTTAAGATGCACCCGGAATTCCGGGTGCATTTTTTATGTTTAAATAATCGTGAGATAATACAAACAGAGCGAGATATTACATGTCAATCAGAATGAAAAAGTGATATGATATTGAAAACAAAAGGAGGTTGTATTTTGGGTAGGTATTTTAGAAAAAACGAAAGCATCGGTTATATGCTGGGGGATAACATCAAGGAGACGCTCACTACAGTGGCAAACGCGTATATGGGGAGGAATCCCGCCATTCCCTTTCTTTTTCGTGTTTACCAAAGCGGCTTTTCACAAAACAGCGACGGGCGTTATCAAATGGATTTTAACGAAAAGCATCCCGATGCAAGTCTGCACAAATATGCCTGCGGGTTTTCCATGCTGTACAGTGAGGAGGAAAGAGGGACAACCTTCTCATTAAACTGTTTCGGACCGGTGACTGTTTTTTTCGGCGGTAAGCTTTTGTATCAGTCCGATATTTTTGCAGAAAATGATCCGTCAAAACAAAAAGAAATTTATGTGACGCTCCAAAAGGGGTATAACACCATTCTTATCGTGTGTCGAAAAGCACCTTCCGGATTTGGCTGTATTTTCGGTTCCAATCATTCCAAATGGAACCCTCTTGACTTTTTGGCTCCTTTTGCCGAACGGGAAGGGCAGACCGGTTGGATTTATTCCTCCCTGTTTGATGAGAAGCGGTTCACAGAGGGCAGTATCCCGTCAGGGACACAGTCAGAAAGTGAAACCGGACTGATTTGGTTTCCTGCACGGATGAAGGAAAGCTTGGAGAACCCTTGCAATGTGCTGTTCGGAAAGCAAACAGGGCGCTATGCTTATATCCGCACTGCGATCAACAATGATGCATATGAAAGCCTCACAGGCAATTTGGTCGGCACCTATCAGGGGGCGATGAGAATATGGATGGATGGTAAAATTGTATTTGCCGGTGAGACAGACGGTGAGATCCGCGGTGAAATTACGGTACCCCCGGGAGAGCATGATATTCTTCTGGAGAGCCGCTCAAAGGAAAAAGGTTGGGCGTATGACTTTGCTATTCTCTTTCACAAGCAAAAAGCGGAATTCACCGCTCCCTGCAACATTAAGGGAATGACGACGCCTTATTTATATCTGGGACCCTTCCTAAGCCCGTTGATGATTGGTTCAGACGCTTTGTCCCTGTATCAGCTTCAGCACAACGGGGAAGAAACCCTCTACTGGAGAGCATTTGGAGAACACGCATGGATCAGACCTTATTTGGAAAACACCACGTATGCCAAATGGAATTATCCCATCGGCGTCACTCTGTACGGTCTTCTGCAGACAGGACGTGTCCTTGACCGTCAGGATATCATTGATTATGCGGTTTCTCATATTTGTGAGTGTACAAGAATTTACGACTATGCGAAATGGGACGCAAAACAGTATGGATATCCCTCTGTCAATCAGCAATTGATTGAGCTGAATATGCTGGACGACTGCGGCTCCTTCGGTTCGGCTATGTTGGAGGCATATGGGATTTCAGGGGATCAGCATACCCTTCCTATTGCCGATACCATAGCGGATCATATGAAAAACAAGCAGGAGCGAAAGACGGACGGGGCGTTTTATCGCCTAAGAAAAGGCTCGTTCAATGAAAACACCATGTGGGTGGACGATTTATATATGAGCGTTCCGTTTTTGATTCGCTATTATGAGCTGACCGGAAACGAGGAGTATCTGGACGATGCGGCAAGGCAGTTTTTGCTATTCAAACAATATCTGTTCATACGCGAACATAACGTTATGTCCCATGTGTATGATTTTAAATGTAATACATCCACTTATATTCCCTGGGGCCGGGGCAATGGATGGGCGTTTTTCTCCCTCTCTGAAATTCTTCAAAAAATGCCACACAACCACAAGCTCAGGGAGGCTCTGACGGGGTTTTACAATGAGCTGGCGACAGGCTATCTTGCGCTACAAGGGGAAAACGGCTTGTGGCACCAGCTGCTGACCCATCCCGATTCCTATGAAGAAACTTCCTGTACCGCCATGTTTGCTTATGGTCTTGCCAGAGGATTGCGGTTGGGCTTTCTCAAAGAAGAACTGAAAAACAAGGCGGTAAAGGCGGTAAAGAAAGCGTGGAAAGGTTTGACGCAACAATCCATTGACCGATACGGCAATGTCCACGGAATCTGCCGGGGATCGCTGTATTCCTTTTCACCTGATTACTATAAAAACGAGCTGTTGTGGGTGACCAACGATGTCCATGGGATCGGGATCATTTTGTTGGCAGGCATCGAGGTCATTTTACTCATGGATACACTGAAAAAAGAATGAAGGAGAAATCTTTATGACACCGCATTTTTTTACACCTGTTTATCATGGCTTTATCAATCAATGGATCATAAGCGATACAAAAGAAACGCCTTATCTGGGAAAGATGGCATCGGACCAAGAACTATGGAGGGACACACCCGAAAAAGATATCATCGTCCCGCCCATTCGTGTTAATCTCGATGAACCATGCCCCTTGGGCGGAGCATGGAACTATTATGAGGCAGGACAGAATGTTTTTGTGGAAAAAAGCACATTTTATTTTCATCTAACGGTGCTTGATTTATATGCTGCCACAGATATCTATGTGCAGAAGGAAGAAAGTCTGCGGTTTCGCCTTTGGACAGCGTCCACGGCCGATATCTGGTGCAATCACGGGTATGTTGATAGAATGCAGTCCACGGATTATAAACGCCCTATGGCAAAGGAAATCACACTGCATCTCAAAAAGGGAAGCAACAGAATTTTTATACGGTTGCAGGACATCGGAATTCGTGATACCAGGTTTTTATTCGGGCTGCAGCTGATGGATGACAAACCTGGGCTGCAAATCAGCCTGCCCGGGAATTGTGAGAAAATCGCAAGCCTGGCAAGGGCGCAAACCTGGCTTTCTTCCATCACACAGAACGAGCAAGGCGGGCTGAAAGCGGACGGACCCAATGAATTTGATACAGCGGTTGAGATCAATAAAAACAGCTATCCTTGGCCGGAAAACGAGAGCGTGTTTGATTTTCCCCGGAATCCTCCTGCGGGCTTATTGATCACCGTGAGAAAAGAAGGAAAGGTACTTTTCCGCAGTCTTGAAATCAGCAGCAATGCTTCTGTTGGTGAGAAAAGCACTCAAACAGCAGCAGAAAGACGAAACGGGTTCAGAGAGAATTATGCGGTAGGGAAGCTGCTTGCAAATGAGCATACTGTGCCCTTGTTGCGCTGCTTACGCGACACGCCACAGGAAAGCGATAAAACAGCATTGCGGGAGATACTCGACAGAATTCATTCCCGGCCGGACTGCGCCGATTTCTTTTTGGCAGCTGTGATGCGAATGTATTACCTCAAAGGCTTAGCGGGAGACGAAAAAGAACAGTTCAGGCATGTGGTTTTGAACTTTAGATATTGGATGGATGAAGAAGGCACAGACGCCATGTGCTTCTGGAGCGAAAACCACACCCTGTTGTTCCGTGGCTGTCAGATGCTCGGGGGGCAGATTTTTAAAGACGAATGGTTTACCCGAAGCGGGAGAACAGGGAGGCTGCAGGCGGAATTGGCAGCGGCAGAAATCATAAAATGGTTCGATGCAATTGAAGCACATGGTTACGCAGAATTTTTAAGCAGCTGTTATATGCCTGTAACAATAGCGGCCCTGATCAATTTGGCTGATTTCAGCGAGGACAAAGAAATCGCAGCACGCGCAAAGAAACAAGTGGATATCATTCTGAAACAAGCGGCTCTGCACTGCTTTGACCGGGCGGTCAACAGCCCCCAGGGCAGGGTATATCGGACAGGGGCACTGTATCCCTCAGATGAGGGATTACAAGCCCTATTGTCTTATGCAACGCCCCATGCAGTGGTTTGTGATTTGCCTTGGGTTTTGTTTTTGGCAACCTCCCCCTATCTTCCTCCGGAGGGCTTGGAAACAATCATGGAAGCGGAAACATCACAATGCTACAATCAAGGGGAAGCAACGATTGAGGTCTATAAAACCAGACAATATCTGCTAAGCTCGGTGCAAATTCCATCCCGGCCGAACAACGGATTTGTCAATGGAAACAACGGATACCAGCAGCATTTGTGGACAGCGGATCTGAGCAGAGACTGCCATGTTTTCGTGAACCACCCGGGCTGTTCTTTTGACAAAAGCGAGTCTCGCCCCGGGTATTGGTATGGCAACGGAATTTTACCCCGGCTTTATCAGCAGAAAAACACAGTGCTGGAAATTTTTAATATCCCCGAGGGCTATCCCATTCATTTCACTCATGCCTATTGGCCCGCCGGTGTTTTTGAGGAGCAAATGATACAGGGAAA
>MKRK01000099.1:18123-19614 GCA_001896915.1 Clostridiales bacterium 43-6
ATGGTGCGACAAGCCTCTCGTTCGGCACGAGGATATGCTGCTAAACAGTGAGCTGCGGGCATACGGAAGCAAAACCGCATGGGTTTGTTTCTGTGGAAGCACGGATGAGTTTGCCTGCCTCAAAGAGTTTATGATGGACTGTAAGGGCAAAAAGCCGATGTATGAGGAACAAGAGAATCGGCTTTCTTTGGAGAACGGGCTCAGCATCTCATGGGAAACATGAGTTCACACTTGAAAAACTGTCTTATTTGGGTTATGATGAAACAAATAAGGGAGTAGAAACGCCATGAATCAAGTAGTGATTGACAAAACCATATACAGCACAGCACCAACGGATGGGAACAGGCTATCAAAGGAAGCACGATCCTATGCGTTGCTGGAACAACTGAATATTCCGTTTTTGAGGCTGGATCACAGGGAAACCGCAACCATTGATGCGTGTCTTGAGGTAGAAGAAATTCTCGGGATCGAAATCTGCAAAAACCTATTTTTGAGTAACACCGCCAGAACGGATTTTTACCTTCTGATGATGCCCGGTTCAAAAAGATTCCAGACCAAGCTATTGTCACGGCAAATCGGGACATCCCGGCTGTCCTTTGGGGAAGCGATGTATATGGAACGGTTCTTGGATATCACGCCCGGTTCGGTCAGCGTCCTTGGTTTGATGAATGACAAGGGGAAAAATGTGAGGCTTTTGGTGGATCGGGATCTTTTGAAAGAAGAATTTTTCGGCTGTCATCCTTGTATCAATACCTCCAGTCTGAAAATAAAAACCATGGATTTATTTGATAAATTTCTGCCACACACCGGACATACTCCTACTTTTGTTGATCTATAAATGATGGAAAAGAAAAAACAGTTAACGAATCGTTAACTGTTTTTTTATCAGCATTTCAGGCTATAAAGCTTCATTCGGGTTTGGATGGTATTGACGATAACCGATGTGTTGTTCAGCTCCGCTGCCATAATTTTCAGCGTTTCGTTTTTGATGAATAATTTATCCTTGCGAAGCAACCTAAAGGCATCCAATGCATTATAGAAATGGTTGGTGAAGACCGCGAGAATGTCTTTTTTAAAATAACAAAGGCTGCCTTCCGCATAGCATTTGGTGATAATCAGGCATTCCAGATATCCGGTACACCGGTAATGCATGTAATTCAGCCGGGTGAAGTGATAAAAATATTCGGCAAACAACCCGCTGGTACAGATATCGTCATACTCGGCCAAGTCATTATGTAGCTTGGAAATGTTGCCGATGGATGCGGTTAAATCCGAGAAGATTTCAAATAACGATATTGATATTTTGTCATAGTTTATGTTGATTTGATCCATTTCTGCCCTCCTTTATTACAGTATATGCATGAACAAAGGAGGGTGAAACGGCTTGGTTATTTGATGTCTCTTCTGTTAAAGGAATCCATGGCAGCATACACCATGATAAATAGAATGACGGCTAGATAAATCACGTTGAATGTAAGAGAGATATGAGCG
>MKRK01000099.1:19635-22297 GCA_001896915.1 Clostridiales bacterium 43-6
GCTCCCATAGAGTTTAATAATTCATCGTTGGGGAACAGTCTGGATTCCAGATTCAAATGATTGAAGGGGATAAAGATCTTCCACTCGCCTTTGAAAAAGGATAACAGCTGACTGATTGTGCTGCCCACAAAAAAAGTCGGAATGGAAATTGCCACCGCTGCTGCTGTGTTTCGTGTTAAAGTGGAAAGCATGAGTGCAAAAGCGGCGACCACTAAAATTCCCACAAAAGAAGCAAGCATGTATAAAAACTTGTAAAGATAGAAATTCAGCTCCGCAGGGGTGTTATTCACCACAAAAAGATAAGGAGAACCGGTGTTGAACCCAAACAAAATGCCGCTGGTGAGTATAGAAAAGAAGTAAAGCAGCAGCAAGGAAAACAGACCGACCGACAACAGGGATAGACATTTGGCGGTGAAGATTTTCCATCGTTTCACCGGGGCAATGATCAAGGACTTGATGGAGCCGGTTGAAATTTCGTTGGACACTGCGCTTCCGGCCAGCAGTATCAGTAAAATCAAGATGCACGTGGTACCCAAATTGGTCATAACGCTGAAGCCCATGTCTTTGATGTTATCCTTGTCGGATTTGTCAGGAAGATTGTGCTGAAGCTTGTATTCATTGAGAAGGATACTTTCTTTGGTTCTGGTGCGGCTCTCCATGGTTAGCGGTGTTTGGTCAATCGTCATACCGGAAATCAAGGAAAGCTTGCTGTTTTCAATCTGACTGAGTAAGTTCTCATAATAGTTTGTGTTTTTGTCTTCACCGGTCACCTTGTATTTCAACCGCAAATCTAAGGTTTCCAGACGAACCTTTTTTTCATCTGCTGAGATAGTAGCACTATTCATTTTAGTTCTGCTGTATTCAATATAGCCATTGAAATCCTTGTTTTGGATAATCTTTTCCAGTGTGTTGATGTCGTTTTGAATTGCAGTATATTCGGGGTCGCCTTCCTTGAGGGTTTTCTGCTGCTCCCGATAGGCGCTGATTTCGTTGAGGGCATTGGCACGGTAACTGGATGAGTTGAGATTGAAGCCGTTTTCTGCCGCAAAGGTCAATTGTTTGATTCTGTTTTCATAATCCGTCTTCTGGGCCTCGTACATTGCTCTTTCGGAGGGGGTTATATTCTCATTTGCCAGCTGGGCATTGACATTTTCCAAATCAGACTTTACCATTTGCAATTCATCCTTAGAGTCAAGAGCATAGCTTCCGTCTCGGTATCCCACAGAACTGGTAATGGATTGTGAAGCATAAATCAACAAACCGGAGCCCAGAACCAGAACCAGCATAATGGACAGCAAAACAATAATACTGACTTTTTTCATGATTTTTGTCATCTCATTGATATATAAAGCAATTAGCTTATGCAATTGAAATCCCTCCTCCCGTAATATTTAAAAATGCTTCTTCCAGTGATGTTTCTACCTTGTGTATTCCTGTGATGGGAACGCCGCCGCCGGCAAGGAGGAAATTGATATCCGGCACCTTGTTTTCATAGATTTGCAGCTCTATATATTCTCCCGTTACATTTTTTAATACCACGCTGTAATCAGAGGAAAGAATTTCGGAGGCTTTTGCGGCTTCGCTGGTATAAAAACGATAGCGGGGTGTTACCGTGGCATCATCCAGCAGCTCGTTGATCTGCTTGACGCCGATCAGTTTCCCGTTGTTGATGATTCCCACACGGTCACACATCAGCTGCATTTCCGCCAGAAGATGGCTGGACACCAAAACAGCCGTGTTTTCCTTGTGTGCAAGGTTCTTCAGGATATCTCTCAGCTCACGAATACCGGCAGGATCCAGCCCGTTGGTGGGTTCATCCAAAATCAGCAGCTTGGGACGATGCAAAATCGCCTGGGCAAGACCCACACGCTGTTTCATTCCCAGCGAGTATTTCTTTACTTTTTCCTTGATGCGTTGCTCCATTCCCACGAGACGGACAACCTCCTGAATACGCTCGGGTGTGACGCCGTCATGCAGCCTCGCATACATTTTCAGGTTAGTTAATCCGCTCAGTGTTTTATACATCTCCGGGTTTTCCACAATGCCTCCGACCTGGGCCATGGCGTTTTCGTAATCTTTTTTCAAATTCAGGCCGCAGACAGAAATGCTGCCGCTGTCGATGCCCAAAAAGCCCATGATCATTTTGATTGTTGTGGTTTTACCGGCACCGTTGGGTCCCAAAAAACCGAAAACCTCACCTGCGTAGACAGAAAGGGAAATATTATCGATAATTTTTCGGCTGCCAAAGCTTTTGCTTAGATTTTCGGTTTGTAATACGATTTCCACATTAATACTTCCTTTCTAGATAGGATGGCTCCTGGTTGGAGTTGTCAGTTATGTTGGCACTTAGTATGTTCCATTTCCCGCCCGTCAGTTTCAGAGAAACTGTATCGTTTACGGTAGTGGAATTTTGATTACGTTGCTTGCCGATGTTTTCAGAACTGACAGTGGACAGAATATTGACCGTAACGATATGATCAGTATAACTGAAATCATAACGGGTAATCTTATATTCGTTTTTTACAATAATACTACCTGCCTGGGACTGGTTTGACAATACCTGGGTTAGCTTGTTTTTTGTATAAGTGGCATATTCCTTGGTTTCAAAAAACTTTTCTATATCCGTTTGCATTTTGTTCAGATAACTTTTAAACTCCTCTTC
>MKRK01000099.1:22371-24603 GCA_001896915.1 Clostridiales bacterium 43-6
GCGTGAATCTGAGACGGAAATGAGGTAGGCCAGAACAAAAAGAATAACCACAACAAAGCAAAGTAAGCCTCTGTTGATTTTTTTGATAAAACTCACGAAAACATCCTCCTGTCGATAATTTTCTATATTGTACCAAAAACCAAGGGGAAAGTCACCCCTTTTCCATAATAAAATTGATTACAGTTTTGTAACATACATTGACACATGAGCGGGTCTGTAATAATATGGGCGTATGAGGTGGTATGAAATGGATCAAAAACGAAAACTATTCTGCGAAATATCTCCATTGACCTATCGGATCTCTGTTTACAAAGAACAGACAAAGCGGCGATTGAAAAATTTGTTGGCTCACCAAAAATACGCCGCGTTGAAGTCTGTGAAACCGTTCCCGGTTCTGCTTTATCGTCACAATTCACTGATCAGAAGAAAACTGGGCAATGTGGAGATGCAGCTGCAGGAAAACAAAGCAGTGAATTTATCACTGGCAGCACCGCATATCAATGGAATCATCATCAGGCCGGGTGAGGTATTTTCCTTTTGGCGGTTGGTAGGTTCCTGCACAAAGCGGAAGGGTTATAAGGAAGGGCTGATCATTGCCGGCGACAGCACCTCAAAAGGGATAGGCGGAGGGATGTGTCAGTTCACCAATTTAATTCATTGGTTGGTGTTACACAGCCCGATGCAAATTATTGAGCACCATCATCACAATAAGCTGGATTTGTTTCCCGATTACGGACGGCAAATACCATTTGGCACAGGGACCGCTATCATGTATAATTATCTTGACTATCGCTTTGTCAATCCCACGGAACAGGACTTTCAGCTTCTTGTGTATTTGACGGATGAATATCTGTGCGGTGAACTGCGTTCTGTCACAACGCCCGAGGTCAGATATCATATTTATGAAACAGATGCTTATTTTTATGAAACAGATGGTGTTTATTATCGTCATAACAAGATTATCAAAAGGACGATAGATAAGAGTTCGGGAAATATCGTTGAAGAGAAACAACTGCTCGAGAATACGTCAAGAGTGATGTATGACAATAGCTTTATTAGTCCCGATAGAATGAAGAAAAGTAAGATGACAATAAAGTAAGGATGATGCAAACATGCAGATATTGGTGGATGCGGACGCTTGTCCCGTGAAAGAAATTATAGTACGGCTTGCGAAATACGTTTCTGTTCCTGTGACGATGGTGATTGATACGAGTCATGTGCTGAATGACGGGTACAGTGAAGTGATAACGGTGGATACCGCCCGTGACAGTGTGGATATCCGACTCATCAATCTGGTGTGCCGGGGAGACATTGTGGTTACCCAGGATTACGGTGTGGCTGCCATGGCGCTGGGTAAGGGGGCCTTCGCCATCAATCAGAACGGAATGATTTATCATGAAGGCAACATGGACAGGCTTTTGTTTGAACGCCATCTTAGTGGCAAGCAGCGACGGGCAGGAAACAAAAGCGGAAAAGCAAAAAAGCGCACAGAGGAGAATGACAGAGCGTTTGAATTGTCCTTTTGGGGGTTATTACAAAGTGAAAAACAGACGCAATGATGAAATACCTTTTGCATCAAAAGCAGGAATATGATATAATCAAACTAATATAGCATTTTGTTGTGTTTTGAAAAACAATTTGATAAATTTTTATGACAAACTGACAAAGCCGTCCGCCGGAACAGACAGGCTTGGGCAGCAGTGGATCCGGAGAAATGAGGAACGATGATGCTTCCAAAAACAAAACAAACCGTTAGCTTGTGGTTGTGCTTCCTGCTGGTAATGGGGCTGTGCATGCCAATTTCTGCATGTGCTGTCGGAAACAAGATGCTTTTTCGTGCCGGGTCCGATTTACGTGTATTTGAAACGAATGCGGTGAAATACTTGGATGGGATTCGTCCAAAAACAAAAATAAGCGATTTTTGCAGTGAGTTCACCAATGAAAGCGGATCACTTCAAGTAATCCAATCTGACTCTGTGGTTTCCGGCAATGCTTTCATCGGAACGGGGATGAAGGTCCGGCTGTCAGATAACAGCAATGTTCTTGACGAAGCAATTGCGTTGTTATACGGTGATGTGAACGGGAGTGGTACGATTGATGTCATTGACATGTACATTATGAAAAAGCATGTCTTGAAAATCAAAAGGCTGGAAGGTGCTTTCCTTCTGGCGGGCAGTGTCAGAAAAACCGGTGCCATTGATGTAACCGATATGGTGATGTTGAAAAAACAAA
>MKRK01000099.1:24856-25561 GCA_001896915.1 Clostridiales bacterium 43-6
GACCAGTATGAAATACCCTCTTCATTCAGTAGTCAAATTACGGCAGAAACGGAAGTCAATCAGCTGGGGTATTATACAGACAGTGATAAAATTGCGATTTCCCGCAAAGATCCGGGAGAATTTTTTGTTGTCAACGCAGATACAAAAATGGTTGCTTTTCATGGAGTCGCCTCTTCCGCTGTCTATGATTCGACCAACAAAATCAGTGTATATCAGCTGAACTTTTCCCAGCTGAACACCGAAGGAAATTACTATATCCACAACCTTGCAGGGAAATCCTATTCCTTTCAAATCAGCGGTCACGTGTATCGTGATGTCAACAACGCCATGATCAAAGCGCTGTATTATCAGCGCTGTGGCACGGCGCTGGAAAGCACCTGTGCCGGGGCTTATACCCATGGCAGCTGTCACACCTCCGTGGCAAAGCTTATCACCGATACAGGCGTTACCGCCGAAGTAAACGGCGGATGGCACGATGCCGGTGACTATGGAAAATATATGACACCGGCCGCTACAACGATTTTTCATATGTTATACGGGTATGAATTATTCACAGACGGTTTCTCTGATAATCTGAACATTCCCGAGTCCGGCAACGATATTCCCGATATACTGGACGAGGCAAGATATGAGCTGGAATGGATGCTGAAAATGCAGGCACCCTCCGGCGGGGTATATCATAAGGTTACAACAGAGAATTTTGCC
>MKRK01000099.1:25724-28527 GCA_001896915.1 Clostridiales bacterium 43-6
AACATGGGCAGCTTCAAAAACCCCGCCGGTGTGGTCACAGGTGTTTACGGCGATGACAATATGAATGATGAAATATGCTGGGCAGCGGCGGAGCTTTACAGAACGACCGGTGAAAGCAAGTATTTGCAGAAGTTCAAAACCCAAAATGCCAAAAGCTTCAACAAAGCGGATTTCGGCAGTTATGACGTGGGCGGTTTTGCCACAGTGGCATTGCTGCAGTCTCAATGTTCCGACACTGCCTTGATCAATCAGCTGAAAGCTTCATTGACCACCGCAGCCGATACGATTTTAAATCGGGTGAACAACAACGCTTATAAAGTCAGCTTAAGCAATACGGATTACCGATGGGGCAGCAATATGGTACTCACCAACTATGCAATCTGCTTAATCATGGCCGGCAAATACGGAAACACTACTGTGTACGACAGTGCGGCGCTGGAGCAGCTGAATTACTTGTTCGGAAGAAATTACAATGCAAAATGCTATGTTTCGGGCTTTGGCACCAATCCTATGATGAACCCTCATCACAGACCGTCACAAGCGGACGGTATTACAGCTCCTGTGCCGGGAATGGTTGCCGGCGGACCGGATGACAGACTGGAGGACGCAACAATGAAACAGTATTTTATCACAAAACCCTCAGCGCCTGCTTCTGCTTATCTTGACAATCCATGGAGCTATTCCACCAATGAAATCACTATCTATTGGAACTCCTCTGCCTTTTTTGTGACGGGGTATTTTACATCTAAATAAAGGAGGATGGGGATTGACATTAGTTTCCTTTGTCGTTATACTATACTCAGTTAAAAAATAGGGAGAAACATATGAATATTTGGCACGATATCGACAGCAAACGAATTAATGCAGAGAGTTTTGTTTCTGTTATAGAAATTTCAAAAGGCGGAAAGAATAAATATGAGCTGGACAAAGAAACCGGTCTTTTGCGGCTGGACAGGGTGTTATATACCTCCACCCATTATCCTGCGAATTACGGGTTTATTCCGTTGACCTATGCGGAAGACGATGATCCTCTGGATGTTCTTGTGCTTTGCTCAGAGAGCATTATGCCGATGACCTTGGTAGAGTGTTACCCTATCGGCGTACTTCGAATGATGGACGAAGGCTTTTCTGACGAAAAGATCATTGCTGTGTGCAAAACTGATCCCTATTATAACACCTATCAGGACATTTCCGAATTGCCCCAGCATTTGTTTGCGGAAATCAAGCATTTTTATGAAGTATACAAAGCGTTGGAACATAAGGAAACTGTTGTGAAATACATTGAAGGCAGAAGCGAAGCGGTACAAATTATTCAAAAAAGTATTGACAGATACCGTGAAATTTTTTAATATATGGTAGAAAGTTTTTATTTTGGCGAAGGATGAATGAAAGGTGGGACAAGAGCAGAATACCAACCTGTGATTTTCTCTGTGAGAAGGGAAGGGATTTTGCTTATAAAAATGAAAAAAACAGCATATGTAAAAAGATTGATTTCCGTTATTTTATTCATGGCATTGGCGATGACCCTATTTGCCGGCTGCGGAAAAGAAAAAAAATCCGGATCCACTGTCAACACGTTTTTTCATGAAATTACGGCAGAACAAGCCAAAGAAATGGTCGATAAAAATCAGGTGACTGTGATCGATATCTCAGTGTCCACAGATTTTGAAAAAGGACACATCAAAGGTGCCCGTTCCTTTCATCCGGCACTTTATTTGGATGATATAAAGAAAGCATTCAAAACAAGTGATAAGTTGTTGGTGGTTTCCACTACAAGTGCGAGAAGCCGGTTAATGGCGAGAAAGCTATCGGACCAAGGGTTTCAAGCGGTTTATACTTTTGGCGGGATGAAAGACTGGCCATATGAAAAAGTAACCGGAAAATAAAATCACGGATTGATTTTCAGAGGAAATCAATCCGTTTTGTATTTAATTTCATAATGGGTCTTGTTTCTATCAATATTTATGGTAAAATAATATTTATGTAAAAAGATAGAATGAAAGGTGGCGCATGGGTTTTCTTATATGAATACAGAAAGCCCGGTATCGATGAGCAAAATCCAATTAGGTTTAGAGATAAGCAAGGAATCCATACTATGCCGTGGCAATGACGGCATTAACGGGACGGTATCCATAGAAATTCAAAACGATGAAAAGAAAGCGATGTTGAGAATCGCCAATGAGGTTTCCAAGGTCGCCATTTCCAGAGGCAGAACAGATACGAAGCTGAATTTTGAATACGGACTTTTTGGTGACGGTATTCCAGCACTGTGCTGCTATCCTGAGCACAAAGAAAACCTGCCCCTGATTTTTCTCAATCACGGGACTGCGGGAGACGGCATTTCAATGTTGTTTATGGGTCTGCCTTTGGCACAAGAGGGTTTTTTTGTGATTATGCCGGATGCCAGATATCACGGAATGAGAGGCTTGAAGGATTTCAGCTATCAGGTTCTCGGCAAAGACTATAAGCGAAAATATCTGGAGGTGTTAACAGGAACAGCAGAAGACATTACAAAGTTGATTGATGTGTTTGAAAACGATAGGAGAATTGATAAAAATAAAATCGGGATTGCCGGTACTTCCCAAGGAGGCTTTGTTACCTTCATGGCGATTACAAAGGACAAACGGCTGAAGGCAGCCGCCCCGATGATAGCCACACCTGATCTGGAGGATAAATACGGATTCAGCCCCGACTTTACAGAGCTCAGCGAGGATATCAAAGCAGAAGTGATCAAAAACAGTCCTTACAGAAATTATGAGAATATGTTGTTCGTGGATTTGCTCATTCAAAACGGAGCGGATGA
>MKRK01000099.1:28563-35135 GCA_001896915.1 Clostridiales bacterium 43-6
ATATGAAAAAACAGGGGCTTATTATGAATACATAGAATATGAAAATAACGGACACACTGTTCCGAAGGCTATGCAGGATAAGGTGCTGAAATTTTTTGCGGACCGATTTTTAGGCTGACTATTCACCGAAGGTTTGTTTGATTACGTTGACCTCGTTGAAATCATACACACGGTTATATTCCTTGGTTTCTTGGTTTTTGGATACGGCGGAACGGCTTTTTTCCAGTAGATTGATGATTTGATATACATCAATCCATAATTCATTGTTGCATTCCTTCTGAGACTCATCAAAAATAAGCTGCATGCCGAAATGCAAATGGGGTACCTTCATCCCATTGGTATCTTCTTTTGTGCTGTACCCGGTCATGCCCAGATAACCGATGACATCACCCGCTTTCACAGTGTCACCTTCTTTGAGGGTGCTTTGAAAGGGGTGACCTTTTCTTAAATGGGCGTAATAATAGTACCGCTTGCGGTCGAAAGAACGAATCCCGATTCGCCAGCCGCCATACATATTCCAGCCCATTACCTCAATGATACCGCTTTCCACCGCAACAATGGGGGTACCTACACTGCCCACCAGGTCGTTTCCCATATGACCCCGCGTGAAGCCGAAGGTACGGCGGTTTCCAAAATCATCGCTGTGGCTGTAATAATAGTTTTTGGCGAAGGGAGAGAAGACCTTCAGCCCATAATTACGCTTGACGATTTTAGTATCGCTTTTCATGGGGTTGGGTGTTTCCATTTCGGTTTCTCCGAGAAACTCGCCCAAGACTGCGTTGTAGCATTCATAGAAATAATTGAAATTCTTCATATTTTTTGTAAGCTCCGTCATTTGCTCGCCTTTGTTCAGCCGTTCTGTGAGCTTATCCATATCTTTGGATTTATACAGCTTCCAGTTGCCTCCGTATTTGGCGGCGAGATAGGCAAGCATTTCGATCCAATCGATTTTTGTAGCGGTTCCGAAGGATTTTATATCAATATTCATTGCCTTACTGAGGGCAGAATAAGGAACATTAAACTCCATCCATTTGATGAATTTTTTGCCGTCAGGTGTCGCTGTTACATATTGTGATTGAGGATCGCTGTCAATAAACGGGACAGAGACAGCAAGACTGATGACAATCGTAAGAAGCACAGCAATTTTGATCCATTTTTTCATATCATAACCCATTTCTCCGGCGAATTTGCTTTTCTATGTTTGCCGATCCCACGCCGGCTGACCGGTTGATGTTAAAAAAGCAGATGAAAATACCTTGTCTTTACTATGTTTATTCATGAAACAACGAGGAAATTACCAACATTTATCCCAACTCGTCATATAATGGGGTAATCATGATGTATGGATGGAAGTTTTGTGAATGGGTAATTTTTTTAAATCATTTCAGCCCTTTAAAAAAAAGAAAAAATGCTGCAAAAAGCGTTGCAGCAATTCTTTGGGTTGTCTTGATTTATTGATGTTTCTGGTATTGATTGCCGGAGTTGCCGTTTTGGTCGGCATGGTGTTGGTATCGCTTTTTAAGGTTTTGGGTCTTGTTATCGTGGTGGGTTGTATCATTGGATTTCTGGTGTTACTCATTACCTGCAAATAATTTTTCAATCCATAGAAAAAGCCACCTTCATACGAAGGCGGCTTTACATGCATTTGATGAAGATATCCAATAGTGCCGGGTCGTATTGCACACCGGTTCCTCTGACTAGTTCTTTTATTGCGTCATCCTTGCTGACAGCTCGTTTATATGGCCGTTCCGAGGTCATGGCGTCATAGCTGTCCACGATACGCAGAATTCTGGACAGCAGGGGAATGGCATCCCCGCTGATGCCTTGGGGATAACCCGAACCGTCATAGTTTTCGTGATGATATAAAATTTCTCGGGCGATACTTTTCAGATAGGGTACTTGCATGGCTTTTTCATAGCCTTTTTGGGTATGACTCTTAATGATGTCAAGCTCATCGGGGGTAAGTGGTCCTTGTTTTGCTAAGATTGCAATAGGGACATCCAGCTTGCCGATATCATGAAAAATACTGAGTAAACTCAAATCGTCCAATTGGTACATACGCAAATGAAATTTTTTACCGATCTGATTGCAAAGCTGATACATTCGTTTCCCGTGGTTTTCCGTTCCAAAATCCCGTTCAGTTACATTTTTGCAGAGATTTGTAACCAATATATTATCCTTGCTCTGTTCGGATAAAAGCTTGTTTCTGCCGGTCCTCTCTTTGGCAAGTGAAATGACATCGCTGATTTTTTGATCCGGGGTTACTTTGATGGCATATCCAATAGATATGTTAAGCATTTTGGTGTTTTCATTGATCAGGGAAATAATGCTGTCGCAAATTGTTTCGGATGAAAGCTCATCTGTTTTTGCCAATATCAGACCAAACTCATCATAGCCAAATCTGGAAACAATCCCGTCCCCGGAAATCGTTTTCAGAACATTTCCCAGCATTTTTATAATATGTTCACCTGATTCCGAACCCATTTTTTCATTGATGGTCTCAAGTCCGTTGACATCAATGAATATGATGGAGAGAGGAAGATTATATGCCGTATCCAGACCGATTAACATTCGATTGAAGGATTCCCGGTTTAGCAGACCAGTGGTTTTATCATAGTAACTGAGATATTTCATTTCCTTTTCAGCTGTCTTCTTTGTGGTCACATCGGTAATAATACCGGAGATTTTTATGATTTTATTCCTGCCGGTATTGGTAATTTTACCTTGCAGAAAATAATCCTTATAAATATTCCTGCCGGTATAAATTCGGAGTTCAGTCATCACTGTTTCGGTATCTTGGCTTGGCTTTTGTGATATTTGCTTTTTAAAGTGTTCTGCATCGTCTTCATGAATTATTTTAAAAAAATCAGCCAAATGAAATTCATTGCCTGCCTCGTTTGTATAATCCAGCAGCAATAGCGCTTTACTGTCAAGGGTAATAAACCCGTTGGTAAGATCAATGCTCCAAAAGCCTTGGGTAGCTGCTTCAAAGAGAAGCTTGTATTTCTCTTCACTTTTCTTATAGTTACTGTTGAATGCTTCGATTTTATCAAGCATTGCGTTCAGCTCGCCTGACAACATTGAAATTTCATCTTTGCCTTTCACGGGAAGCCGATTCCCATCGGTATCTTTTTGGATGTTCAAAACTGCGTTTTGAACAAACTGAATTGGTTTGATGATTGAAAAATAAATTAAGACAAGACTTAAGATTGTCAGAAAAATCAGAACTACAGAGAACACAATTCCAAAGCCAATTACTTTGCTGCGTTCCTGCAAAAACGAATTTCTGGGTATCTTCATAACAAAGGATATTGTCTTCTGACCGGATAAATCTTGGTATTTCATGGTGGAAACAGCTGTGTGGTTGCCAATATACTCAATAACAATGCTCTGCAACGGGGAAACGTTGTTTTGCTCGGGCTGGGCATCCAGAACCGTCATGGAAACATCAGACTGCTTCGCTAAAATCAGCTCTTTTCCAATTACAAGAATTGTTCCAGGCTCAACCTTGGCAGCCGAAATCAAATAGGGTGTTCCGTTGATGAAGAGAATTCCGTTTGTGTTTCGGTTTCCCGTTGGCATAGGAAGGGAAGAGACAGCAGAGGAGAGAGCATCTTCAGGGAAGATACTGCTGCCGGTTTGATTCATTGATGCGGTAGTGAAATACGATAGCGTTCCGTTATCTATAATTGATATGAAGTCAATTTCAAGGGTTTGAATGGCTTTGTTGTTTGATACTTGACCGGCGATATTTCCGTCCAATAAAAGTGTGGAGGAAATCAGATTTAAGCTGTTATAATTATCTTGCAGGATTGTATTCATCCGGTTGATGCTGCTTTCGGTGATTTCTGATTTCTCCACACTGTTTTCGGAGTTTAATAAAAAAATCTGTGTTACAGCAGAAAAAATGAAAAGCAATAGCAACAGGAAGGCAGACATAATGATGATAAGCTTGGATCTAAGTTTCATGACTTGTCCTCCTATCTGTTCACATTTTCTTCATAATTCAATTCTACCTGATTGACAAACATATTTCAAGTAATTTTACATCGTTCCCATGATAATAAATTCTTAAAACTTTCTCTTGACCTCAACAACCTTGCCAATAATACAAACAGACTTAACGGAATTTCCGGTATATTTTCTGACCGGATAATAGTGATTTTCACTGTGCAGTTCAATAAAGTTTTTTCCGTATATTATTTTTTTGACCAAACCTTCTTCCCCGTCAACAGTTACAACCGCATAGCTTCCGCTGTCTAATTCTGATTGCTTTCGGACCAATACCATATCATTCTCCATAATGATGGGGTACATGCTGTCACCTTTCACTGTCAGATAAAAATATTCCGCGTCTTTTTTTAACTCGCTTTTCGGAACGGGCTCATACCCGCTGACATTGCTGTCAGCTAAAATATTTTGACCAGCTGCAACATTGCCCAAAATAGGGACATTTATCATTTCGGTTTCAACAGGCAATGCAGCGCTTGGTTCTGTTTCATTTCTTTCCCATCCCATTAAATATTCCGGTGTGGTTTTTAAAGCATTGGAGAGTTTTTCGATCATGTTGATATCAATTCTTTTAATAACACCGCTTTCATAACGTTGATAGGTCGGCTTTTGAACACCGATGATATCTGCTATATGCTGTTGTGTCAAGCCCAATTGTTTTCTGCGTTTTTTCAATATGCTTCTGTCCATCAAATCACCTTCTTACTTTTCTTTCTTACTTTTCATAGTTAGTACATAGGTATTATAACACAAATTACTCAATATGCAACAAAAATATTTGTAAATTTCAAAAAAGTACTTGACATGTAACAGCTTTTACAGTATATTATTTATAGAATGCAAAGGAGGTGTTGGTATGGTCAATATTAAAAAAATAGAGCAATTTATGAAAAGTCGAAACATAAGCAGAACAGAATTAGCTGGAATACTTGGTATTACCAGGAAAACCCTGGACAGAAGATTTGATAAACAGGTGTTGTTGGATAAAGAGTGTGATATACTGATTAAGCGGTTTGATATCCAAAATCCGGTCCAAATTTTTTTTGTAGATAAGTTACGTAATAAGTAACAACATAGAGAGAGGGCCGCTCAAGTAAGCGACCCAAAAGAAATATTTTTTGCCCTGAAATGTGTAAAATATTCACAGTTTAATTCAAAAAAATTGCTATTTACGAAGAATAGCCTAAAAACGTGAAAAATGTTTACGTTTGTTATTTTAAACGATAGGAAGGGGATTGTCAAGATGTTCTTTCAATCAATCAATAAAATGCTGTATTATAATATGACAGAAGAAACAGCATATCCCATAACGATTGATATTTGTCCTGTTTGTAACAAAAAAATAATAGCCGGTGATGATCTTTACCGAGTGGGAAACAGGCTGTTTGACGAAAGAAACTGTGCCGAAGAGTTTATCTTTAAAATAGCATGTGAAGATGATTATAAAATATATTGTAAAAATTACAAAACTGATTTCTTTAATTTTGTTGATATCGATACACATATTTTCTATCACGGCTTTTATAATCCATCCAATCATATCGAAAAAAAAACTGACTTTGAGAGGTTTTGCAGCTTTGATAAAAGTCAATTTTGCAATTGGTATACCATGATCCATGATATTATATATGTCAATGTAGAAATGTAATGAAAATAACTGGAGGATTTTAAATGAATACGAAGGAATATTTATCACAGCTGAAAACGCTGGATATTCAAATAAATATGAAAATGGAGCATAAGCGTCAACTCATGATAATGGCGACCAATGTAAATTGTGACACCACAAGGGACTGGAGCAGCAAAAACAATCATTCCGATAAGGTGCTGAGCTGTATCGTAAAGCTGGATATACTGGAGAAGGAAATCAATGAGGATATTGACAGGCTGGTTGATTTGCAAACTGAGATTCTAAAGCGGATGCGCAGACTTCAAAACGATACCTATCGGCTTGTGCTGGAAATGATCTATGTTTCAGGAATGACCATAAGCAAGCTGGCAGAAAAGCTGAATTACAGCACAAGACATACTGACAGACTGCACAAAAGTGCACTGGCAGCGTTCGAAACCGAATTTGGCGAAGAATATGCGGCATCATAGAATAACTGAAAAAAGAGCGGAAAATCCGCTCTTTTTTCAGTTCTGATTGATTGTGTTTAGTTTCAAAAGATGCTGTTTGATTTTCAACAAATCCAGTACATCAACATTATCATCGTCACGGTTTGCATTGGCCGCTGTGAAATAGAAACCGTTCAGTAATTTTATGCCCAGCAGATGTTTTTTCACTTTTAGCATATCAATGGCACAAATGGCGCCATCACCGTCCACGTCGCCGTATAAAATCACTGTGAATTGTTCAATGAGTGTGTTGTTTTGTAGGATTCTTACATCTGCACCCGTTCCAACTCTCCCTGTTACTTCCTTGCCGAAAATATCGGTTATAACAATGTTTGTACCTGATTGCAGCGTATAGGCAGAAGTAAAATGATTGACAAGGTTTGTCTGAGGATTGAGACCCCATAATAACCCGTTTCCTGTTTTGAAGGGAGATTCATAAAGGG
>MKRK01000100.1:0-7649 GCA_001896915.1 Clostridiales bacterium 43-6
ATGGCATTGGCTTCATTGATTTGAGGGATTTTATGGAGCAGCCGATGCACGCCCGAAACGCCCACATCATAGATCCGTTCCACTCTTGCGCC
Source organism: Clostridiales bacterium 43-6 (assembly GCA_001896915.1). GTDB lineage: Bacteria > Bacillota > Clostridia > Oscillospirales > Acutalibacteraceae > MKRK01. The sequence goes on from MKRK01000100.1 coordinate 93, forward strand.
AAAAATTTCCGCCGTGATGGCGGCTTCTTCTGCAACGGGGATATCTGCCGTTCCTCCGGTGCAGACCGCCACAAGCCCCTTTTGTACATTTTCTACGATCAAAGTGATGGTTTTTGCCGTCTCGTGAAATACCGCACGGGGTATCCGCTTTTTCACTTCTTGGTATTGTTCTTCATTCGCTCTGGTTGCAAGAACGTTGCTGCCTGCCTCGGCAAGCCTGCTGAAGATAACAGCCACCTGCTCTGCCGTTTTCCCTTGGCAGAAAATCACCTCTGCACAGCCTGTCCGCAGCTTTCTGTGGTGGTCAACACGGGCAAAGCCCAAATCCTCATAGGGCAGCTGTTTTAACTTTTCGGCGGCTTGCTCGATGGAAACTCCGCCGTTTTTGACTTCGCCCAACAAAGCATAAACGTCCATAATACACCCTCTATTCTCATGATACCGATTATTGACAACCAGACCAATGTTAAAATTCAGCATATCCTGTGGTTCTGGGGAAGGGCAGGATATCCCTGATATTCGGGACACCCGTTAAATACATGATCAACCGTTCAAAACCAAGACCAAACCCGGCGTGTTTTGTTCCGCCGTAGCGGCGAAGGTCAAGATACCAGGAGTAATCCTCTTCACACAGGTCAAGCTCCTTGATTCGGTCAATCAAAACATCCAAGCGTTCTTCACGCTGGCTACCGCCGATGATTTCGCCCACACCGGGCACCAACAAATCCATTGCCGCAACGGTTTTTCCGTCGTCATTCATTCTCATATAAAAGGCCTTGATCTCTTTCGGATAATCCGTTACAAACAGCGGTTTCTGAAACACTGTTTCCGTCAAATACCGTTCGTGCTCGGTTTGCAGATCACAGCCCCAATCAACAGGGTATTCGAAATTGTCTTTGTTTTTTTCTAATATTTCAACGGCTTCCGTATAGGTAATATGGGCGAAATCAGCATCGATCAATGCTGAAATACGCTCCAAAAGACCCTTGTCAAAAAAATCGTTGAAAAACTTCATTTCATCAGGGCATTTTCTCATTACCGTTTGCAGCACATATTTTATCATATCTTTTGCCAAACTCATATCATCATTCAAATCCGAAAAGGCAATTTCCGGCTCAATCATCCAAAATTCTGCCGCGTGGCGAAGGGTGTTTGAATTTTCGGCCCGGAAGGTCGGACCAAAGGTATAGATTTTACCGAAGGCCATGGCAAAGCATTCGCCTTCCAACTGCCCGGACACGGTGAGCGCGGTTGGCTTTCCGAAAAAGTCTTTTGAAAAGTCTACTTCACCCTGTTCTGTCAGGTCCGGATTTTTCGCATCCAAGGTGGTAACACGGAACATTTCCCCGGCACCTTCACAGTCACTGCCTGTGATAATCGGTGTGTGCACATAAACAAAGCCATGCTCATGAAAAAAGCTATGGATCGCATAAGCCGCTACAGAACGAACCCGATACAATGCGTTGAAGGTGTTGGTTCGGGGGCGAAGATGGGCGATGGAACGCAAAAACTCCATGGAATGGCGCTTGTTTTGCAGTGGATAATCCGGTGTGCTCTGTCCCTCTATGATCACCTGTGAGGCTTTCAGTTCAAAGGGCTGACGCATTTCCGGCGTTTCTGTGACAGTGCCCCTGACAATAACCGACGCCCCGATATTCAGTTTACTGATATCCTTGAAATTATGCAAATGCTCTTCAAACACTATCTGAAGAGATTGAAAGCAGCTGCCGTCGTTCAGCTCGATAAACCCGATGACCTTGGAGTTTCTGATATTGCGTATAAACCCGGCGACGGTGATGCTGCCCTCTCGGTTTTCAATGGATTGATACAATTGAGCGATTTCAGTTCTTTGCATGGTTGCCTCCGTTTTGTGAGTAAGGGCGGATAAACTATCCGCCCTTACTTCTTATATGATTAAATCATCATCAATTTTGCTTTTTGTTTCCGGCTGTTCGTTCTGTTCAACCGGTGCGGCATCAGGGAGCGGCTCTGATTGTTCAGGAGATTCTATTGGCTCTCCGGACTCCGCTTCGGTAATAGTATTTCCCTCACTGAGAGGCTCTATACCATCGCTGTCTTCTTCGATTTGAGCGATCGCTTCCATTTCTGCCAGCAATGCCATTCGTTGTTTCAGCTTTTCATCGTTGCGTTTTTGCAGAACGTAAATAGCGGTCAGTAAGGAGATGGACAATAGCATAATGACAAAGCCCAACGGGAACCCTTCGGGTACAAATGTAAAGGTGATGGTGTGCTTCCCGGGCTTCAGGTTATCGATGGCAACAAATGCCATATCATCCTTCGTGTCAATCTTATCCTTACCGGTGACATTCACGCGTTGTGCCTGTCCCACCGGCTTCACTTTCACCTTTTTCCCGTCAACCTTTACCGACCAGCCCTTTTCGTAGGGAATGGAGGTAAACAAGGTTCCGGCTTGCTTCACATCTATGGTTCCGTGGATGGAGCTGTCATTGTATTTGGTGACCTTAAGACCTTCGTCGTTCAATAACGAATAGGCTTTTTCAAAGGCAGCATTGTTGAACGAACGCAGCTTTGCTGTGATAAAGCCACCGGACCCGGATTTGAAGGTAACGGAAACTTTGACCGTTTCGCCCGCTTTGCATTCTCCCACATTAATGATACATGGTCTGTTCTGGGGATAGGTTGCGGTTCTTCTGGGGGTTTGAACCGATACATTCTCAGCACCGCTGGCACCAAGATAAGCATACACCGTCATATCCCTGGGAACGACATAATTCACAACAGCGGTAGAAGTTGATCCGGTGTCTACCGCATTGCAGGAAATACCGTTTTCGTCCACACTGGCAATGTTCATGTTCGTGCCTTCATTTTTGTTGGCATCGGGCATCACCGATGTAAACATATCCTCTGAGATGCCTGTGGTCGCACGAATAAAATCGTTCTGAACGGCAAAGGGGTCGCCGTTTACATCCCATTTTTTGATCTCGTTGCTGACCATATAGGCAACCGGCAAAGGATAATTGAATTTATAGCCATACACTGTTGAGCCGGATTCTGCACCCTTCCCGGACGCCACGGCGATTTGCTGATAGTTCGGATCAAGAAACGGTCCGCTTCTGCCTATCAAATAATTGATGCCCAGCATGGATTCTGTCACGGGTGTACCCACATGATAAATGAATGCATTACTGCCGGGGTCGGATTCATATCCCAGCTTTTGCATGATGACGGCAGTTCTGGTGTTGACCATTGAGTTAAATTGGGAAACACCTTTATAATTATACAAGGCGGGCGGGTTGACCGTAAACAGCTCGTCCATTTCGGAACGGTAGTAGGTGTCAACACCGTTATTTGCTGTTTTGTTATAGTTCTTGATTTGTTTCAGTACACTTGCGATTTCTTTGTCTTTCTGATAATAAGTGGTCCTGTTTGAGTTACCCACTGCTTTCACACTGGCGGCTGTATAATTGGCCAGCTCTGCAAAAACCACAAGGAAAATCAGGATACACACAAAGCTTTCTTTGTATTTCCCTGTTTTGTATATCATCAGAGTCAAACAATATACCAAAAGCAGCAGAATGGCGATGTAAATTACTTTATAATCAAAGGTGTCTTTATATAGCTTTTCCGCAAGCGCCAGATACAAAAATCCTGTGCCGGCAACAATGCCGATTTGTTTCGGCGTAATATCCTTTAGTAAAGTAAATGCCTTATAAGCCATGGTGATCAAAACAAAGGAGAAAACATAGGAATACCGGTATGGCAGCTCATTGGGAAACTTTAAGCCGTGCCAGATATAATCCAGCTTGTTCATGTTGAAGCTGAGAATTAAAAACGCCAGCAGGGAAACATTCAACACCTTTTCCCGTTTGCCAACAGACTTACACATCAAAAACAGTACTGCAAGCACCAATGACAGCATTCCGCAGTAGATATTGGGCAAACCGTCTCTTACGGTAAGTTTCACGTTGGGTAGTAAATTGTTGAGCACATCCATAATGGGATTGTTGATGGTGATGCTTTGGGGGCCTTGGTTTCCGAAATAATATGTGTTCTTGAGGGCAAAGAAGGTTGGCAAAAGCATGATTGCCGACATACCAACACCCAACAAAGCGAAGACACCGACCTTGAAGGTTTTATTTACGAAATGTACAATGCCCTTGTCGTGATACTTGGAAAAATAAAGAACAAAATAATATAGCAGCACAAACATACAGGTCATGGCAGCGATATAATAATTCGTGATAATCATAAAGGCAATGGAAATAGAAAACATGCGGAACTTGCCTTCATCCATCAGCTTGATCATTCCGAGAATGACCAGCGGAAGCAACGCAAGCACGTCCAGCCACATGAGACACCAATAATAACCCATTACAAATGCGCACAAAGCATAGAGGGTGGAAAAAATGACGATGGACATGTCATACCGCTTGAAAATACCTCTCAGGTAAATAGCGAAAAACGCACCGGCACAGGAAATTTTGATGATAACAAACAGTCCCATTGCCATGGTCAGATCGCCCCTGGAGAAAAACACCGACAAAAGATATACCGGAGTGGAGGCATAATAGGACATCATGCCCATAAAATTAAAGCCCAAGGCACCGTCCCATGAATAAAAAAAGCTCTCAAAGCCCTTCAGCTTTTCATAAAACAAATTCATAAACGGAAAATACTGATGCCACATATCGATAACCAGAACCTGATTATCTGCGCCTTGACCCAAGGGATAAAAGTCTGAATTGAAAAAGCCAAAAAGCATCAACACAAACGGTGTCAGAAAAGCCAGAAATATAAACCTGTTTCGATAAAAATAATTCCCTTGCTGCAGAGGATTTTCGATCTTATCACCGAAAAACCATGCCTTTATCGCCTTCACTACTTTGTCCATCCTTTGCACTCCTTATTTCTGTACTTTTTTGAAAACAAACAGCTTGCTGGTAACATAGTTCATGATTATAACAAAGATATAACTAAACAGCTTGGACACAAGGTCATTCATCCCAAACCATTTGATAGTAACATAAAGCCAAACAAGACTGGCAACAAGAGAAAACAGCCTGCTGAGTACAAATGCAATGAGCTCTTTGACAACCAACGCCGCCTGAAGGCTTTTGCTGTTGAACACGAAGAGCTTGTTGGTGATAAAAGCAAAAACAATCGCAAACACCCAAGCAATAGAATTCGATATCATTGCCTTTGTCGCATTGTCCACACTGAAAAAGGCATCAATTGCAAAATTGGATATGGTAAAAAAAACAAAATCCACGGCAGTGGTCAAAGCGCCGAAAATGATATAACTGACGGTTTCTTTATTGATGTATTTCTTTCCCAATTCAAATATACTATTCATTGTTGCTACGCTCGTTTATATTGGTTTCCCGGGTGATAAAAATCGGTCTTCGTTTTGATTCCATATACAGCCGTGCCAGATATTCGCCAATAATACCGAGCGCGAGAATAATCACGCCGCACAAAAACAGCAGCAAAATAATCGTGGTGGGATAACCGGAAACGCTGTTGCCGTAGAACAAGGTTTGAACCAGCACGGTAATCATATAAATAAAAGCCGAAGCCGATACCAATGACCCGATGATTGTTGCGATACGCAGCGGGAAGGTAGTAAAGGATGTGATGCCGTCAACGGCATATTTGAAAAGACCCCAGAAGGACCATCTGGACTCGCCAATCAGCCGCTCCACATTTTTGAACTCAATCCACTTGGTTTTAAACCCGACCCAGCAGAAAATACCCTTGGAAAACCGCTGAACCTCCGGCAGACTGACAATGGCATTCACCATTTGGCGTGACATCATACGATAATCCACCGCACCGTCCACGATTTCAACATCGCTCATTTTGTTGATCAGCCGATAAAAGCTTCTGGCCATGGCACTGCGGATTTTCGGTTCGCCCTCACGGCTGACCCGTCTGGCAGAGCAGCTGTCATAGCCCTCTTCTATGGCTTCCAGCATGGTTTTGATCAGTTCCGGCGGATGCTGTAAATCTGCGTCGATGACCGTTACTAAATCGGCTATGGATGCCTTCAGTCCGGCATACATACCCGCTTCTTTGCCGAAATTACGAGAAAAGGAGATAAATTTCACCTTTTTGTCTTTTTCCGCAATGGCTTTGACCTTTTGCAGCGTATCATCCTTGCATCCGTCATCTACAAAAATAAAGGAAAAGTCATACCCTTCAATGGCAGAGGTCACTTCCTTGGTTTTTTCATAGAACATATCAATCATATCGCCTTCATTGTAGCAAGGCACAATTAAGTCAACAGTTTTCAAATAGGCCACCTCTTCATAATGGGTATGCTTGTCCAAAATAAGACACTTAATTATAATTTTTTTTGGCAGTTCTGTCAAGAGTTTAAATGTTAATATTAAGAAAATTAAGAATTGATTTCCATAGCTGACAGCATTTTTAGTATATCCAAAATCACACCTGACAAGTTTTGTACATTTTAGCAATTTCACTGTAATTTGGACAGCATTGCCTTTTTGTTAACAGCGAAATAAAAAGAAACGGCAATTTTCAAAACGAAAACTGCCGTTTCTTTTGGCGGAGGAGATGGGATTTGAACCCATGGTGAAATTTCTCCCACACACGCTTTCCAAGCGTGCTTCTTAAGCCACTCGAACACCCCTCCGTATTCGCTACTTAATTTCAGTGCTTGAATATTATATTAGACGAGCGCCCATATGTCAAGTAGAATAATTATAACAATTTAAAATATTTATCTTTGGGATTTCCAATGATCTGTTCATATTATACATCATATGAAATGCATTATAGTATCCCTATGAGGGAAGCGCCTCAATTCACCTGAGCTTTTATTAAAACAGAAATCGTGTTATTAAAATGGTATCAAAGTCCGTCGCATATCAATTGTTGCCTATTTACAGCAGCAAAACGGATCCTCAAAAACTGCATATTGAATTACAATCCTGTATAATCACTATCCGGATTGGGATCGGCGTTTTTGTCGTGCCTAATTTTTATTTGCTGTTTTAATTATGTAATTTTTCATTGTATAATAGCGTTTTCAATGCTATAATTACTGAGAACGGTTGTTTTAGTTTCATGATAAAAATATGTATGATATCCTCAAAAAAAAGACAAACTATAGAATAGTCTAGCTGAAGGATGGTCATACACATGAAAAAAAACGAAACCTACGCACCGCCGTTTACAACAGAACCGGAACAGGACGAAGATGACTGCGAAGAAATTGATGACCAACAGGAAAAAATAAAAGAAACCGGCTCTGTAACAGCGGCGAACGGAAAGCATCCCATCCACTGTCTTACGGTAATCGGTCAGATCGAAGGTCATTTTATTCTGCCTCCCCAAAATAAAACCACCAAATACGAGCATGTGATCCCCCAGCTGGTCGCCATTGAAGAATCCCCGGAAATCAAGGGACTTCTTGTGATATTAAACACTGTGGGCGGTGACGTGGAAGCCGGCCTTGCCATAGCCGAGTTGATTGCAGGCATGAAAAAACCAGTGGTTTCGCTGGTGCTGGGCGGGGGCCACTCCATTGGTGTACCTTTGGCTGTTTCGGCA
>MKRK01000100.1:7672-9055 GCA_001896915.1 Clostridiales bacterium 43-6
GCATTATTCTGGGGGTTCCTCAAACCTTTACGTATTTTGATAAAATGCAGGAACGGATCGTCCGGTTTGTCAGTGAAAATTCAAAGATTACGCAGGATAACTTCAGAAAGCTGATGACCAATGTGGGGGAGCTTGCCACAGATGTGGGAACGATTTTAGATGGACAGCGTGCCGTGGAGGAAGGTATCATCGACTCATTGGGCAGCCTGTCTGATGCCATTGCTTGTCTGTATTCATTGATAGAGGAAGGCGAAAGCTGATGTTTTTATATACGATGATGCCGAAGGAATATATTTTTAATGAAGCCGAGGGGACACAACCCGAAACCGGTTCTTATAAAAACTGTTTTTTTGAAGGCACCAGAGGTGCAGAGGGCTTTGTGATCTCACGGCTGATTTCCACCAACCCTGCCGATTATCTGAACAAAGACTTTACCCCCGGCGTCACAAACTCGAAAATAAAATAAACGAATACCATCATTCGTTCTTCTGCTGATTTTCTATGAAAATCAGTATTACATATTACTCCGCAATGAAAACACCAATTTTATAATTTGATACATAGGGATGTGACACAATGCCCACAAAAGCAAAAAGAGGACGCCCAAGGCAATCCGCCGCCAAAGACACTGGCAAGCCATCCACAGGCAGGCAAAGCGCCGCTGAAAAACAAATGATACTGGAAGAAATGGAAAAACAAAAACAGAAAAAACGGCAGACCGCTGCTGTGGTTCTGTTTGCTTTGGCACTGTTTTTGTTGTTTGTGGTACTGATCAAAGGAGAGTCCTTCTGGCGCACCATGCATACCTTTGTATTCGGTCTGTTTGGTGTTTGCTCTTATTTCTGGCCCATTCTGCTTGGCTACATATCTGTGATGAGCGCATGGAACAAGCCACTGGGTAAAATCAGAAACAAAATCATTGAATCCGCTTTTCTGATCGTCTTTGTGGATGCTTTGATCAATGTTTTCTCAAAAGCAACCGGCGATACGTTTTTCACTTATCTGGGCAAGGCGTATACCGAAGGTACCCAAATCAAAGGCGGCGGCTTCATCGGTGCATTGGTAGGTCATCCCATCGCCATGCTACTGGGAAACACCGGTGCACGGATCACAATCATCCTGCTGCTCTTTGTATTATTCATGCTGCTGACCGGGACAACCCTGATTTCCCTGTTCCGCCATGTGGCAAAACCGGTGGAAAAGGTCACCGGCTACCGTTTTGAAAGCAAACCCGAACCAACCGCCCGCTTTGATGTTGATGTACCCATCGGGGAAATGCCCGACCATCCGGTGCATTCCAGTGCCAAATTCCCCGATTATCCCGAACCGGAGGATCTGGCAACCAAAAAAGAGCGGCTGATTAATATTTATAACGACAAAGAG
>MKRK01000101.1:0-316 GCA_001896915.1 Clostridiales bacterium 43-6
ACATTACCTACTGCACCAACAACGAGCTGGGCTTTGACTATCTCCGTGACAACATGGTTACTTACAAAGAACAAAAAACACAACGGGGTCACAGCTTTGCCATCGTGGATGAGGTTGACTCAATTTTAATCGATGAAGCGAGAACGCCCCTTATCATTTCCGGACAGGGGGAAAAATCCACTGAGCTTTATGGAAAGGCGGATAAATTCGCACGCACCCTGAAATCCGTCCGTGTTCGTGAAATGGACACAAAGGTGGACAATGACGAGCTGCACGAGTGCGACTATATCGTGGACGAAAAGGCAAAAACCGCCAC